>JAKSJQ010000009.1 GCA_024402115.1 Bacteroidales bacterium | reverse complement strand
CTCCCGATAGTGTACGGAACCATTGGTGGATTCGCCGGAGTCGGCGGATACTACCGCGCGAGGTACAACAAGTCAGTCAAGGCCCATACTGCATGGGCCGAGGAGAACAGCGAGATCATAGCGGGCGGAGGTATGCCATCTACGCCGGAGCCTTTCGTCGACAACAAGGCCAAGAACCTCAGCACATGGATGTTCGTCGGAGCAGGAGTGTGCTACTGGGCTTCGCTGATGGACGGTGTGTTCTGCTACGACAGGAGCCAGCATCCGCTTCCGGGCAGGGCTACCATCTACTCCCTCCTCTTCCCGGGTCTCGGACAGGCATACAACGGCGAGTACTGGAAGATCCCGATCTACCAGGGCGGAATGATCACCGCCGGATATTTCCTCTACACGAACAACACGAACTACAAAAGGTTCAAGTGGATACATAACCAGGCAACCACGCCGGGAGTCGAATACGACGGAAGCATCTCCGGAGAGACGGCGAAGTACTATCGCGACGTCTACCGAAGGTACAGGGACTATTCGATACTCGGAGTGCTGGCAGTGTACCTGCTGAACGTCATAGATGCGAACGTATTCGCATACATGCATGATTTCGAGGTCTCCGAAGACCTGAGCATGCAGATTGAACCAACCATCATTCTGCCTGACAACGCGTACGCCTTCTCCGGAAGGGCGAACGTGACCGACAATGCCGTCGGACTCAGGCTTGGATTCACTTTCTAACCCCACACGCTTGAACATGAAATCCACAACACGAATAATTGCCATCCTGACGGTCATCCTGCTGACATTGCCTACCACAATGGGCCACGCTCAGAACCGCGCACGCCTTGCCGACGAGAACTTGACCCTCAAGCGACAGATAGACTCTCTCAACAGCATGCTTGACAACCTGAAGCGCAAGTCGAGAGAGGACGAGAAGACCATCGCAGAGATCACCGAAGCGCATAGGAAGGCCACCGAGAGAGGAAATTACGTACCGTTCAACCTCGGAGAGAACGCAAAGGACAGTATCAGCCTCTGGGACGCCCAGGACCGTATAAGGAGGTACAAGGAAGAGAACTACAACCTTGACTCGGTGAAGCTGGAATCCAAGATCTCGGACGACATCTACATGGAGAGGCTCAAGGAGATGAACAATATCTTCGCACTCCCATACAACGACATAGTCAGGAACAACGTCATCCTCTACGCAGAGAGAAGGAAGAGTTCGATGCCGACCATGCTCGGCCTATGCAGCTACTACTTCCCTATCTTCCAGGAAACCTTCAACAAGTACGGAATCCCTGAGGAGCTCGCATGCATGGCCATCATCGAGTCCGCGATGAATCCGCTCGCCCTCTCAAGGGCAGGAGCACGCGGAATGTGGCAGTTCATGTACGCTACCGCAAAGGTCTACGGACTTCGCATCGACTCGTACGTAGACGAGCGTCTGGATGTCCACAAGGCTGCCGACGCGGCTGCGCGCTACCTTCTCGACGCATACCAGAGGTTCGGAGACTGGAGCCTCGCCATCTCTTCATACAACTGCGGCAGCGGAAACGTGAAGAGAGCAATCACCAGAGCTGGCGGAAAGACCGGCTATTGGGACATCTACCCATACCTTCCGAAAGAGACCAGAGGCTATGTGCCCGCATTCGTGGGAGCTCTCTATATAACCAAGTATTATAAGGAGCACGGCATCAATCCTAAGCCATGTGCTCTCCCTGAGAAGGTCGACACCTTCCTCATCCACAAGAAACTCCATTTCACCCAGATCCACGACGTGATCGGCGTGCCTGTCGGCGAGCTCAGGAACCTCAATCCTCAATACGTTCACGACATAGTTCCAGGCAACGACATGGAGTATGTGCTCCGCATCCCTGAGCACTATGTGGAGGCCTTCATGGAGCATGAGGATTCGATCTACAGATACAAGGCGGATTCGCTCTTCAATCCTCTCGTGATAAAGAAGATCGAGACCGGCTCGGCTGCAAATACCAGCCAGGGCACCCGCACCACCTACAAGGTCAAGAGCGGAGATACTCTCAGCAAGATCGCCAGCAAATACCATGTCAGCATCAACGACCTCAAGAGGTGGAATAACCTCAAGAGCACAAACATCAGGGTCGGCCAGAACCTCTATGTCTATAACCCTGCAAGCGCGACGAAGGTAACCACCACAGTCACCCAGAGTCAGAACGACAAGCCTGCAGCTTCGACGACGAAAGCCCCAGCCGAGACGGAGAAGAAAGCCTCAAGTACAACTGAAACCAGCAATACTGAAACCGCTGAAGCAAAGAACGTTGAAACTCCGGCAACGGTAGCAGATACCACCGCAGCAGCTAAGCCTGAGCTCGAAGAAGAGGAAGAAGAGGAGATCCGCGAGATCACCCGTCACCCAGGCCTCGAAGGTACTCCTGCCCAGCCTCAGACCAAGGTCGAGGAAACGGTTCAGGAAGAGTCTGATCCTAAGGAGGAGGCGCCTAAGTACACTGAGTATAAGGTGAGACAGGGCGACACCCTCTTCGGCATAGCCAAGAAGTTCGAAGGAGTCTCAGCCATGGAGATCATGGAGTTCAACGGGGTCGACGCTAACATCCACCCTGGCGACATCCTCAAGATTCCTGTAAAGGACTAGTTTCCTATTTTCTGATACGATCCACTATCATCGCAACGGCTCCGTCACCGGTCACGTTACCGGCTGTTCCGAAGCTGTCGAGTGCGATGTAGATTGCTATGACTATACCCTGCATATTGGCATCGAAGCCGAGCATTGAGGATATCAGCGCGAGTGCTGCCATGATTGCTCCTCCGGGAACTCCAGGAGCTGCGATCATAGTCACGGCAAGCATCATGATGAATCCCGCATAGAGACCGAAATCTACGGACATTCCCATAGAGAAAGCTACAGCAAAGCTGCAGGCAACTATCTTTAAGATGCTGCAAGGCATATGGATAGTCGCGCATAGAGGAACAGTAAATTCTGCTATCTCTTCCCTATCGATAAGCTTCTTCGCGCAGTTCATCGTGACTGGGATGGTAGCTGCAGAAGACTGCGTTCCGAGGGCTGTCGCATACGCAGGGAGCATGGTGACAAGAGACTTGAAAGGATTCTTCTTCGCGATTCCGCCGGCGATGAGGAACTGGACGAGCAGCACTCCCACGTGCAGCACGAGTATCACGAGAATTATCTTCATGAACATTCCCAGCACGGTCACGACCTGACCTTCCGCACCCATCTTGAGGAAGATGCCGAAGATGAAGATAGGAAGGCATGGGATGATCACGTTGGAGATGGTCAGCATCACGATGGACCTGAAATCGTCAAGGAAGGACTTCAGGGCTGTGCCCTTTATGAAGGAACAACCGAGACCGAGCACGAATGAAAGCACGAGCGCGGTGGTCACGTTGATGAAAGCAGGCATCTCGATAGTGAAATATGGAGCGATGTTCTCGGATGAGTCGAAAGCATCCAGAGCTCCCATATCATTACCTATAAGCGACGGGAAGGTCCACCTGCACGCGAAATACGAAACGAAGCCCGCAGAGATGGTGGAGACGTATGCAATAGCCACTGTAATCAGCAGAAGTCGACCGGCTCCCTTGCCCAAATCGGCGATAGACGGCGCCACAAGGCCGATTATCAGCAGAGGAATGAACATTCCGAGGAAATTGCTGAAGATAGAATTGAAGGTCACGAATATCCTTACCATCCACTCAGGAAGGAAGATTGAACACACGATTCCGAGCAGAATCGCAAGGAGGATGAGAGGCAGGAGGCCTGCTTTCTTGAAAGGATTATTCATGACTTCTATATATATGTGACTCCACAAAGTTAGGCATTTCTGCTTCAGAACAAAAACGAGAGCTGCAGGCGTCCGTCATACTTATCGAGCCGGGTCGTGGAGAATCTCAGTCCCAGCTTCATCAGACGCGACAGCTTGAGAGAGAGATAGAACGAGCTCCACCAGCCGTCGCCGTAGAGGGCAGGGACATTGAAATTGCCAGGAGCATCCCTCTCGTACACATAGATCCTGTCGGCCCATCCTTCGGTGTGGAAGAGCCCGGCCCGAAGGTAGATCGCAAGTTCGGGACGGTGCACTCCCGTATATGCACCCTCTACGTAGGCCATGCCCCCGAACGCATTCCCATATACTCCATGAAGCCTCAGTCTAGCCTGCCAGTCATCGTTCTTCCAAGCTCCGTCGAGGCGTAGTTCGAGTCGGTTTCGCTGGTCATAGTTCCTATGCCTATATTGCAGTCTTACTGCCATATTCCAATTTTCAGTAATACTCCAAGTATAGTTTGCTAAAGCTTTGATTTGCAGATGTTCTTTCGACGGATACCAGGCCCCGTCAAGACTCAGGTCGAGAAGGTGCGCAGGCTGGTATCCACGGTACTCTCCGGCCTTCAGGCGGGCGGCCAGGGAGGCCCCATGCTCGTCTGTGCATCGGGAAGATGACCTGGCCGCCCCGGACCATCCGGCGGAGTATCCGGCCGGGTAATATCGGAGCATCGCGGCGAGGGTCATGATCTCTCCGGCCTTGAAGCGGGTGCCTGCCAGAAAGGCCACTGCCCTCTCCATCTCCCTCAGCGCGAGAAGGTCGATCGCGCTCTCGCCGAAGACGTCGACGCCGTTGATTCCGACGCGGAAGTCCGCAGAGAGCCGGGCGTCCCTCACTTGTCCGTCGAAGCCGGTGCTGAGATAGCTGGTCAGGGACTCCTGGTGTATCCTCCCATAATAAGAAAGATTCAACACCGGCAGCAGACCGAAGTCCGAAACAAAAGTTCCGCCGCGCGAGTACTGCTGCAAAGAAAGAGACGCGGTGAGTGCGAAACGGCCAAAACCGAGCTCCGCGCCGAGCCCCCTTTGGGCCGTTTCGCCTTGACGATAGAGAGGACCGGAGAAATCGACCACGCCGGCCGAGTACGACCTATATGGATTCAGCCCCGTAGGATTGCGCGAGAATGAGCCCACGTTACTCAGGCCGGCCAGTCCCATCCCGCTCCACATCGCCAGTCCCTGCCCGAAGCGGAGGTTGAAATCTCCAACCACAAGCCTGTTCAGGCTGATTTTCGCTCCCCGCCATGGCGAGCTGTAGGCCAGGCTCATGGAGTGTCCCATTCCACCGTTCTTCCAACTCTCCTTCTGTCGTTCCGAACTGTCGTTCAGGCCGAGATTGAATTCCCACTGGCCGTCTACCTCAAGATGGTACTTCAAGCCTTCCGATATCTTCATGCCATTGCCAGAACCGTCACTTTTATTGAATCGCACTGACAGTTTGGATGTCACTTCTTCCGACACGTCATGTTTCCGTCCTCCATAGCCCCTTACCGAAGCCGGAGGACCAGAGCTTTCTAGCACTATGAATGGGGCAAGGGCGGCCGCCGTCTCCCTTCCGAAGCCATGGATCACGGAGAGTTCGGCGATGGACAGTATGTCCCCCGTGCGCTGCCTGTAGTCAAGGATGGTCGCGACCTGATAAGGAGTGAACAGTCCGCTCGAAAGGAGGCGGCTGCGGGAGGCTCTGTTGATGGAAAGCGGATGCGCGCTGAGATGCAGGAAGCGCTCGATTTCGCCTTCTTCGAGCTCTTCTTCGCTGTCCGCGCCGGTGATGTGGATAATTGACGGAATGAGGGCGTCGTCCCTGCCAGAAGGGCCTGGAACGCGTAAAGTGCTGACTTGCAGCACCACCGCCACCAGCGGTAGAGTAATGAATGACATGTATGTTCAACCATTGGTGGTGGCCGATGCAAATTTATGAAATTTAACCCTTCTTTTTTCTGAGTTTTTCATATTTTTGTAGTATCAGTCCAAATTTGCGATGGAAAAGATAACACTCCATGATAAGGTTTTCAAACCTTATATAACCAATGAAGAGCTGACTGCGGACATCGACGCCGTGGCAGCAAGGATCAACGCGGATTTCGAGGGATGCGACGATGTGCCCATCCTCCTCTGCGTGCTCAACGGTTCCATCATGTTCACCGCCGACCTTCTCAAGCGCCTCAACTTCCCTCTCGAACTCAGCAGCATCAAGATGAGTTCCTATGCCGGTACCGAGACCACAGGCGAAGTAAAGGTCACCATGGGTCTCAACAGCTCTCTCACCGGCCGCAGGGTCATCATAGTGGAGGACATCGTCGAGTCTGGCTACACCATGGAGGCTCTCAAGAAGATACTCGAAGGCAAGGGCGCTTCACAGACCTACATCTGCACCATGCTCTTCAAGCCTGAGAAGCTCAGAGTGAAGGACCTCAGGATCGACTACATCGCAAGGAATATCGGCAACGATTTCGTCGTCGGCTACGGTCTCGACTATGACGAGCTCGGTCGAAATCTCAAGGACATCTACATACTTGACCAGAAATAATTTCCCCAACAAGCAATGAAATACTACATTCTTTTTGGCCCTCCAGGTGCCGGTAAAGGCACTCAGGCCACAGCGATGGTAGAGAGATACAATCTCCACCACATCTCAACAGGAAACCTTCTCCGCAAGGAAATTGCAGCAGGCACTGAGCTCGGACTCAAGGCAAAGGCTCTCATCGACGGCGGAAATCTCGTTCCGGACGAGGTTGTTGAAGGAATGATCGAAAGCGAGTTCAAGACCGTGAAGGGCGTCGACGGCTTCCTTCTTGACGGCTTCCCTCGCACCATCGCACAGGCCGAGGCTCTCGACCAGCTTCTCGCAAAGACAGGTGAGGAAGTGACTGCTGTTGTCAGCATCATGATCCCTGACCAGATGATCATCGACCGCATCCAGCATCGTGCTGCCATCGAAGGCCGCGCAGATGATGCAAGCGTGGAGACCATCAAGAACAGGATCGCCACCTACCACAACCAGACCGAGCCTGAGATTGCCTACTACACCAAGACTGGCAAGTACAACGAGGCTGACGGTGTCGGTACCATCGACGAGGTCCGCGAGCGCATCTTCGCCATCGTAGACAAGTTCTAGTCGGCACGCGACTAAGGTCGTAAAGCATTACAAGCCAAGACAATAAACCAAGGA
Source organism: Bacteroidales bacterium (assembly GCA_024402115.1). The sequence continues at coordinate 51,091 of JAKSJQ010000009.1, read as the reverse complement.
CGGTTCCCCCGCACGGAGGAGCCGTCCTTATATTATTCACCTGACATCCAGTCTGTTACGACGCCACAGTCAAGAAAACAGGCTCATGGCAGCCTTGCGAATATTCCCTTCCGCGATCTCCGGCTTGAGGGCCTCAGACAGCGGCATGCTTTCAGGAGTCACTGCAATTATGCGATCGAACCCAGCGTCACGTAGCTGATCGGTGTCGCGCACCGCACCGCTCATCAGCAGCACAGGCACACCGGCTCGGTTCGCACGCATGAGGACGCCGTACGGAAGCTTTCCCTTGACGGTCTGGAAATCAGAGCATCCTTCTCCAGTGATGACAAGGTCAGCACCATCCAGCAAGGAATCGAAGTCCAGTGCATCAAGGACCATGTCGACTCCCCTCTTGAGCTCGGCTCCGAGATAGGCCGCAAAAGCACCGCCAAGGCCCCCTGCCGCACCTGCTCCGGGCATGCTCCTCACATCCACACTGGTCTCCGCAAATATGCGTTCTGCGTATCCACAGAGCCGTTTCTCAAGGAGTTCCACATCTTCCGGGGATGCGCCCTTCTGGGGTCCGAACACACTGCTTGCACCTTCCGGTCCGACGTATGGAGTATCCACGTCACAGGCTATGGTGAAATGGCATCCGCGAGTCTTCTCAATGAATCCCGGACATTCTATCATTCCCATTCCCCCGTCATTGGTAGCGCTGCCTCCCAAGCCAATGAGAAAGCGCCTGCACCCCTTTTCCACCGCATCGAGAATCAATTCACCGAGTCCACGCGTTGTTGCGGACAGCGGGTCGCGTTCCTCCGGAGCAAGCAGTGACAGGCCGCAGGCCGAAGCGCACTCGATGATCGCCATATCACCGGCAATTCCGTATCGCGCTGCTATCGGTCGTCCGAGAGGATCGGATACTGTCGCATGTTCATAGCTCCCGCCGAGGCAGTCGACCAGAGCCTCTACCGTGCCCTCGCCGCCGTCAGCGACAGGCACGCACAGCACCTCGTCATCCGGCAAGGCACGCGCGACTGCGTCCGCCACCTGTCTGGACGACAGGCAGCCCTTGTATGAATCCGATGCGACGACGATTTTCATAACTGAATGAAATACTCAGGAAGTGAATCTACCACTCGACGATCGGCCAGCCGTCAGAGCTCCACTTGATCTCCCTTACGACAAGCTTCGAAGCTCCGTTGTCCGAGAGGTCATATCCGTGAGCGACGAAGTAGCTCTTGCCGCCGAAGTCGTAAGCCGCGTTGTGACCTACACCTGCCCAATCCTTGTTACCTGCGAGAACGACAGAGCCGCCACCGTATGCCATGTCCTTGCCGTCCTTGTCGAGGTACGGGCCTGACACCTTCTCGCTGCGGCCGACCACGACATTGTAGTTCGAGCGCGCACCGCGGCAGCAGTAGTCGAATGAAGTGAAGAGATAGTAGTAGTCACCGTGCTTCATGATGAACGGAGCCTCAACCGCGCCGTCACCGGCATTCGAATCAGGCTGCTCGAACTTCCTCTCCCTCCTGCATACAGAGTACCACTCCTGAGGCACTGCAGGGCCACTCATGTCCTTCTTCATCTTGAAGAGCTTGATACCGTCCCAGAATGAGCCGAAATCCATCCATGGGGTTCCCTCCTCGTCCACGATGACGTTAGGGTCGATAGCGTTCCACATGTCCCTGTTCGGAACAGACTGGATCACGCAGCCCTTGTCAACCCACTTGAAATCAGGGCTCTTAGGGTCGAGGGTCTTGTTGGTTGCATGTCCTATCATGGAGGTGTTCCTTCCGAAAGCCGAGCATGAGTAGAAGATGTGCCACTCGCCCTCATAGAAGAGCACGTCCGGTGCCCACATGTGTCCGCGGAAATTAGGGAGCATCTCGGTAGTCCATGCTGGAGCCGATTCGAATACGCTCTTCTCGAACTTCCATGTCTTCATGTTGTCGGTTGAGGACATGACAGAGATGCCCATTCCGGTAGCGAACAGGTAATATGTATTTCCCTCCTTTGCCATCACCGGGTCATGGGTTCCGACATCAGCGAGTTTGTAGGAGTCTTTCCTCTGGGGTGCCTGAGGCTGGGCGATAGCAGAACCCGCCGCCAGGAATACCGCCATGGCGGTCAGAACAATTCGTTTCATAAATAATGCAGGATAGAAAAAAGCGTGCCCGACGACAGCAGGTATCGCCGAGCACGCAAATATAACAACTTTTAGAGATACATGTTAGGGCGTCCAGGAGTAGGGATATTGTCGATCACAGGGTCACCTTCAGCATGAGCTGAGTTGAGAGGCGACGCAAGGAGAATACCGGTACCTGAGACATCCTCGCCTGCCTTGAGGGCAGAGCTGAGAGCCTTGTTGAGCTTGATGGTGTCGACTGGATCAGGATCGCCAGGCTTTACAAGCCAGAACATCGGACGAGGAGCGATGATGATCGACTCAGCGGTATACTTGAGGCCGCCTACAACGACGATCTGGCCCTCCTTGAAGTTCCTTCCGTCCTTGACGATGATCTGGGTGCTTCCTGCCTTTGCATCAACTGCGAGTGAGGTGCTTCCAGGAGAGCCGACGCTGCCGACGATGGCAGACTCCCTGATGCCGTCCTTGCCGATGTGGATGGTCTGACCAGGCCTGAACGCATTGACGTCGTTGACCTTGATGGTCTTCTCGCCTGCTGCGACAGGGGCTGCGAGAGCGACATACTTCTGTACCTTGAAGTCCTTGATGTTGTCGTCAGCATCAGCACCGTCCGGATAACGTCCGGCACTGAGGTTGATCTCAGCAAGCTTGGTTGTAGGGTTCTGATAACCGTCATCGCCATGGAGGAACGGAGTATCCACCACGTTACCGAACTTGCCGAATCCTGACTCGCCATGGTAACCCTCGCTCACCCATGGATCTACGACACGGCCGTAGTTGAGCGCGTCGGCAACGAGACCCTTCGCGTCGCGGAGGATGATGCTTGCAGCATGGGTTGAGAGTGCAGGGCCTCCGAAGAGCTGGTCAGCCTTGACCTCGTCCTGATAACCTGCGGTCTTGACCTTCGCATCGAATACGATGTCGTTGATCTCATGGTTCTTTGAGAGAGGCTCGTCAAGCTCGATTGCATACACGAGTGCAAGGACAGGCTCGTTTGAAGAATGGTCGAACTTGCTGGCAGGAGTGAAGCTTACACCGCTGCCGTTCACGCTGATAGGCATGTTCGACGCATGGTGATATTTGAGCTTCTCCTTGAGCTCGAGACCGGTGCCAGGGTCCTCACCCGGCTTGAGCGGACCTGAAAGGGTGTTCCTCTCCGATGGAGTACCGACCTTCTTGACGGTAACCCACTCTACGCCGTGGCCCTCGCTGTCGATGTCGAGACGGATCCTGTCGCCGACAGAGATGTTCTCGGTAGAAGAGATCTTGATGTTCCTGTCGCCAGGCTTGGCATCCATTGAAAGGTATGCCTGGGTACCAGGCTTGCCGACCTTGGTGACGGTCACGACCTCATACTTGGCGAGATCGTCGTTCACGTTAGGGAAGCTTGAGCCGTAACCGATGGCGAGCTTGTCGCCGACCTTGATGTTCTCGGTGCTGGTGACAGGTATATTGGTCGAGCCTGCAGGGATGGTGATCACCGGTCCCTCAGGAAGAGGCTGCCATACTGTGGTTGGAGTGCCATAGTCGAGAGAGTTTCTTCTTCTCCATGGCGCCTTTGGATCGACTGTCTCGGCAGGCTTAGGACCTGGCACGATAAGCTTCGCTACCTTGCGTTTCTCGACTGTGTTGCCATTACCGATCTCGATCTCGTCACCAACGCTGATTCCGATGAGGTCGCGTACGTAGATGGTCTTGTCGCCCTTCGATGCAGGGACAGAGAGACCTGAGTTTGCAAGACCGAGGAGATAGTAGCTCTTAGGAGCGATCTTGGTGCCCGATGGGATCTCTGTTGAAGAGAAGATAGGGAGCCAGATTGCATGGTGTGTGAGAGACCATCCCGAGATATCCACGGTAGACTCGCTGTCGTTGTAGAGCTCGATGAACGAGTTGGTGATGTTGCCGTTATCGTCAGCCACGCGGAACTCGTTGATCTTGACAGGAGCGTTGTTGCGGACCTTCTCTGAAGCGACGTCCTTGACAACGACACCGTTGCGGCTCCACTCTGCATTCGCGATGAGGTCGCCCTCGTAAGCTGCAGAAGCCGAGGTGATAGAGAAGTCAACGATCACGGTCTGGCCAGGAGCTACGGCATAGTCGATGGTCTTCACTGAAGAGTTGGTGCCGAACGCGGTAACCTTCCAGCCCTTAGGAGCATCGATGGAGATCTTGAGGTCATTGAGGGTGATTCCGGTGGTGTTCACGAACTTCACGCGGGTATTCCTGGTGCTGTTCGTGGTGAAGGTCTGGAGTCCTGAAGGAGCATCCACCTTGTCGGAAGCACTTACGGTAAGCCTTGGCACGTCATAGCCTGCAGCGACGATGTTTGCCTGGAGGGCCTGGTTGGTCTCCACTGAAGGGAAGGTGTTAGGAGCGGTCATTGCACCCTCGTAGAAGGTACCTGCTGACACGTTACCGTTGTCACCACCGTTACCGAGGAGGATAGATCCCTGCTTGCGCATAGGGTCGTAGCTGTTCCTCTCGTTCTGGATACGAGGACCGTCGAACATGGTGAGGAGCTCGCCCTTCTGAGCGTCACCGCCCATAGACCTCCAATGATGAGGCTCACCGTCGGCGGTAGCGGTCACGAAACGCCATGAAACGCTGAGCACGTCAGGACAATACTTGTCCTCCGGATCAGGGTTGACGCAGCCCACGAGGTTGTTCTCCTGGTCGGTCATGATCCATGGACCTGCACCCTCTCCGTAGTACCAGAGAATGCTGTTTCCGTAGTAGGTGGTCTCCATGGTGCCGTCGCCGTCGTCGCGAGAATCGGTCTCTGCATTACCATAGTCGAAGCAGCAGCCGCTGTTGTAATGGTGACCGTTGATAACCCAGTACTGGCCCTCTGCCTGATCATCGACTGCGATGCCGTGGGTATCGAGGCAGCGTACGCCCATACCTGGAGCGATGAACACGCCATAGACCTTGTGGCCCATGAGGGTGATCGGAGCCCAGTCAGCCACAGGAAGGCTGTCGAATCCTCCGAGCGAAGTTCCGAGGAAGCCTCCGCGAGGTGCCTGGGTGAGGTGGTTCTCATTGCCGGACTGGTCATAGATGATGGTGATCCAGCAGTAGGTGTCACGGCAGAACTCGTCCTGAGCGGCTGCATCTGCGTAACCGCCGCCGTCCTGAGTGTTCGGCCGAACGACACCGATGTCGAGTTTCTTACCGTCGGACTTTCTCATGATCTGGTAGAGAGGTCCGTCGTACGAAGCATAGAGCGCACGTGTAGTCGCATGGGCGGCGGCACATGGTGCACCGCCCTGGGCATAGACGTCGCAAGGTCCTTCCGGACGTGAGTAGCTGCTTGACGATCCGAGCATTCCCATAGTCGCGATTGCGGCGGCGGGAACGACCATGGCAGAAGCAAGTACTGCGATGAATGTCTTCTTTTTAGTCCACATTTGATTATTGTTTTAAGGTTTATGAAAATTTGCCTATTTAACAATTTCAAATGTGGACATTATCTTCACGAATCAGGTCTACTATATTTTTACTTAGGTGTCATATTTTATCGCCGCTCCACTTTTGCCTGTCCTCGGCTGCATTTCCGCCTTCCCGGCGTATTTCTCGGCTTTTTCCGCACGGTTCAGGGTATCCTTGCTCATTCCCCTCGCCTTCCACGCCCATTTCCCCGCTGCGAACTCAAAAAAACAGTCAATTTTTTCAGTTCGCGTCAGCATTTCCGCCTTCCACACCCATTTTCCCGCTGCGAACTCAAAAAATCAGCAATATTTTTCAGTTCGCGTCAGCATTTCTGCCTTCTACGCCCATTTCCCCGCTGCGAACTCAAAAAATCAGCAATATTTTTCAGTTCGCGTCGGCCAGAGGGGACGGTTCGCCATAGCAAGTGGCACGACGTCCAAGAATCGGTCTATTTTTGTACTTCGTGCCAGCAAATCTGCCTAATCTGTCCATTTTCCTGCCACGACATCCAAGAATCCTTCATTTTTTGTAGTTCGTGCCAGCGAGAAAAGAAGATAGCAATAAAAACTCCAGCAGCTTGGTGGAGAAATGACTTCCCCGCTGTGAACTCATGAGAAAGCCAAATTATTAAATATGGTACAGAATGACTATATTTGTAGCTTGGAAAAAAGCATGTTATGGCAGATTCAAATTTCATCGATTACGTAAAGGTCTTCCTGAGATCAGGTAACGGCGGTGCTGGTTCGATGCACCTGCGCAGGGAGAAATATATACCAAAGGGCGGTCCTGACGGCGGTGACGGCGGACGTGGCGGACATATCATCCTCCGCGCCAACCCACAGTTCTGGACCCTCATCCACCTGAAGTACCGCAAGCACATCATGGCCGAGAACGGCGAAGGCGGTAGCGGTCAGCTTCGCCACGGAAGGAACGGAACTGACGTCATTCTCGACGTGCCGCTCGGAACCGTAGCGAAGGACGCCGAGACCGGAGAGGTGCTGATGGAGCTCGTGGAGGCCGGCGAGGAGAAGATCCTCGTTCCCGGTGGCCGCGGCGGACTCGGAAACAACAACTTCAAGTCAGCGACCAACCAGACCCCTCGCTACGCCCAGCCTGGTGAGGAAGGCCAGGAAGGATGGTTCATACTCGAACTCAAGGTCCTCGCGGACGTGGGTCTCGTGGGCTTCCCTAATGCAGGTAAGTCTACCCTGCTCGCAGCCGTGAGCGCAGCAAAGCCGAAGATCGCGGACTACGCGTTCACCACCCTCGAGCCTAACCTCGGAATCGTAAGATACTTCGACGACCAGTCATTCGTCATGGCGGACATCCCAGGTATCATCGAAGGTGCGCATGAAGGCAAGGGAATCGGACTCCGCTTCCTCCGCCACATCGAACGCAACTCCATCCTCCTGTTCATGCTCCCGGCCGATACCGACGACTTCGCCAAGGGATACGAGATACTCCTGAACGAGCTCAAGATGTACAACCCTGAGCTCCTCGTGAAGGGCCGCGTCCTCGCGATATCGAAGTCCGACATGCTCGACGAGCAGATGAAGAAGGAAATCGAGCCGACCCTTCCTAAGGATGTGCCTCACATCTTCTTCTCATCCGTTTCAGGCGAGAACCTCAACGCGCTCAAGACCCTCCTCTGGGACACTCTCCATGAGGAGGCTTAACCAACGAAACAGACGCAGCGGTCGGAACCTGCTGAAAAGGCAGGGAAAAAGAACGAACTGCAAAAGCTGAACAAACGAACATACAACAAACATAAGAACCAAGACAATGGCAAAGTATTCAATCGGAACACTCTGTGTCCAGGCAGGCTACAGCCCAAAGAAGGGTGAGCCTCGCCAGATGCCAATCATTCAGAGCACAACCTTCAAGTACGAGAACAGCGAGCAGATGGCCGCACTCTTCGACCTTGAGGAAAGCGGATATTTCTACACCAGACTCCAGAACCCTACCAACGATATGGTAGCGGCAAGGATAGCAGCCCTCGAGGGCGGTGTCGCAGCGATGCTCACCTCTTCGGGCCAGGCAGCGAACTTCTTCGCATGCTTCAACATCTGCGAGGCCGGCGGACACATCGTCAGCGCGACCAGCATCTATGGAGGTACCTTCAACCTCCTCGGCACCACCTTCAAGAAGATGGGCATCGACGTCACCTTCGTGGACCAGAACGCATCCGAGGAAGAGATCGAGAAGGCTTTCCGTCCTAACACCAAGCTCGTTTTCGGCGAGACTCTCTCCAATCCAGGAGTCATGGTCCTCGACATCGAGAAGTTCGCGCGCATCGCCCATAAGCATGGCGTTCCGCTCGTAGTGGACAACACCTTCCCTACTCCTGTGAACTGCCGTCCTTTCGAATGGGGTGCGGACATCGTGACCCACTCGACCACCAAGTACATGGACGGTCAGGGCGTGCAGGTCGGCGGTTGCGTCGTTGACAGCGGAAACTTCGACTGGGATGCACATAAGGACAAGTTCCCAGGCCTCACGACTCCGGACATGTCGTACCACGGCATCACCTTCACCGAGAAGTTCGGCAAGCTCGCATACATCACCAAGGCTACCACCACTCTCATGCGTGACCTCGGCAGCATCCAGGCACCGCAGAACGCTTTCTACCTCGGCCTCGGTCTCCAGACTCTCCACGTACGCATGCCAAGGCACTGCTCAAGCGCCCTCAAGGTCGCTCAGTTCCTCGAGTCGAATCCGGACGTCGCATGGGTCAACTTCCCAGAGCTCGAGTCCTCTGCAGACCATGCGAACCAGCAGAAATACATGCCTAACGGCACCTGCGGCGTGATGTGCTTCGGTCTCAAGGACCAGGGCAAGCTCAACGCGCGCGAGTTCACCAGCATATTCATGGACAAGCTCGAGCTCATCACCATCGAGACCCATGTAGCCGACTGCCACACCTGCGTGCTCCATCCTGCATCCCACACCCACCGTCAGCTCACCGACGAGCAGCTCCGCGATTCCGGTATCGCACCTGAGCTCATCCGTCTGAGCATCGGTCTCGAGGATCCGGACGACATCATCGCAGACATCCAGAACGCAATCAATGTAGCCAAGGGCTGCTAAACCAGCATATAGCCGATTACTATGAGAACACGAATCATCGCGCTTCTGTCCGCTTCCCTCCTCCTCGTCACCGCGATGCCGGCGGGAGCACAGAAGTATAACGCATCGAAGGACAAGACCGTCCAGAAGATCATAGAGCTCGGTCAGACTGACAACACCACCATGGAGATCGAGGACTTCATCGCAAACCGCATCGGTGGACGTATCGTCGGATCGGACGCACTCCAGTACGCCGAGAAGTGGGTCGCACAGCAGTTCAAGTCATGGGGGCTTGAGGTGATGGTGCAGGAGGCCGGTGAGATCAACGTCGGCTTCAACCGCGGTCCATGGTTCGGAAGGATGCTGGGCGAGGGCGACATGAACCTCCATTTCGCCACTCCTTCGTACACCGCCGGCACCAAGGGTCCACAGAAGGGCCACGTGGTCATCGAGCCGAAGACCCAGAGAGAGTTCGACAGGATCAAGGGCCTCATCAAGGGCGCATGGGTCCTCGTCGGTGGCAAGTCCAACGGCTTCCCTGTCAGCGCGGAGACCAAGGACGCGGACGGCAACATCCTCGTTCCGTTCTTCGACGATATGATCAAGGCCGGCGCGCTCGGATTCATCCAGTCTTCCGATGTGCCGATGAAGATACTCTACGACCGTGCGAACTGCGACAAGCTCACCATGGACACTCTTCCTACCGTGTGCGACATCAAGCTTGACAGCGAGCAGTACGACATAATCTACAAGAAGGCAAAGGAGAGACGCGACTTCCTCCTTGAGTTCGACATCAGGAACCACTTCGTTGAAGGTCCGGTGAAATACCACAACGTTATCGGCATCATCAAGGGCAGCAAATATCCTAACGAGTACGTGCTCACGGGAGGCCATCTCGACGCCTTCGACGGTGCTACCGGTGCCATCGACGATGCTCAGGGTACCGCAGTGACCATGGAGTCTGCAAGGCTCATAGCCCTCTCGGGCGCAAAGCCTCTCCGTACCATGATGTTCTGCATCTGGACCGCTGAGGAGTTCGGTCTTCTCGGATCGAAGTTCTTCGTCGAGAGCGGCGTCGCTCCTATGGGCAAGATCTCGAACTACTTCAACCGCGACGGAGGTCCTGAGGTTGCAGTATCGGTGACCGTTCCACCTGCCATGTACGACGATTTCGTGAACATTTCGGCTCCACTTGCGAACCTCAACCCTGAGTTCCCATTCACAGTGAACAAGAACGAGAGCGAACCTCGTCCACGCCCTACCACCGCCGGTGGTTCGGACCATGCGTACTTTGCGATGAACGGCGTGCCTACCATCTCGCTCGACCTTCGTGACGTCAAGGGCTACGGTTTCGACTATGGCGAGATCTGGCACAGCGAGAGGGACATGTACAACAAGACCATTCCTGAGTACATGGAGCACTCGGCCATCGTCAACGCAGTGATGGTCTACGGTCTCGCAAACCTCGACCACGTCCTCGACCGCACAGGCCTGTACGCTGACTAACCTTCCGGCACGACACAAGCAGTCACTGTCGTAACTGCCTGATTTTTAGCAACATACCATACGGACGGTTCCCCCGAAAGAGGGAGCCGTCCATTCGTTATACCGCTATCAATCAACGGATTACGGTAAACCAGAAGCAAAGCTACTCCGAAATGCGAGAGCCGAATGGATTTCGGGCAGGACGATTGATGAGCTTCTCTGCCTTGATGCGGTCGAAATCGACAGGAGCCGTGATGAACTCCGGAATATTATATGAGCGCATCTGGTTCCTGTAGTAGCTGCGAGGATTCTCCTGCGGCACAAGGAAAGACTTCGTGACGTTTCCATCCTCGTCGATGTGGCTGATGAAAGGCCTGGTGAACATACCGTCGAGCCTGCGACTTCCGAGCACGAACCAGCGGCTGTTGCTGCTCCAGTTGTGGTAACTGTCAGCCGAGTCGGAATTGGCTGTCGCTATAGGCCTGTTCTCCCCTGTCTGGAGATCGTAGAGCCAGAGATCGGACTCAGGGTGCCAGATAGAGAAGTTTCCGTACTCCGCGAGTGCGTACATTATATACCTGCCATCGAAAGAAGGACGAGGGAAAGACACGCTGCTCCCGTGTGCCGAAGCCTCGACGAGTACCTCTACCGGACCGGAGATCTCACCGGTGGCAGGATCGAAGGCAACCTTGCAGAGGTCATAGTGCACGTCCCTGATGTTCAGAGGCACGTTCACCGGCCTCGCCTTACAGAAATAGAGAGTACGTCCGTCCGGCGAGAAAGACGGGAAGGTCTCCCACGCAGAGTCGCCCGAAAGCTCGGGATAATGGATGAGTTCATTCTTCTTCACGTCGTATACATAGACATCGGACGCGCTGTCGAAGACCTCAATGAGCTTTTTGTTGGCGACATGGAAGGTCTGGAGAGTCGAGTTCGAAGAATATGCGATATAGTCGCCGCTCGGATGCCAGTAAGGATAGACGCAGGCTCCGACGCTGCCCTCGGTCTTGGTGTCGTACGCATCCATCTTGTCGTCAATCCTGAGCAAGGTCGCGCCGTGTTCGCCACGGATATGAAGGCTCATGTCGCTCGGGTCACACTGGTTGTAGCTATGGCAGTTGACGCATCCGTCAAACACCGTATTTTCGATCAGGGCCCTCTCCTTGAAGTTGGAGAGATTCCTCTCATAGATGCCCATCATCGAATAGTTGTGGTAGCCCGGAGCGATGAGTCGATAGCTCAGTCCATAGTCCATCTCATCCTCGCTGACATGGATCTCGAAGCTCCTGTATCTTGTCCACGCTCCGTCCTTGCATGCGCTGACAGACACGGAAAGATCCTGACCCACAGACGCCGCAAGAAGTGAGTGCCACTTCCTGATCGGGAATTGCGCGAGCTCGCCGCGCACGGTGATGGAGCGTCCGTCCGGAGCGCTGACCACGACCTGCATATCGACAATGGACTCGTCGCTCATGCAGAAATTCAGAGGAGCGATGCTCGAAGGCACGGTGACATCCACATAGTCCGGGAATATCTCCGGAAGCCTGTCCGTATCCTGCACGGGGCCGATGCCCTTGCATGCACCGAGCAGCAGTGCTGCGGCTATGATATATGCTGTTCTCTTCATCTTAGTTCTGTTTCTGGGTGTTCTGCTGCTGGGCATTGAGAGCCTGCATCATCGAGTAGTAGTACCAGTAGCTGTCTCCGTAGGTCCTCTTCAAGTAGGAAACATCCTTCTTCTGCTGGATGTCAAGGTTGAACTGGCGGAAACGGTTGACTGCCCCCTCTGTGGCCTTAGGATGGCCAGGAATCATCGCAGCGGCCTCCTGACATGCGCGAGGCTGCTCCTTGAAGTTGGCAGAGCTGTAGAATGTAGCAAAGGAATTGAGGTCACCCTTGATCAGGCAATATCCCAAAAGATACTGGATTCCTATGATGTTGCCGGGATTCTCGAGGCAGAGCATTCCGAGGGCCCTCGTGAGGTTGTCGACATTGAAGAGCATGTCGAAGTTGCGAGGCATCCTGCGGCGTATGGCTCCGTAGATAGGATGCTCGCCTATCGCCTTCTCGTCGCCGAGCAGAGCGAGAGTCTCCTTCGCCCAATGCTTGTAAAAGAGGGTGTGCGACAGGGCATCGAGATACTTGCGCGCCGCTTCCTCATAACCCATGATGATATTTGTCCTTGCCAGAGCCTTGTAGCAGCGGGCCGTCTTCCTGTGGGCCGGGACTGACTCCTGAGCCTCGAAGAACAGCCTGTGGGCTGAACTCACGAAGCCTATCTGCATCAGGACCTCCGCACATGCGATCTGGGAGAAATATCCGCCCTCATACTCGGGGAGGAGTCCTGTGATGCCGATCTGCGGGAACGTGAACATGTCCTCGAGCAGCAGGCCCTTCTGAGCCAGCGCAAGGTTGTTGTACACCAAAGCCGTGAACGCATCCTCGGGAAGTTCCTTCGAGCACTCGGCGATGATCTTGTCGTATTCCGCATCGACATACAGCTTATCATACATCAATGTCCTTTCTATCACATCATTGCGCACCGAAGAGACCATCTTGACGCCGACAATGGATAGGATGACCACAAGGACGGCAGAAAGTCCGAGGTTCATCTTCGCGCCGAGAGGACGAAGATATGTCGACATTGCCGCCAGCACGACCATCACGCAGAGAAGTAAATCTGCGCTCCAGAGCCACCAGGCAACGTCGCCCGACACCCTGCCATAGTGGATTCCGTAGAAGAACTCGGGATAGCGTACAGGCACGAAGAGATGCGAAACGACTGGGCTCAGAAGCGCTATCAGAACCACCGACGCGATGAATACCGGAGAAAGAGACCTGCGCACGACTATCTCGTATGCGAGCATGCCGGCAACGTGCAGCAAGGCGAACGGACCGATGAGCCAATATGCGACGAACACAGACGCGGCTCCGACTATCCTTCGCAGGCTGTCAGCCTTGATATGGACATATCCATAAAGACACGAAATGCTCAGGACAAGCGCTACGGCTCCGCCGACCAAGGCATCGTCGCTCACCAAGAACACGAGCATAAGGATGGCTGGGATGAAACTCAGCACCCACGAGAGTAGGCCGTCCTTGCCGGAGAACTGCTCCATGAGCCTTGCGGAAAGAACCTGTGCCTTGCCGACGAGGAGGCCGAGAATCAAGGCTGAGGGATAGACGAGCCTGAACAGCTGCACCACAAACTCCCCCATCCAGTCTGCAAGTCCGCCGGGAACGGAGACCGCCTTGAAGAAGTAGTCCCATGTCAGGAGCAAGAGCTGGTTCTGCTCATGGAAATAGAGGTGATATCTGTAAGGAAAGGCGAAGAAGCACGCTGTCGCTAGCACGAGAGCCGCGCTCAATGCCCATTTTGTATATCCAATTGACTTTTCGTTCATCATCAGTATCCGTCGGAATGTGGTACCAACCCACACATATTTATATTTGGCGAAGTTAAGAAAAATCAGAAAATTCTTGCTTTTATGGGAATAGATAGGTACTTTTGTGTTGTCATGATGAATATGAACGCATATTGGTGGTGGCGCCTGTTACAACTCAAGTAGTCGTAAGAGGTTAGACCTTCGTATGTATAGGATACATGAACGAGCTCTGGCGCACTGCGACAGGGCTCGATTTTTTGAAATAGAATATAAAACGATAATACAATGAGCTATCTAGTAGACAAAGACGGTTATTATGGCGAATTCGGAGGTGCGTACATCCCCGAGATACTCCACAAGTGCGTGACCGACCTCCAGGAGCAGTACCTCGGAATCATCGAGTCCGAGAGCTTCCAGAAGGAGTACAACCAGCTTCTGCGCGACTATGTGGGACGCCCTAGCCCTCTCTATTATGCAAACAGGCTCTCCCAGAAATATGGAGCCAAGATATATCTCAAGCGCGAGGACCTCAACCACACGGGTGCCCACAAGATCAACAACACAGTGGGTCAGATACTCGTCGCAAGGCACATGGGCAAGACCAGGATCATCGCCGAGACCGGAGCAGGACAGCACGGAGTGGCCACCGCGACCGTATGCGCGCTCATGAACATGGAGTGCGTCGTATACATGGGCGCGACCGACGTGAAGCGCCAGCACGTGAACGTGGAGAAGATGAAGATGCTCGGCGCGACCGTTGTTCCTGTGGAGTCCGGCAACATGACCCTCAAGGACGCCACCAACGAGGCCATCCGCGACTGGTGCTGCCATCCTGCCGACACCTTCTACATCATCGGATCCACCGTGGGTCCGCACCCATATCCTGACATGGTCGCAAGGCTTCAGTCCGTGATCAGCAAGGAGATCAAGGAACAGATCGCCGAGAAGGAAGGAAGGGACTACCCTGACTACCTCATCGCATGCGTGGGCGGCGGCTCGAACGCCGGCGGCACAGTGTACCATTACATCGACGACGAGAGGGTGAAGATCGTGCTCGCCGAGGCCGGCGGATACGGAATCGACACAGGAAAGACCGCAGCGACGATCGCGCTCGGAAAGGTCGGAATCCTCCACGGAGCGAAGAGCTACGTCATCCAGAGCGAGGACGGCCAGATCGAGGAACCATATTCGATCAGCGCAGGTCTCGACTACCCTGGCATCGGTCCCATGCACGCAAACATGGCAGCGCACAAGAGGGCCAAGGTGCTTGCGGTGAACGACGACGAGGCCATCGCGGCCGCCTATGAGCTCACCCGCCTCGAGGGTATCATCCCCGCTCTCGAGAGCGCACATGCACTCGGTGCCCTTCCGAAGATGAAGTTCAATCCAGAGGACGTGGTCGTGCTGACAGTGTCCGGACGAGGCGACAAGGACATCGAGACCTACCTTAACTATTACAAGAAATAAGACGATGGCAAGATACAGCTACAAGACAGCGAGCAAGACTCTGCTCGGTGACATGTACACCCCGGTGGCCGCCTACCTGAGGCTTCGCGACGTCTCTCCCCAGTCTATCCTGATGGAGAGCAGCGACTACCACACCGGAAAGAACTCCCATTCATACATCGCGCTCGACCCTATCGCGCAGGTCAGCATAGGCCATGGCATCGGAAGGTGCATCTACCCTGACGGCCAGGTCTTCGAGCACGAGATCGACAAGAACTACATGAGCGACGCCATCATCGGCGAGTTCATGCGCGCATTCAGCTTCGAGAGCGACAATGAGGCTGCGCTCCGCTGCTGCCAGCTCTGGGGCTTCACCTCCTTCAACGCGGTGAGGTACTTCGAAGGAATTGCCGTGAAGGACGAGACACTCGAGAAGAACGATGCTCCTGACATGCTCTACATACTATTCAGGTATGTGATCGAGTTCGACCACTTCAACAACAGGATGTCCATCCACGAGCTCCTCACCGAGGGCCAGGCTCCGAGCATCGCAAGCATCGAGCATGTGCTCAACCGCCAGAACAACGGCGACATGATCTTCAAGCCTGTGGGCGAGGTCAGCTCCCCTCTCACCGACGAGCAGCACAAGGACAACATACGCAAGGGCATCGCGCACTGCAAGAGAGGCGACGTCTTCCAGATCGTGCTCTCGAGAAGGTTCGTACAGAAATATGAAGGTGATGACTTCAAGCTCTACAGGGCTCTGAGGAGCATCAACCCGTCCCCATACCTCTTCTACATGGACTTCGGCGGCTTCCGCATCTTCGGTTCGTCTCCTGAGACCCACTGCCGCATCGAGAAGGGCACAGCGTACATCGACCCTATCGCCGGCACCACGAAGAGGACTGGCAACGACGAGCAGGACTCCAGGAACGCCGAGTATCTCCGCAACGACCCTAAGGAGAACGCGGAGCACGTGATGCTCGTGGATCTTGCGAGGAATGACCTCTCGAGGAACTGCCACGGAGTCAAGGTGGACTTCTACAAGGAACTGCAGTACTATTCGCACGTCATCCACCTGGTGAGTCGCGTGAGCGGACAGCTGGACGAAGGCGCCGATCCGGTGAAGACCTTCATCGACACCTTCCCTGCCGGCACTCTCTCCGGTTCTCCGAAGGTACGCGCGATGCAGCTCATCTCCGAGTATGAGCCTCACAACAGAGGAGCCTACGGCGGTTGCGTCGGAAGCATCTCCTTCGACGGTTCGCTCAACCAGGCGATCACCATCCGCTCGTTCGTGAGCAGAAATCAGGAGCTCTGGTTCCAGGCCGGAGGCGGAATCGTCGCGAAGAGCGATCCGGAATATGAGCTTCAGGAAGTGAACAACAAGCTCGGCGCCCTCCGCAAGGCGATCGAGATGGCAGAAAAGATGTAAGGAGGAAAGGACATGAAAGTAGTGATGATAGACAATTACGATTCGTTCGTATACAACCTCGTCCACCTCGTGAAGGAACTCGGAGCGGACATCACCGTCTACAGGAACGACCAGTTCCGTCTCGCGGACCTCGAGGGCTTCGACACGATCATGCTCTCCCCTGGCCCCGGAATCCCGTCTGAGGCCGGACTGCTCCAGGACGTCATCCGCACCTACGCGGGCAGGAAGCCTATGCTCGGCATCTGCCTCGGCGAGCAGGCGATCGGAGAGGTGTTCGGAGGCACGCTCGTCAACCTCGACGACGTTTTCCACGGTGTCCAGACACCGGCGCACATCTGTTCTGACGACCCAATCTTCGCCGGACTGCCGGAAGAGATCATGGTCGGAAGGTACCACTCATGGGTGGTCGACGCGGCCAGCATGCCTGACTGCCTCGAGATCACGGCGACCAGCGACGAGGGCCAGGTGATGGCGCTCAGGCACAGGACCATGGACATAAAGGGCATACAGTTCCACCCGGAGAGCGTTCTCACTCCCGAAGGAAAGACTATAATTAGCAATTGGTTGAAAGCTTGATAAGATGAAAGAATATCTCAAGAGACTCATGGAGGGCGAACTCCTCACCAGGGAGGACACCCATTCGATAATGCTCAACATAGTGGAGCAGAAGTACAATGACTGCCAGATCGCAGCCATGCTCATGGCGATCCAGACCCGCGGAGCGACAGTAGACGAGGTCCTCGGATTCCGCGACGGACTGCTCGAGACAGGAAAGAGGATCAACCTCGACGACTACAACACCCTCGACATCGTCGGTACCGGCGGTGACGGAAAAAACACCTTCAACATCTCGACCTGCTCGGCCTTCGTAATTGCAGGCGCTGGCTACAAGGTCACCAAGCACGGAAACGGCGGAAGCTCATCGGTGAGCGGCGCATCCAACGTGCTCCAGGGCCACGGAGTGAAGTTCACAGACGACGAGAGCAAGCTCCGTCAGTCACTCGAGGAGGCTGGAATCTGCTATTTCCACGCCCCTCTCTTCGCCTACGGAATGAAGTTCGTAGGACCGGTGAGGAAGGCTCTCGCGATTCCGACCTGCTTCAACATACTCGGCCCGCTCGTGAACCCTTGCCATCCGAAGAACTCCTTCCACGGCACTGCTAACCAGGCCCAGATGAGGATCTACGTGAACGCCCATCAGAAGATAGGCGACAACTTCGGAGTCGTGACCAGCTACGACGGCTACGACGAGATCTCGCTCACCAGCGGCTTCAAGCTCGTGACCAACAACTTCGAGAAGGTGTTCACGCCGAAGGACATGGGATTCAACTACGTGAACCCTGAGGACATCTACGGAGGCGAGACCCCTGCGGAAGCGATGCAGATTTTCGATGCAGTCCTCGAGGGAAGGTCTACCGAGGCCCAGAAGAACGTCATACTCGCAAACGCGGCCTGCGGCATCGCCGTGGTGGACAGGAACCTCTCCATCGAGGAGTCCGTCCAGATAGCACGCGAGTCACTCGAGAGCGGAAAGGCGCTCGAGACATTCAGGAAATTCGTCGAGATCAACAGCTGATGAAGGACATACTCACAGAAATAGTGGCCGACAAGAGGCTCGAGGTGGAGGCGGCGAGGAGCGCGCGTCCTCTGGACGCCGTCCGCGAGGCTGCCCTCGCGGCGCCGCGCAGCACACGCAGCATGCGTGCTGCGCTCGCCTCCTCGCCCTACGGCATCATCTCCGAGTTCAAGCGCAAGTCCCCTTCGAAGGGCTGGATCCACGAGGACGCCAAGCCTATGGAGGTGATCCCTTCCTATGAGGCTTCCGGAGCATCCGCGCTCAGCATACTCACCGACTACAAGTACTTCGGCGGCTGCCAGGACTTCGTCAGGATGGTGAGGCCGATGGTCGACATCCCTATCCTCAGAAAGGATTTCATCATAGACGAGTACCAGCTCTACGAGGCACGCGAGATCGGTGCGGACGCTGTCCTGCTGATCGCGGCCTGCCTGAGCGTGGACGAGTGCAGGGAACTCATCGAGAAGGCTCATGAGCTCGGACTCGAGGTATTGCTCGAGACCCACTCTCCTGAGGAGATGGAATACGCCAGGCTCGATGCCGACATGGTGGGAATCAACAACCGCAATCTCGGAACCTTCCACACCGACATCCAGAACTCCTTCGATCTGGCAGAGGCTCTCAGGGCCAACGCGATCGACAAGGTGCTCGTGTCGGAGAGCGGAATCTCGGACCCTGCCAAGGTAAGGGCTCTCCGCGAGAAAGGCTTCAGGGGCTTCCTCATGGGAGAGAACTTCATGAAGCACGAGGACCCGGGCAAGGCACTCAGAGAATTCATAGCAGAGTTATGATAGTAAAGGTCTGTGGAATGACGCAGGCGGAGAACATCCGCACGGTGGAGGCCCTTGGGCCCGACATGATGGGATTCATCTTCTATGAGAAATCCCCCAGGAAGGTAGTATCCATGCCTTCCCACATGCCGTTGAACGCAGCGAGGGTCGGAGTCTTCGTGAACCATGACGAGGACTTCATCATGGACAAGGTCGCCCTCTACGGCTTCTCCCACGTCCAGCTCCACGGGCAGGAAACGCCCCTTCTCTGCTCGGCTCTCAGGGCTGAGGGGCTCAAGGTGATGAAGGCGTTCAGCATAGCCGGAGCGGAGGACATGGCAAGGACGAAGGACTACCTGGACTGCTGTGACCTTTTCGTCTTCGACACCAAGACAAGCAGCGTGGGAGGAAGCGGAAGGAGCTTCGACTGGAGCCTGCTTGAACTATACGACGGCCCCGTGCCTTTCCTTCTGAGCGGAGGAATAGGCCCGGACACAGAGCTCGGCCAGGTATCGCATCCCTACCTGGCAGGCTTCGACCTTAACAGCAGGTTCGAGACCCAACCGGGAGTCAAGGACCCTGGGATGCTCAAGGAAACGATAGATAAAATAAGAAAGATATGAATCGAATTGACAGACTTTTCGCAAACGATCCTCACGGAATACTCTCGATCTACTTCTGCGCCGGCGCACCTAAGCTCGACGGTACCGCGGACGTGATCCGCACGCTCCAGGCAAACGGAGTCGACATGATCGAGGTAGGAATCCCGTTCAGCGACCCTATGGCCGACGGTCCTGTGATCCAGGATGCAGCCACCAAGGCCCTTCGCAACGGCATGACCCTGCGCAAGCTCTTCGACCAGCTCAGGGACATACGCAAGGACGTGGACATCCCTCTCGTGCTCATGGGCTATCTCAACCCTGTCTTCAACTACGGCTTCGAGAACTTCTGCCGCTCGTGCAAGGAGGTCGGCGTCGACGGAATGATCATCCCCGACCTGCCTTTCAAGGACTACATGGAGCAGTACAAGTCCATCGCCGAGGCATACGACCTCCGACTCATCATGCTCATCACCCCTGAGACCAGCGAGGAGCGCGTGCGCCTGATCGACCAGCACACCAGCGGCTTCATCTACATGGTGTCCTCCGCATCGACCACCGGTGCCCAGAAGGACTTCAACGAGGCCAAGCAGGCGTACTTCAGGAAGATCAACGGAATGGGCCTCCGCATCCCGCGCATGGTGGGATTCGGCATCAGCAACAAGCAGACCTTCGACGCAGCGTGCGACAACTCCGCCGGCGGCATCATCGGAAGCAAGTTCGTCAGCCTCCTCGAGCAGCATGAGGGCGACGCCCAGAAGGCAATCAGCGAACTCAAGGGACTCATCGGAAGATAATGGAGCGCAGCAGCAAGTTCTGGTATCACATGCTCGCGATCGGAGTGGTCGGAGTATGGGGCACCACCTTCATCTCGACCAAGGTGCTCCTCTCGCATGGGCTCCACCCGACGGAGATCTTCGTGCTGAGGTTCATCATCGCGTACATCGGAATCTGGATCATCTCTCCGAAGAGGCTCTTCTGCAACAGCTGGAAGGACGAGCTGATGCTCATGTTCCTCGGCGCGACCGGCGGTGCGCTCTACTTCTGGACCGAGAACACGGCCCTGCTGTACTCACAGGCCTGCAACGTCTCCTTCCTCGTATGTACGACTCCCCTCCTGACCAGCCTGCTCGCGTATGTGCTCGGAAAGGACAGGATGACCCGCTACCTCGCGATAGGTTCCGCGGTCGCGCTCGTCGGAATGGCGATGGTCGTATTCAACGGGCAGCATGAGCTCCACCTCTCGCCGAAGGGCGACTTCCTCGCCATTGGTGCGGCCTTGTGCTGGGCATTCTACAGCAACTTCATGCCCGGCATACTGGACAAGTACGAGAGTTCGTTCGCGACCAGGAAGATCTTCATCTACGGTCTGATCGCCATCCTCCCGGTATTCGTCTTCCGTCCATGGTCGGCCAGCTTGGAGATGCTCTCCGAGCCGGTGGTTGCGTCGAACCTCCTCTTCCTCGCGGTCGTCGCATCGCTGGGATGCTTCGCGCTGTGGAACCCTGTGATGAAGCACCTCGGCATCATGGCATCCTCGAACTACCTCTACCTCAATCCTGTCTTCACCCTGTTCGGCAGCATCCTCGTGCTCGGGGAAAAGGTCACGGTGGTGTCGGGAATAGGATCGGCAATCATACTCGCAGGAGTGATTATCGCCGGAAGGAGCAGCAAATCCTAAATATTTTCACTACTTTTGAGACAAACAACCAAACCACATGAAAAAGATATTCATCATCGCAGCTATGCTGCTCTGCTCGCAGGTCGCGCTGCTTGCAGGAAATCTCGCATTCTCGAAGATGCTCGGAGACAACATGGTGCTCCAGCAGAATGCCCCTGTCACGATCTGGGGAACCGCTACCCCGCGTGCTGACGTAGCCGTAACCGGCTCATGGAACGGAACCACCGTCAAGGTGAAGGCAGACAAGGACGGCCACTGGGAGGCTGTGCTCAACACTCCTGCAGGCTCTTTCGACGCTCAGACAGTAAAGGTCGAGAGCGGCAGCGAGAGCATCGAGGCTAAGAACGTCCTCATCGGTGAGGTATGGTACTGCTCAGGCCAGAGCAACATGGAGATGACCCTCGGCGACGGAATGAACACCTACGTGGAAGGCTCTCTCGAGGAGATCGCACTCTCTGCGCAGTACACCGGCGTAAGGCACATCACCATCAAGAGGGCTACCCCTCTCGAGCCAGCATGGGACGCCGAGGGCGAATGGCAGCTCTGCAACCCGAACAACGCTCCTCGCTTCAGCGCTGTGGCCTACTTCTTCGCAACCAGGCTCTCGAAGGCTCTCAACGTTCCTGTCGGCGTCATCAACGCAAGCTGGGGCGGCTGCATGGTTTCTCCATGGATGAGCAAGGAGACCCTCAAGAACTACCCTGTCAACTTCGCTGACGCTACCGACAACTCGGTCAACGCTATGTTCAAGCCGTTCGTGATGTACAACGGAATGTTCAAGCCGGTGAGCAAGTTCGCCATCAACGGTATCATCTGGTACCAGGGCGAGTCAAACGTGAGCACCCGCTGCGACATCTACGCCGACATGCTCACCACAATGGCCAAGACCTGGAGGCAGGACATCGGCCGCGGCGACATTCCTTTCCTCATCGTGGAGCTTGCACCGTACGACTATCATGACGGCGAGTACGGACTCCAGGACGAGACCGGTCCGCTTCTCCGCGAGCAGCAGGCTATGGCAGCAAAGTCCATCCCTAACGCAGCCATCATCGGTACCAACGACCTCGCTTATGACTTCGAGCTCACCCAGGTACACCCTTCACAGAAGAGGCAGATCGGCGAGAGGGCTTGCTTCATGGCTATGAACATGGCATATGGATACAAAAACCTTCCTGCATTCCACCCAACCGTGAAGTACGCTGTAGCTGACGGAAGGAAGGTCAAGGTATACTTCGACAACGCAAGAGGATTCAGGGGCGCTGACTTCATCGAGGGCTTCGAGATCGCCGGCGAGAGCGGCAACTACCACACCGCGACCAGCGCTAAGACAGCGTTCTCATTCCCTGGCGGCGCATGCGTCGAGCTTGAGTGCAAGGAGGTCGGCGAGCCTATGTACGTACGCTACTGCTTCCATGACTTCCAGATCGGAGGTCTCAAGGGCACCAACGGTCTCCCTGCCATCCCATTCCAGGTAAAGATCACCCCAGCATCGGAGGTGCCTGCATCTCCAATGCCTCAGAGGCAGAGAACCGGTAACTACAACTAGTTTCTTCTGAGGAAGAGGTGGTGGTCGATGCATGAAGGGAGTTCCTCCAGATAATGCGTGACCATCACGAGGGTCTTCGAAGGATCCGAACAATACTCATTTATTATATTGCGAACCCGTGTTCGAGTCTGTTCATCCAGGCCGTGCATGGGTTCGTCAAGTATGAGGAGAGGCGGTTCCTTGACGAAGGCGCGGGCAAGCAGGCAGAGTCGCTGCTCGCCGCTTGAGAGCTTGAGGAAGTTGCGCTCGGCAAGTCCGCCTATACCGAAGCGCTCCATCCACCTGCGGCAGCTCTCACGCTGCGCTTCTGTCGGTCTGCGGTGGAGGCCGACGGTATCGAATATGCCGCTCGACACGATGTCGAGAGCCGGCATGGCGTGGCTGTATGCTCTGTGCATCTCAGGGGACACGAAGCCTATGTTCTTCTTGATGTCCCAGATGCTCTCGCCCGTTCCCCTCTTCCTTCCGAAGAGTTCGATGTCACATGCGTAGGACTGAGGATTGTCAGCGTTCACGAGGCTGAGCAGGGTACTCTTTCCCGAGCCGTTCTCGCCGGTGAGGGCCCAGTGCTCGCCCTGCCTTACGACCCAGTTGAGTTCCTTGAGTATCGTGCGGTTCTCGTATCTGATCGACACGTCGTTGAACCTGAGGACCTCGGGAACGTCATTCCTTTCCTCGCCCTCGTCCTTGATGTCGAGGGACACAGGCTCGGGCATCTCGTGAGGCTCGATGGCATACTTCGCTCCGACCTTCATGCCTTCCACAGGGATGACATGGGTGATGAACGACGGAATCTCATCCTCCCTCGCGAGGACGAGGACTATGGTGATATGGCTCTCCCTTACTAGAAGTTCGAAGAGGTCGGCAAGCTGCTTCCTGGTCTCCGCATCGAGCCCAATGAATGGGTTGTCGATGATCAGTACCCTGGGCACGGTGATCAGAAGACGGGTAAGGAGGAACTTACGAAGTTCACCGCTGGAAAGCGTGATTATATACTTGTCGTTCAGAGCCTTGAGATGGAACATCTCCACGAGCTGTTCAAATCTCTTGTGCTCCTCCGAGCCTTCAGGATAGCCGCTGAGGCTGCGTTCGAAGAGCTGGCCGATGGTCGGAGTCTCAGGGTCTATGTCCATCTGGTTCCACCTCTGCTGCATATAGTAGCTCGCGTCGGCAGCGCCATACGAATCCCTGAACGTGATGTACTTCACGTTGTCGCTGACGTATTTCCTGCTTGATGGTGTGAAGTCATATCGGATGGCGTCTCCCTTCACCCTGTAATGTCCTGTAAGGATCTCTATGAGCCTCGTCTTTCCTGAGGCGTTGTCGCCGAGAATCGCCACCTGCTCCCCTGTCTCGATGCAGAGATTGATGGGCTCGGACATTGCAAATTCCGGCGTCACGACGACGCCGTCAACCACTTCGATAATCTTCTGGGCCATACTCTACTAAAAAACGTTTCAAATTTCGCAAGGATTACTCATAAATGCAAAAAGAAATAGGTACATTTGTAGTATTATGACAGTAACCGCGACAATCATTATAGCAGTGGTTGCAGCCCTCCTGGCTGCGGCACTCACATTCTTCATAATGTACACCACCCACAGGTCGAAGTTTGAGGAGCAAGACAAGCTCTATCAGGCACTTACGGCCAGTGAGGCGCAGGAGCACCACGAGGAGATACTCGGAGCCCGCCTCGCCCTGAACACCAAGGAGCAGGAGCTCGAGTCCATGAAGCAGATTCTTGCCGAGAAGGAGATCAACTTCCAGAGGATGAACGCCGAGACGAAGAAGAGCTACGAGACCACCATCAATGCCCTCAAGGACTCTCAGGACAGGCAGATCACCGAGCTCAAGGAAAGCCAGCAGAAGCAGATATCCGAGCTCAAGTCTTCCCAGGACAAGCAGATCGCAGAGCTCAAGGCAGCACAAGACAAGCAGCTCGCCGACATGAAGGAGGCCCAGGAAGTGCAGCTAAAGGCCCTCACCGACAGGATGACGGCCGACACAGAGAAGATACTCAGGCAGCGCGAGGAAGAGCTCGCGAAGGAGAACAAGTCCGGAATGGACGAGATCCTCACCCCTCTCAAGGAGAGCATCAAGGAGATGAAGGAGGCCATGAGCAGGAACGCCGAGGCCCACATCCAGAAGAACACGGAGCTCTCCAAGCAGCTCGAGCAGGCGGTAAAGGAGATGAAGGAGAAGACCAGCGACATCGGCACGAAGGCTGACGAGCTCGCCACCGCCCTCTCCGGAAAGCCGAAGATCCAGGGATGCTTCGGAGAGAGCTTCCTCGAGGACATACTCTCCCGCGAAGGCCTCGAGCCGGACAAGCACTACAGCAGAGAGGCTGCGAACGACGACCACAGCCGTCCTGACTTCGTGTTCCACTTCAAGGAGGGAACTGAGCAGAAGGACCTCATCGTGGACTCCAAGGTATCCCTCACCGCCTTCATCAGGTACATGAACGCCGAGGACGAGACCACCCGCCAGGTGGCGCTCGCCGACCATGTCGCCAGCATACGCAAGCACATCGAGGAGCTCGCCAGGAAGGAGTACGCACGCAAGGTCGAGGACAAGAAGAGGTTCGCCGACTATGTGCTCATGTTCATGCCTTACGACACCGCGTTCCGCATCGCGGTCGACGCGGAGCCGCTGCTCTGGCAGGAGGCGTACGGCAAGGGCGTGCTGATCACCACCGAGCAGACCATCGTTCCTTTCCTCAAGATCATGAAGCTCACCTGGAACAAGTACCAGCATGATGCGAACATGGCCGAGATCGAGAAGGCCGCGACCAACATGATCGACCGTGTGGGCGCGTTCTACGACTCATACAAGGACCTGGGCAAGAAGCTCAGCGCCGTATGCAGGGAGTACAACACTGGAATAGTAAAGCTTCAGGACCGCGGTCTGAGCATCACGACAGCCGCTCAGCAGGTCATGAAGTTCGGAATAAAGAGAAGCAAGGGCAAGGAGCTCGAGGTTCCGAAGGAGAAGGTGACGCTCGACTCCTCAGAGGAGGGAGTCATCGACTTCGGCAGCTTCTAGTAAAGTACACTTAAAGATCAGAATGATATGGCAGCAGGAAAGAATTGGAGAAAGTTCTGCGGATGGACCCTCAAGACCCTCGGTTGGACCGCAGTCGAGCCACCATGTGAACACAAGAAAAGCATCATACTCGGAGTGCCTCATACGACCATTTGGGATCTCGTGATCTCATATCTCTACTACACCTCAGTCGGCGGCGACGCGAAGGTGATGGTGAAGGACAGCGTGTTCGTATGGCCTCTCACCCCTATCCTCAATTTCATGGGCGCCATCCCTATGGACAGGACCAGCCCGACCAGGATGCTGCTCAGCACCATCCATGCAATGAACGACAGCGAGACTTTCCACCTCGCCATGTGCCCTGAAGGCACACGCAAGGCCACCAGGAAGTGGAAGACCGGCTACCACACCATCGCAAAGAAGACCGGCGCGACCGTGTATATCGGCTACTTCGACTGGGGCACGAAAAGAGTGGGACGAGGACAGCCTATTGAACTTACCGATGACGCAAAGGCCGACACAGAGAGGATCCAGCAGATCTACGAATCAATGCACCTGGTCGGCAAGAACAAGGATTGCTACGTAACACATTAACAACCCCCTTTCAAGACGAATGGCAAGCAAGAGATACTTCAAGAAGTTCAGCGAATCATACATCGAGACGCTCTCCAAGCTCTACCACTACTCTACCAGCGTTTATCCGGACAACCAGCAGTCAGCTACCGTTGGCGGCACGCAGGGTTACACATTCAAGGAGTTCAAGCGCACCTGCGACGGTGTGTCGAAGCTCATGTCATGCTACGGCGTCGGAGCCGGTGACAGGGTCGCCATCCTTTCGCAGAACATGCCTAACTGGGCCATAGCCTTCTTCGCCACCACCGCATTCGGCCGCGTCTCCGTGCCTATCCTCCCGGACTCTTCGGCCAACGAGGTGACCAACATCCTGACCCATTCCGAGGCCAAGGTGCTCTTCGTATCGAAGAGGATGCTCTCCAAGATCACTCCGGAGTGCATGGAGAAGCTCCCTCTCGTCATCGACATAGAGACCCTCATATCCATCAAGAAAGACCCGGAGGCCTTCACCTGCGACGGCCGCGTCTCCGAGCCTAACGCCGATGACCTCGCAGCCCTCATCTACACTTCCGGCACCACCGGCAATGCGAAGGGCGTCATGCTCAGCCACAGAAACCTCGCGCACAACGTCATCTGCGCGTACCACTGCTGGAAGACCACGGAGAAGGACTCATGGCTCTCAATCCTCCCTATGGCCCACACCTACGAGATGAGCATCGGATTCCTCTATCCGTTCTATGTGGGCGCATGCGTGAACTACCTCGGCAAGCCAATGTCGATATCGGTGCTCATGAATGCTCTCAAGGAGGTCCGCCCTACCACCATACTCTCCGTGCCTCTCATCATCGAGAAGGTAGTGAAGTCCAACATCATCCCTACCATCAAGCGAAGCGTGCTGCTCTCGTGGATGGAGAAGAGGATGCCGCGCATACTCTACAGGATAGTCGGCAACAGGCTCAAGAAGACCTTCGGCGGAAGGGTCAAGTTCTTCGGAGTCGGCGGCGCGAAGCTCAACACCGATGTCGAGCTCTATCTGCGCAAGCTGCACTTCCCTTACGCTATCGGCTACGGAATGACCGAGGCCGCGCCTCTCGTATGCACTGCGAATCCTAAGGAGACATGGCCGGGCACCACAGGCCAGGCCGCATACGGCGTGGAGGTGAAGCTCGACAATGTAGACCCTGAGACCGGCGAGGGTGAGCTCATCGCCCGCGGTGACAACATCATGCTCGGATACTACAAGGACCCGGACCGCACACGTTCGGTATTCACCGAGGACGGCTGGTACAGGACCAACGATCTCGCATCCGTGGACAGCAAGGGACGCTACTCAATCAAGGGCCGTCTCAACAACATGATCCTCGGTCCGTCCGGCGAGAACATCTACCCTGAAGAGATCGAGAAGGTCATCAACGACCTCAATCTCGTAACAGAGTCCCTCGTCCTCGAGCGTGACGGCAAGCTCGTTGCTCTCGTGCAACTCGACGAGAATGTGCTCAACTACAAGATCTCCAACGAGGATGAGATTCTCCAGAAGCGCGAGACCACCAAGAAGTCCATCCTCGATTCGGTCAATAAGGTCGTCGGCAAGTCGTCAAAGATTTCTTCCGTAGAGGTCATGGATGAGCCATTCGAGAAGACAGCCACCATGAAGATCCGCCGCTTCCTCTACAAGAAGACCAACACCCCTGCCGCCGACAAGGCAAAGCAGGCCGAAGAGGACAAGAAGCCTTCTAACAAATAGATTTCGGCAAGCAGATTTCGGCAAGCAGGTCGGCATACATTATCCCCTGGCACGACGTCCAAAAAACGCGTTGTTTTTGGACGTCGTGCCAGGTTTTTCTTCGTTTTCGTCCATTTCGCTGCCACGAACGCCAATAATCGGTCTGTTTTTGTCGTTCGTGCCAGCTCGCCGCAGCCTACATATATCCCGCACTATCAATAGTTTAGTATGGGAGGCACCGCTGCCGGAATGGAGCAGCTCCGGCAGCTAAAGGTAAAGGACGGCCTGGCAAAAGTCAAGCGCAAGCGAGCCGCTCTATCGAGCTCGGCGAAGCGCTTGATCTTTAGCCGTCGGAGGTCGTATATTCCGACGGCGTTGCCTTCTCTCCAATTCTATCGTGCCTAGTCCTGAAATAGTTTTACCGAGGTTGAACAACAAACAGTTAGACGTGGCAGTACAACGGCTGAGTCACAATTATTTACGCGAAAACGGGTAGTGCAAAAAAGCCTGCCCCAAATAGCTTAAAGAATTGAGAGTTATCGTTTTAAGCGCCACGAAGATAATCGCGAACAGAGTAAAACGAACAAGAAAAGGCCCACAAGGAGTACAAAACAAAAAAGCCGGCCCTAAAGGGTCGACTTTTTTCAGTATAGTGTTCGGTATGTATTAGCGAACGATGATCTCCTCGCGGTCTGGACCGATAGAGACGATCTTGACAGGGCAACCGGTCTCCTTCTCGATGAAGGCGATGTAGTCCTTGAGCTCTACTGGGAGCTTGTCGTACTCGCGGATGCTGCAGATGTCGCTCTTCCAACCCTTGAACTCAGTGTAAACAGGAACGATATCGTCACCAGCCTCGAATGGGAAGTAATCGATGGTCTGGTCGCCGAGCTTGTAACCTGTACAGATCTTGATGGTGTCGAAGTCGTTCATGACGTCTGACTTCATCATGATGAGCTCGCTAACGCCGTTCATCATGACAGCGTACTTGAGAGCTACGAGGTCGAGCCAACCGCAACGGCGTGGACGACCTGTGGTAGCACCATACTCGTGACCGATAGCGCGAAGCTTCTCACCGTCCTCGTCGAAGAGCTCGGTTGGGAACGGACCGCTACCGACGCGGGTGCAATATGCCTTGAAGATACCCATGACCTTGCCTACGCGGTTAGGAGCGACACCGAGACCGGTGCAGACTCCTGCAGTCATGGTATTTGATGAAGTAACGAACGGATATGTACCGAAGTCGATGTCGAGCATCGAGCCCTGAGCACCCTCTGCGAGGATTGCGACGTCCTCGTCGATGTACTTGTTGACAACGATCTCGTTCTCGATGAACTCGAACTTGCGAAGCTCCTCTACAGCCTCGAACCACTTCTGCTCGTACTCGGTGATGTCATACTCGAAACCTGCGTACTGTGCGAGAAGGCCCTCGTGCTTCTCCTTGAGGGCAGCATAGCGCTGCTTGAACTCAGGAGAGAGGATGTCACCCATGCGGAGACCGTTACGTCCGGTCTTGTCCATGTAGGTAGGACCGATACCCTTGAGGGTAGAACCGATCTTAGACTTGCCCTTTGCTGACTCGCTGGCTGCGTCGAGCATGCGGTGGGTAGGAAGGATGAGGTGTGCCCTCTTACCGATCTTGAGCCTTGAAACAACATCGACACCCTTAGCCTCGATCTGATGGATCTCGTCCATGAGGATAACAGGGTCAACTACTACAGCGTTACCGATGATGTTTACGGAACCCTCACGGAAGATACCTGAAGGTACGGTATGGAGAACGAAACCGTCACCGTCGAACTTGAGCGAGTGACCTGCGTTAGGGCCGCCCTGGAAGCGAGCGATCACCTTGTAACCGGGAGTAAGAACATCAACAACTTTTCCTTTGCCCTCATCGCCCCACTGGAGACCGAGAACAACATCAACTTTCTTCATATACTGGTGTTTTAAATATTAGCGTTGTGGTGCATAACCGGTGGACAAAAGTAGGAATAATCTTTGAGTCCTACAAAGTTTAAGATATCTTTGTATCACCAAAGTTATCAACAATGAGCGAAAGAGAAAACGAAGGTCTCCAGGCCCTTGGCAAGAAGACCGAATACAAGAGCGATTACGCACCCGAGGTGCTTGAGACATTCGTGAACAAGCATCAGGACAACGACTACTGGGTAAGGTTCAACTGCCCTGAATTCACAAGCCTCTGCCCTATCACCGGCCAGCCTGACTTCGCGGAGATCAGGATCTCCTACATTCCCGACGTGAAGATGGTCGAGAGCAAGAGCCTCAAGCTCTATCTTTTCAGTTTCCGCAACCATGGAGATTTCCATGAGGACTGCGTGAACAAGATCATGAAGGACCTCATCAAGCTGATGGATCCCAAGTATATCGAGGTGACAGGCATCTTCACTCCGAGGGGCGGCATCAGCATCTATCCGTACGCAAACTACGGCCGTCCTGGTACGAAGTTTGAGAAATTGGCGGAGCAGCGCCTCGCCACCCACGAATAGAAGGCAAGGCCTAGACAA
The DNA here is from genome assembly GCA_024402115.1 of Bacteroidales bacterium. The sequence goes on along the minus strand of JAKSJQ010000009.1, from coordinate 20,675 downwards.
GGACTTATGAAAAGAAGAAGCTTCATCAGCGCTCTCGCAGCGCTCGCTATCATCCCCGCAGCAATCTCATGCATGGGCGGCGGAAAGAAGGAAAAGCAGGAGGTAAAGCATCCTGGATGCCCATACCCTGTCGAGGTGTTCGACACCCCTAACGGCTCGGTGGAGATCTACTGCATCAACCATGGATCGGTTGCGATCTCCTTCAACGCGGACATCTCCAAGGACAGCAGGACCATACTCGTGGACCCTGTCGGAGAGTACCAGGGCAAGACCATCGACTACAGCTCAGTACCGAAGGGCGACGTCATCCTCATCACCCATGAGCACGGAGACCACCTCGACGCATCTACCATCGACGCGCGCTCCGCGAAGAACGCGACCCTCATCGTGAACCAGACCAGCTACGACCAGATCGGCAAGGGCGAGATCATGCGCAACGGCGACAGCCGCTCGCTCTCGTCAGCCATCACCCTCGAGGCCGTACCTGCCTACAACAGCACCGCAAAGCACAAGCAGTTCCATCCAAAGGGCAACGGTAACGGCTATATCCTCAAGATTGACGGTCTGAGAATCTACATCGCAGGCGACACCGAGCCTTACACAGGAATGAAGAAGTTCGGCAAGATCGACGTGGCTCTCCTCCCTGTGAACCAGCCATACACGATGACCATCGACCAGTGCGTGAAGGCTGCGAAGCTCATCAAGCCGGGATTCGTCATCCCTTACCACATGGGTGACACCGACATGGAGGCACTGTCAAACGCCCTCACGGCCAAGGGATTCAGGCACGTGATGCACGAGGAACTTCGGTAGGAAGGGTTACTTTCTTCCGGACCTGACCGTCTGGAGCACCACAGATAGAACTATCAGAGCTAAGCCTGTCCAGAAGGACAGGTTTAATTCTTTTGTCTCGCCGAAGAGAATGGCGGCGAGGATGATGCTGTAGACCGGCTCGAGATTGTAGGTGACGTTCACCGTGAATGCGGAGAGCCTGCGCATCGCGACGATCTGCAGCAGGAACGGGATCACGGTAAGTACGGAACCGAGTATCACCAGCGCAATCAAGTCGTTGGTCTTCGGAATGATAGGCGCATCCGGAGCGATGTAGGAATAGACGGGAACGCAGATGGTGAGGAAAAGGAAGCCGCTGATGAGCTCATGGAAGAGCATGGTGCTGCTGTCCTCCCCTGTCTTCGCCCCGGCGCGTATGTTCATGATCGAGAACAGCGAGTAGAGCGCCGCAGAGGCCAGCCCGAGCAGGATTCCGGTCCTGTAACGGATGTCCAGGCTGAATATCACGAGCGCACCAGCGATGGAAATGAAACTGATCGCGAACGCCGCGAACGAGAATTTCTTACGGTTGATGAGCGGATCGAAGACGCTGGTGAAGAAGCACGAGGTCGCGATGCAAGCGACGCCGACGGAAACGTTCGACTCCTGGATGCTGGCGAAGAAAGCGACCCAATGGACGGCGAGCATCACTCCGCAAGCGCTGATCGGCAGCAGGCTCTTCAGCGGAACACGGTGCAGCCTGTGCATGCAGGCCATGGCGATGCCCATTGCGACGATTCCGACCATCATGCGGAACCACACCAGAGGTATGCCGCTGATCGATATGTATCTTCCGAAAAGTCCTGTCGCACCCGCGAGAAGAACCGCGACGTGCAACCCCAGGAGAGTCCTTCTCCTTATGCCTGCGTCCATTGACTAGATAAGCTTGATAGAATTGATGATGCGGCCGGTCTCCTTCCCTTCCCTGCGCGCCGAGTAGAAGTCCTCACTTTCATAGGTGCAGATGCCGCAAAGCTGGATGTTCTTCTCAGGAATTCCACATTCCATGAGGGTGATCCTGATTGTTTCCCAAAGGTCGATATGGTGTCCGCCTGCCATGCTGCCCTCGGTGCGCGGTCCTCTGAAAGACCAGACCCTGTCGAGAGGGAAACCAGACTCCTTGAAGTAGCCGGCGACGTCCTCACCCACCTGGAAGCTGTCCGGACCGATGCCTGGGCCTATCATCGCGACCATGTCGGACGCCTTGCATCCATAGGTCTTGACCATAGCGAGAATCGCCTGCGCTGCGATCTTGTTCACGGTACCTCTCCATCCGCTGTGCGCGGCGCCCACCGCCCTCTTGACGGGGTCATAGAGAAGAACGGGTATGCAGTCTGCTGTTCTCACGCCGATGGCGACGCCTGGGAGATTGGTCACGAGAGCGTCGATGCCTTCGAGTTCCTCACGGGTGTAGTCCGGTCGATCGATCACTGCGACGTTGGTAGAGTGGGTCTGGTGCGGCTGGATGACAGGATACGGCAGCGCCGCTCCCTTCATCGTAGAGAATGCCTCCACCCCCTCTCCGAGGTCATATTTCAGCAATTTTTCGACTGATTCCATATATTGCAAATATACAAAGAAACTTGATTTATTCATATATTTGTGTCGATATGCTGATACATTCATTCAAGGGAATCTACCCCGAAATCGGGGATGACTGCTTCATCGCGGAGACGGCCGCCATCGTCGGCCAGGTAAGGATGGGCGACAACTGCTCCGTCTGGTACGGATCTGTGCTCAGGGGCGACGTCAACACCATCGAGATCGGAGATCGCGTCAACGTCCAGGACTGCGCCGTGATCCATGTGTCCGGAGGAGAAGGCGGCAACGTCGTCATAGGAAATGACGTGGTCATAGGCCACAATGCCACCGTCCATGGCGCAACCATCGGAAGCCACTGCCTCATCGGGATGGGCTCCACCGTTCTCGACGGAGCTGTCGTAGGTGACGGAAGCCTAGTGGCAGCCCATGCGCTGGTGCTCGGAAAGACCGTCATCGGTCCCGGCGAACTCTGGGCTGGAGTTCCGGCAAAGTTCGTCAAGAAGATATCCCCTGCCGCCGTCGAGAGGACGATAGACAAGGGAGTCCAATCCTATGTCGAACTCGCAGAGATCTACAACGAAGAATACAAGGAATAACAAAAAGGACCCGGGCGATTGCCTGGGTCCTTTTTATATCGTTTCCAGAAATCTGGACTAGATGCAGGTGTAACCTCCGTCGACAGCGATTGCCTGGCCGTTGACATAGGTGCTGCAAGGTGATGCGAGGAAGAGAGCAACGGTGTCGAGCTCGCCCTCCTTACCGTAACGGCCTGTAGGGATAGCGCCGGCAGCATACTGTGCGAACCACTCGGTCTCGAGAGTCGCCTTGGTAAGAGGAGTCATGAAATAGCCTGGGCAGATTGCATTCACGGTGATACCCTTCTTGCCCCACTCAGCTGCGAGTGCACGGGTAAGGTTCACTACGCCACCCTTTGCTGCATGATATGGTGAGCTAGGAGCTGCCATGTTACCAACGAGGCCATACATAGAAGCGATGTTGATGATACGGCCATAGCCAGCCTTGATCATCTCCTTACCGAACTCACGGGCACACTTGAATGTACCGAAGAGGTCGATCTGGAACTCCTTCTCGAACATCTCGTCCGGAACGTCCTCTGCTGGAGTGATTCCACCGGTACCTGCGTTGTTGACGAGGATATCCACGCGGCCGAAAGTATTCATTGTAGCGGCGACAGCAGCCTTGACACGCTCAGTATCGGTGATGTCGCAGGCGAAAGGAAGCACCTTCACACCAAACTCCGCCTCGATATCCTTTGCGTTCTCCTCGAGGAGGTTCTGACGGCGGGCAAGGAGTACGATGTTTGCGCCCTGGTTTGCGAAAGCTTTAGCCATCTGGAGGCCAAGACCTGTTGATGCACCGGTAACGACTGCTACCTGTCCTGTAAGGTCAAAATAATTCTTCATAATTGTTCGTTTTCTAGGTTTCGTACAAATCTACAATAAAATTTTTCAAAAACCTACACGGTCGGTGCACTTTCAGCGTAGAGGAAGCGGCGTATCTTGAGGGTTGCCGTCTTCTCGAAAGGCACGGTCATGAGCTCGACCTTGCTTATCTGGGAGTGTGCCTTGACCTTGGAATTGACATGCCTCAGCATTTTCGACTTGAGGAATTCAATCTTCTCCCTCACTACCGCATCCTTGAGATCGCTGAGGTCAACGGCCTCCTTGGTAGGCCTTACGAGGGCGATGAGCTTTCCGTCCCTGTGCAGCACGATGACGTCCTCCACCTCAGGAAGCTCAGCGAACACCGACTCGATCTCCTCCGGATAGATGTTCTCTCCCGACGGACCCACGATCATGTTTCCGAGGCGGCCCTTGATGAAATAGCGTCCGTCCTCTGTGACCACTGCAAGGTCCTTGGTCCTGAACCATCCTTCTGCATTGAAAGCCTCGGCAGTGCGCTCAGGGTCCTTGTAGTAGCCAGGCATGACATTGGCGCCCTTTACCACGATCTCTCCCTCCCCTGTCTTCGGGTTCACATTGTCCAGGCGCACGTCCACGCCGCGGATGGATTGTCCGATCGAGCCCGGAATCGTGTCATACCAGTTGCTCACGCACACCAGAGGTGCGCATTCGGTCAGTCCGTAACCCACATAATAAGGGAACCTGCCGGTCTTGAGGAATTTCTCCACCTCAAGGTCGAGCTTGGCACCGCCGATTCCGAAGAACACCAGACGGCCGCCGAATGCCTTGACGATCTTCCTGCAGATGATCCTGCACAGGAGCACATGTGCGTGCTTGTCCATCCACTGGAGGAACTTGCTCTTCCTGAGCATGGAGAGTACTATGCCCTTGTAGATCTTCTCGATCAGGAGTGGTACCACGAGCATTGCGGTAGGCTTCACGTTCGCCAGCACAGGCATGAGGTACGAAGGTGTTGGCGGCTTGCATATGTAGACGACCTGCGAGCCGCTTGCAAAGGCATAGAGCAGACCGATGGACAGCTCATAGGCATGCGCAAGCGGAAGGACGGACAGAAGGACGTCGTCCGTTCCGATGGTGTAGATATGGATGAACGCATCGAGGTTCGCGATGAAATTCCTGTGCGTCAGCATCACGCCCTTGGCGCTGCCGGTGGTGCCAGAGGTGTAGATGAGAACTGCGAGCTCATCCGGATTAGTGCACGGAATCGCAGCGGCATCCTTATCCGACTTCTTCTGCCTGATGATTCGAAGGCTCTCTACCTCGACGACGAGATCGAGCTGGTCGAGAACTTCTGCGGGCACCTTTGCGAGACACTTCCTGGAGGCGAACAGGGCCTTGGACTCGGAGTGCTGGAGCACGTTCACGACCTCGTTCTCCGAAAACTCCGGAAGCACGGGTACCGCAACGCGGCCGAACGCCGTGGCTGCAAAGAACGCAACAGGCCAGTTCACATGTCCCGCCGAGAATATCGCGACCTTGTCCCCTGTTCCCACGCCGTGGGCCGACAGGAGTTCGGACATCGTGTTTGCTGCAGCACGGAAGCTGCTGTAGGTGTAAGAATCAGATCCGTCGGCCATCCTGTTCATCACATGGCCGGAAAATTCAGATGTCGCCTTGACAAAAAGATCAGATAAGGTTTCTGCCTTTACCATTGCTAATTATTTGTTTTCATTTTCCTTGGACTTCCTGTCGGCCTCCACGGTCGGCGCTGAGTCCTTGTACTTGAACCTGCGGATCTTCATCGTGGCGGTCTTCTCGAAAGGTTCCTTCATGACCTCCACTGAGCTGATTCGCGAAGTCTTGTTTACGTTCTTGTTGACCTTGGTGAGGATCTTCTCCTTCCAGGTATCGATCTTCTCGTACATCTTGTCCTCACCTTCCTTGTCCCAGTCGATGAAGCCCTCGATAGGCTGCACGAGTGCGACGAGGTGGCCGTTTCTCTCGACTACGATGGACTCGGTAACGCCCTCAGCGTTGTTGATTACGTCCTCGATCTCCTCTGGATAGATATTCTCGCCCGACGGGCCAAGTATCATGTTGTTCTTACGTCCCTTGATGTAGAAGCGTCCCTTCTCGTCCTGCGCTGCAAGGTCGTTGGTACGGAACCATCCGTCCTCGGTGAAGACGCTCCTGGTCCTGACCGGATCCTTGTAGTAGCCGAGCATCACGTTAGGGCCCTTGGCTACGACCTCGCCCTCGCCTGTCTCAGGATTGACGTCGTCGAGGCGAAGCTGCACGTTGTATACAGGGTAGCCGAAAGTACCGACGGTCCTGTTCCTCTTGACTGCGTATCCGATCAGCGGAGAGGTCTCGGTGAGTCCATATCCGATCGCATAAGGGAAGTTCGCCTTGAGAAGGAAGCTCTCCACCTCAGGATCGAGCTTCGCACCGCCGATGCCGAAGAAGGTGACATGGCCGCCGAAGGTCGACTTCAGCTTCATGCCGATGATCTTGCACATCAGACCGTTCATGTTGGAGCGCATCCAGGTGAGGGTGCGGCTCTTCTGTATGGTCGGGAGCACGCTGCCCTTGTATATCTTCTCGATGATGAGCGGAACCGAAAGGATGGTGGTTGGCTTCACGATCTTCATTGCCTTGAGAAGGATGGCTGGAACCGGTGGCTTCTGGAGATAGTACACGGTAGCACCGCAGAACATCGGATAGAGCATGCAGAGGGTCATCTCCAGTGTATGAGCCATAGGGAGGAGAGAGAGCCATCTGTCCTTCGAGTTCCTCGGACATGAATGGTAGCAGGTGATCACGTTCGAAGCGAGGTTCCTGTGGGAGAGGACGACGCCCTTCGCGCTGCCCGTGGTACCGGAGGTGTAGATGATCGCCGCCATGTCGTCAGGAGTAGGCACCGAGGTCTTGCCCTCGCAGGTGAACTGCTCATAATCGGACTGGATGATGTCGAGGGTGTCGAGTTCTATCACGAGGGTCATCTTGTCCCTGATCTCCTTGCTGACCTTGGAGGCAAGCCTCTGCGATACGAAAATGACCTTGGAACCTGAATGGTTGATGATATTGTTGACCTCGTTCTCGGAGCTGTCCGGAAGGATAGGAATAGCGATTCGTCCGAAAGTGACGGCACTGAAGAATGCGAGCGACCAGTTAGGCATGCTCTGGGAGAAGATAGCGACCTTGTCTCCTGCTCCGATTCCGTACTGGGTAAGGAGCTTGGAAAGGTTGTCGCAACCCTGCTTGAAAGAGGCATAGGTATATCCTCCTTCCTTGGTGTCGAACCACTGGGTATACTGTTTTTTCGAGTAGGCTGCAGTAGCGTAATCGTAGAGCTTTGCGAGTGTATCGATGTACTTCTCGCGCATTTTGCGCGTGCGCATGTAAATCTGCATCATATGGTTTAAGGTTTATGAATTACAAAAATATACCCATTTTTCTGCATTTACGCGAACAATTAACTATTTTTATATACTATTTTCCCTTTTTTACTTAGAAGATCAAGGTAAAATATTCCAAAATTGATTACATTTGTTCCACTAATTCTTAGACCATGCTCAAGAGAAAAGACTACTTCAAGGAGACAATATTCAACCATGGAAGGATAGGCGACGACCTTCTCCTGCTCAACACCAAGGACTATTGGAGCAAGGACGGCGAGCCTTTCCTCGCCGATACGACCAACGTGATCTTCTTCATCGAAGGCACCGCCGAGATCTCCATCAACATGCAGGATTACCACATCACTTCCCCATGCATGGTGATGCTCATGGAAGGAATGATAGTCAGTCAGAAGGAACGCTCGGAAAACTGTTCGTTCGACGTCATCGTGCTCTCCAAGCAGCTCACCGACAGTCTTCTCTCCGATTCGAATGCGTCTTCCCCACTGAGGAATGCGGTCTTCACCGACCCTGTCTTCCCCCTCAAGGGCCACAAGCATATCGTGACCTCGTTCCGCTACCTCCTCGAGAATCTCGTGAACGAGACGGACAACACCTACAGGCTCGAGGCCGTCAAGCACATGGCCCTCACCCTCGTATACGGATTCGCGCTGAGCAGGAACGCAGTTGCGCAGAGGAAGCTCTCGCGAAAGGACAGCATCTCCGAGCAGTTCACCAAGCTCGTGAAGGAGAACTACAAGTCCGAGAGGACCGTGGCCGGCTACGCCGACATGATGTGCCTCACGCCGAAGTATCTCTCGCAGGTGGTCAAGGACTGCACCGGAAAGTCAGCCCTCGACATCATCGACGACTTCACGATCATAGAATGCAAAGCCCTGCTCAAATCCACCGACCTGACGGTCGACCAGATCAGCGCAAGGCTCAATTTCATGTCTCCTTCCCTTTTCGGAAAGTATTTCAAGAGGATTACCGGAGTCTCGCCGAGAGCTTACCGGCATTCGGTAAAATAATCAGGAATTCCTGTACTCGCTAGGGGTCATTCCAGTCTGCGACTTGAAGAAGCGGCAGAATACCGACGGTGCGTTGAAGTTCAGTCGGAAACCGATCTCCTTCACGTCAAGGTTCGAGTACTTGAGAAGGTTCTTCGCCTCAACCACCACGAAAGAGTCGATCCACTCCGGAGCCGACCTGCCACTCACAGCCTTCACTGTCGCCGAAAGATACTTAGGAGTGAGGCAGAGCTTCTCTGCGTAGTAGTCGAGATATCTGTGCTCGTTATGATGCTCGGTGACGAGCTTGAGGAAGCTCTCGAACACCCTCTTCGAGCGGTGGTTGTGGTCTTGGCGCGGAGCTGCCTGGCTCATGTTCTCAGAGAGGAGGCTTGCCACGAGAAGGAACATTGACGAGAATACCGGCTTGACGATTTCCATCATGTTAGGGATGCCGCTGCTCAGGAGGCTGCTGATGATGTTGATGTACTTGGCTCCGAGTTCCTTGTCCCTCGTTGAGAGTATGACGCATGGATTGTCGAGGACCATGATGCTCTCCTCGTAGAGCTGCGAGAAGTCAATCTTCAGGTCTGAGATGAGCGAGCGTGAGGCGGCGATCACGACAAAGCTGAAGTCGGAGGTGTTCTCCGAGCACACGTTGGAAACCTTGATTATGCTGCCTGGAACATAGATCACGAAAGAGCCGGGCTGGATGGTGTAGGTTCTGAGGTTGATCTCGATGTCGAACTTTCCGTTCACGCAATAAAGTACTGCGTATCCGTCAAACTTACATGGGTACTGGAGAGTCTCCATGCTCTGAGCAAAGTTGAGATTGGCGAGGAAGAAATCGTCAGACACATCCGGATAGGTGTTACCTGGTGCAAATTCGCGCAAGCTTCTCAATTCGATTTCCCTAGCTGCAGTTTCCATAGTCATTACTTTTGTGTTATTACATGACAAAAGTAATCATTAATTATCAATTCACAAAAATTCGTTTTATCGGATATTCTGCAATTTGTTTAATCTCTTTTATTAGCATCTTATCCGGCCGGGAAGCAAGTTGTTCCTTATTGCTCACCTATCACGATACTCCTTATTTCTGCAGCATTTCAGATGAGGGTTGGACAAAAGATTCGATGAGACCTGTATATAAAAAGAATGAGCTGCGCCGCATCACGCGGGGCACCTCATACTAACCACATAAATAATAACACTAAAACTAATAACCAATCGGTTGAGGTACTTACCGAACAGCTTTCCCGTTCAACCGACACAAAGTTACGACGATAATTTTATTTTGCAAATTTTTTAAAAACTTTTTTGCAGAAATTCGTCATATTTCGACCTAACTCACGAAAATACTGCGTTTTAGGTCTTTTTAAAGAGTTTAAAGAATTATTTCAGGAATTGACGTAGCTGGAGGGCTGTCGATGCGAAGTTCTCAGCCCCTGCCTGCTCCAGTTCAGCGCGCGAGCGGAAGCCCCAGGTGACTGCGACAGCATCGATGCCGGCGTTGCGGGCTGTGGCCATGTCCGTATCTGAATCTCCGACGAGCGCCACCCTGTGCTCCCCTCCTTCAGGGAAAGCCATGGAACATATCTGGCGGACCAGCTCCGGAGAGGGCTTGAGAGGCTGCCCCTCCTTGTTTCCGAACACAGCGACGAAAGGAATATCACCGAAGAACTTCGCGACGAGGGTCTCAGTGCCGCTCTGGAACTTGTTCGATGCGACCGCGAGCTTGACCCCGGAAGCGGAAAGATCGGCGAGAAGACGCTGCATTCCTCGGTAAGGTTTCGTCTTAACATCAATATTTTTCTCATAATGTGTAATAAAACGACCCAACACGTCGTCTATTATAGTAGATTGACGGAAAGCCTCGGGAATTGCCCTTTCGACAAGCTTCCTCACGCCGTTTCCTACCATGGCCTTGTATTCACGCATGCCGTGTCCGGCAAAGCCTTTAGACTCAAGCGCATGGTTTACGGCGTCGCCGAGATCCTCGATAGTGTTCAGGAGCGTTCCGTCAAGGTCGAATATCACGAGATCGTATTTCATATGATTAAGGAGAAAAATTCGACGCGAATATACTGAAAATAGAATGACATTTATATATTTGTAGTTTAAGTCAAACCTAATAAAGAACAAGATCATGACACTTCTTATCATCCTTGCCATCGTGGCAGCATTGGTACTCTGGTTCATTTCAGCACAGAGGGAACTCGTAAACCAGGACGAGCTCTGCAAGAACGCACTCAGCCAGATCGGTGTACAGCAGGCAAGCCGTTGGGATGCCCTCAAGGCTCTCGTCGAGCTCACCAAGTCATATAGCGAGCATGAATACAACACCCTCCGCGACATTATCGCAATGAGGAAGAACGTGACTGGCTCAAGCACAGCAGCTGACGTTGAGGAGCAGGAGAAGGCTCTCTCAAGCGCAATGAGGCAGATCAACATCGTCGCTGAGCAGTATCCAGACCTCAAGGCCAACGATACCTACATCAAGACCATGGACAGCGTCAACGTATACGAGAACCAGGTTCGTATGAGCCGCATGGTATACAACGACACCGTTACCAAGTACAACCGTCTCATCCGTCAGATTCCTTCTAACTTCGCTGCAAGCATGCTTCATTTCACCGAGAGGCAGTACCTCGAGGTAGCAGCTGAGAAGACCGAAATGCCTTCAATGAAGATCTGATGAAAAGGATAATCGCATTATTGACGATGGCGGTCCTTTCGGCCGCCTTTGTCATAAATATGGACGCCCAGGTCAGGGATGTCGACATCACCGTGCGACTGAACCACGACGGTTCGGCCCATATCACGGAGCTGTGGGACCTCAACGCTGACCGCGGAACTGAGTGGTACCTCGTCCGCTACAATCTCGGAGACATCCAGATCAGCGGTCTTAGGGTCGAGGAGAACGGCAGGGAATTCATCACCGAAGGTTCATGGAACACGGAGCGCTCGATGGAGGCCAAGGCAGGACGCTGCGGACTTGCGCGCGTATCCCAGGGTTATGAGATCTGCTGGGGACTCGGCAGCTACGGGGACCATAGGTTCACCGTCGAGTACGACATGAGCAATGTCGTGAAGTCGCTCAACGACTACGACATGGTCCACATGCAGTTCGTCTCACCAGGCATCTCCCCTTCCCCTAAGCACGTGAAGGTGACCATACTCGCCGACGGCATCAGCTTCGACGACGTCAACTCGCGCCTCTGGGGCTTCGGATACAACGGAACCGCGAACTATGTCAGTGGAAAGATGGTGCTTGAAAGCTCGGAGCCATTCGTCCGTCAGAGCTCGGTCATCGCGCTCGTGAGACTCAACAAGGGCCAGTTCTACTCTCTCAGCATCCAGTCGAAGGACTTCGACGACGTGCTTGACCGCGCCATGGAAGGCTCCGAATGGGAGGATGACGGCGAGATGACCACCAAGGACAAGATAGGTCTCGCTGCCTTCATCGCCATGATGATCGGCACCTTCCCCTTCTTCGTACGAAACGTAAGGAAGAGAACTTACAGGAGCATACTCGGAGTCGAGTCCATCAAGGAAGTGGAATGGGCGCGCGACGTCCCTTACAACGGTGACGTGGTGGCCAGCGAGTACATACTTCAGAAGCTCTGGTTCACCGACGAGAAGAACAGGATCGCAGCCGCGATCATACTCCGCATGCTCGAGCAGGGTCACCTCGTCGTCAGCCATGACGCTGCCGGCAAGGTTGAGATCAGCTTCGCGCAGGGCAAGACCCCTCTCGACCCGGAAAGCCCGGAAGGAGAGCTCTACCAGATGATGAAGGAGGCCAGCGGAAGCGACCAGATCCTCCAGGACAGGGAGTTCAGCAAGTGGTCAAGGCGCAACACCAAGCGCATCTACAAGTGGACCGAAAGCCTCCAGGCTGCAGGAAAGCAGAGGCTTGTGGCCAACGGCTGGTACCGTGACGGCGAATACAGCTACGAATCCCAGAAATATGCATGCCAACTCGTGGGACTCAAGAAGTTCCTCAAGGAGTTCACCCTCTCGGATGAGCGCGGAGTCGGCGAAGTGGCGCTCTGGCAGGATTATCTCATCTTCGCCGCCCTCTTCGGTGTGGCGGACAAGGTGGCGAAGGAGCTCAAGGACATCAACCCTAAGGCCTTCGACGAGAACATGATGTACGACTACTACACCATGAACCAGATCATCCACGCAACCAACGGTCTTTCGTCTTCGATCACCAACGCAAGGCAGTCCTACGCAAGCCGTCAGGGTGCTGCAGGCGGACATGGCGGCGCTGCATCGTTCGGCGGTGGCGGCGGATTCTCCGGAGGCGGATTCGGTGGAGGCGCACGCTAATATTTCTCGGCTAAGAATAAAAAAGAGGCTGACCTTTTTGGGGGTCAGCCTCTATTTTTGGTATCGTCAGATGCTTATTTGCAAGGAACCATGCGGATGATTCCGACTGAGTTCTCAGGCATCTTGAAGGTGAACGAATTCGATACGGTGCCGAGTTCCATGGTATGAGGGACAACGGCCTCGAGGTAGTTGACCGGACGGACGAAGCGGAAGCCGCCAGGGATGCCAGGACGGGTGTCGCCTGACGGACGAGGACCGCCCATGCCCGGACGACGAGCCGGCATCTGATAGTCAGGATGGCTCGAGTAGTAGTTCTGATCCTTCTGGTTCTTGACCTCGGTATTGTGTGAAGAGATAAACTCCACCTCAACCTTGTATGCGGTCTTGCTGCCAGTGTTGATGGTAACCATCTTGTCCACGGCCTCGGAGTTCACGAACTTCACGAAGATCTCTCCCGTTGCAGTGTCGATGGTAGGAGAAGTATATATGGTAGAGTCAGCGACGTTGCCGTCCATCACCTCGCTCATCTCGAACGCACGGTCGCCGGCCTCTGAGAAGAGCTTCTGATAGTAGTAGTTGCTGGTGCGCCAGAGTCCGCGGTTGTCGAACCAGATCATGTTCGAGTTCCACTTGTTGTAGCCCTTCTTGCAGAAGAGAGGCGCATACGCTGCCATGGACACCATGTCCGAATTCCTCTCGAGGCTGAGCCAATATGCAGCCTCAGACATGGTAGAAACATAGGCGTTGTTGGTACGGTTGTTCGCGAACTCACCCACGAACACACGGGTAGGCTTCGACCTGTCGTATGTATTGCCCTCCGCACCGCGCACCTTGCCAGGAGCATAGCGGTCGCCGTTCTTGTAGAACCAGTCATCGCTCATGTAGTAATGCTCATCGACGATGGTGTCAGGATACTTCGCGTCAATCTCAGCGTAGTTAGCGTTGAACTCAGGGCCCTGAGCAGCAGAGCCGGCGGTAGAGACGATTACGATGTCCGGGTACTGGGCCTTGACAGCCTTGTACATGATGTCGAAGCGCTCCCAGAACTCTGGTCCTCTGTTCTCATTGCCGATTCCGAGATACTTGAGGTTGAACGGAGCCGGATGGCCCATCTGCGCACGCTTTGCACCCCACTCGGTGGTGACGCTGCCATTGCAGAACTCGATGAAGTCGAGGGCATCCTTCACGAACACGTTGTAGAAATTCTGACGATCCCTCTCGGTCTCGAGCGGAGCGATGTATGAGTGACCGGCGAACTGGCATGTAACACCGTTGTTGAGCACAGGAAGAGGAGTTGCACCGAGAGACTCGGCCATCAGGAGATACTCGTAGAATCCCACGTACTGAGAGGTCCAGTAGCCCCAATGGTTACGGAAACCGATTCTCTCCTCGACTGGGCCGATGCTGTTCTTCCAGAACACCTGGCCGAAGTAGGTTGAGCCCTCGGATGCACAACCGCCAGGGAAGCGCATGAAGGTAGGCTTGAGGTCTGCGAGAGTCTGCATCATATCCTTGCGGAAAGGACCGGCTGCGCCTTCGAGCCAAAGTTCCGACTCTTCAGGAACGAGGGTCACGAAATCGAGATAGAAGGTACCCTTTGAGTCAGCGACGATGGCGAGACGGCTGTCCTCGCTGCGAAGTGCCTTGAGAGCGCCAACGTGCTTCTTCCAGTTGCTGTCGAGCGACGAGATGGTGATGACATTTGAATTGAGCTCACCCTCCTTGTTCTCGAGATAGACCTTGATATTGCCCTTGTAATTCTCTCCCTGGAGATAAAGTCCGAGGTCGTAGCGAATGCCCTCCTTGACTGCAATCGAAGGAGTCTGGGTATTGTTCGAATAGAATGCATTCCTGTCGCGGAACACGTATGGAGAGATGCCATATCCATTTGCGGCGATTCCGTAGCCCTCGCCCGGATCTTCGACATCGAACCTCACGCAGAACTGCCTGTATCTGAGTTCATCGTCATACTGGTCGTCCGGATAGTAGGTATACATCCTCTTCATGTTCGGGCGGAGAGGCTTGTAGTCCACGGTGTGGGCCTGGCCCTTCGCGCCGTCCTTTGCTACGACTGTCCATCCGAAGAAGGTGGTGTCGGACTGCGAGAACTCGCGTGGGTCCGGAGCCTCCGGCACGTCATAGGCCTGGAAAGAGTTGTTCTGGATAAGCTGTGCACAGATTCCGCCGTCGAGAGAGTTGTTGATGTCCTCGAAGAAGATACCTGGCAGAGTAGGGCTGATCGAGATGCCGAGCTTCGCAGGATTGAGGGTGACGGTCCTGGTCTGAGGCTTGGTGAAGCCCTGGAGCTGGAGCATCTTCTCAGCATAGCGGTAGCCGAGAAGGCGCATGCCTTCGGTGCTGAAGTGGAAGGTATCACCTGTGCTCTCGCAACCGAGTGCGGAGATCACATGAGAATTAGGGAGCACCTCTGGAAGGTGTGGAAGTATGTCGCGGTTGAAGCGCCAGCAGATACCGTCGCTCTCCTCATACTTGAGCTCACCTGCGAGGAGCGGGATGTCCTTAGGGTTTAGTCCGAGGTCCTTGCAGAGGTCATCATGGATCTTCTTGACCTTCGCAGGCCACTCAGGGTCGTCCGAGTTTGACTCTCCCTGATGGAGCAGCATGCCCTTGATTACACCGTCCTTCTGCGCGATCTTCGCCATGTCGAGCAGGCGCTGATATGGGCTGCCGCCGTACATCTCGACGATGTCCTTCATCCAGTCGCGCTCACTGTCGATGTACTCCTTGTAGGCGTCCTTGTCCCAGAGTTCGATCTTGGCACCGGCCACCGATACGTTGATGACTCCCACCCTGTAGTCCGCAGGCATGACCTCGATCATCTTGCGACCGAAGAAATCCACCGGGCCCATGTTGTTGCTCGGACGGCAGATCGGAGGGACAGCCGTGTACCATTTGCCCATCTCTCTGTCCATCTTCGGCATGTCCACAGCCGCGACGAACTGGAATCTCGGGTCATTGAAATCCTTGTCCTGCTCTGCAGGAACTGCACCTGCCTCCATGTTCGACTGACCGAAGCAGAGGTAGATGTGGAACTTTGGGTCTGGCTTCTGGGCGTTGGCGACAAAGGAGGCGCCAAGAATCAGAGCCATGACCGCGAATAGCGTTTTTTTCATGTATTTGGTCATTGGTTTGTACAAATATACGACATAATATCAGTAAATTTGCACCATAACAAAACATAACGACATGAAGAAGATTATCGCAACTCCTAAGGCTCCGGCAGCAATCGGACCTTACTCACAGGCTATATTCGCCAACGACACCCTCTATGTTTCAGGTCAGCTCCCAGTCAATCCAGCTACCGGTGAGATCCCTGCAACCATCGAGGAGCAGACTCGTCAGGCACTCACCAACATCGGCAACATCCTCTCAGCAGCAGGTCTCGGATTCAATGACGTGGTGAAGACCAGCGTTCTCCTCTCAGACATCAACGACTTCGCTGCCATGAACGGCGTATATGCAGAGTTCTTCCCAGAGGACAAGCCTGCACGCGTATGCTACCAGGTCGCAGCTCTCCCTAAGGGTGCAAAGACCGAAATCGATGCGATCGCATTCTACAACGTTCCCGTTTCATGCTCTGAGGGCGAGTAAAAAATTCCCTTTCGAAAACCGCACTCAGCGTCACAAGAAACTGAGTCAGAACGATAAAAGCCTGAGTCATCACGACCCAGGCTTTTTGTATCATTCTCCTGAAAGGCTTTATGATCACTTTGCGACATAGGCCCTGGTGATCACGACATCGACGAGAGGCTTGTCCTCGGGATCCGTCTCCACAGCCAGTATCGCCTCCACGACGTCGAGGCCCTTGGTCACTTCACCGAAGATGGTGAACTGGCTGTCCAGATGCGGCGTGCCTCCGATGGTCCTATAGACCTCGCGAATCTCCTCTGGGAACACAATGTGTTCGCCTGTTTCACGGAAGATCCTATCCTGCACACGGTCTATGTATTCGTCGTCCAGGGGCTTTCCCCAAACGATATAGAATTGCTCCGAATTGCTGAGCAGGTCCTCGCGCGAACGACCCATCGCAAGCATTCCGCGACGGTGGATATACTTCGGATAATGTATCTCCGGCTCGATTGTGTGCTCCGTCTGCTCATACCCGCACTGGATCATGAAATCTGCTATGACGCGGTTGAAGATCTTGCCCTCCAGCCATCCGCTCTCCACCATCTCCACGAAGTTCGCCTTGTGGAGCGGGGTGTCATCATAGAGAAGCAGCTCAATCTCCCCTATCTTGTCGGTCTCATCTGGGGTCATACCGGCTGTCGCGATTTCGAGCACCACCGTGGTTGGCTCCTGATTCTGTGCGCAACCTATCAGCAGCACACTCAGCACCGCAACCAGTGCACATTCCCAAACTTTTCTTGCCCAATCCATTGTCATAGCTTATTCTACCTTTTTTCCGTGCAGTCCGACTGGCGTCTTCCGGACAGTTAGTCTTTTCCTTTCCTGCTGTTCGGCTTTCTTCTATACAGTCCATCTAGCTGCCTCTGCACTGTTTGTCTTTCTTCTTCCCTACAGTACGACAGACTTCCTCCGTACAGTCATCTGGCACGAGATACAAAAATACGGTGATTTTTGGCGTTCGTGTCACGATTTTCTAGGTTTTATGCGGTTTTGCTGACACGACGTCCAAGAAATGATCACTTTTTGGCGTTCGTGCCAGACACAGCCAACACAGCAAGTCATTTTCTCTGGTTTCCTGGGGAAAAGACATGATGCATTGCGCTATATTAGTTGTTACGAAGGAGGATTATTGTGTAATTCATGCAACCTGAAATTCGGAGCGCACGATAAACGTCAATATATGCAACGAGTTGCGGTTTATGGTGCGCTCCGCGACAATTATGTCTATGAAAGCACCATCACCTGCCCTGGAAGCACTTCTGGAGCATGTTGGCGAGCGCTCCGAATTTCGGGTTGCAGATATGTGTGCAAGGGAGGCAACGAAAAAAGCCGGACAAATGCTGACCTAGCTGGGCGCACGAGCGCCGCAACGAAGTGCGCGAGACTGTTGTCGAGCCACGGAGTTGCCGGCCGGAGCGTAGCGAAGGCCGCATGCCCCTGGCAGGGGCTGTCAGCGTCAGCTGACTGGGGTTAAGACACATTCTCCACAACAAAAAAGAGGTCAGCGACATGCTGACCTAGCTGGGCGCACGAGCGCCGCAACGGAGTGTGCGAGACAGTTGTCGAGCCACGGAGTTGCCGGCCGGAGCGTAGCGCAGGCCGTTATATAAAACCATTCTCCGCAAAAAAATAAAGGCCAGCTAAATGCTGACCTTTATTTTTTTGTGGAGAATAAGAGATTCGAACTCTTGACCCCCTGCTTGCAAAGCAGGTGCTCTACCAACTGAGCTAATCCCCCGAATGCGAATGCAAATATACGCCAAAAATTGGAATTGCAAAATAAAATTGCCAATTTAGCACTATATGCTTCAATTCATTGACTCTATAAACGACATACTCTGGTCGTACGTTATCATCACCCTCCTGATAGGGTGTGCGCTGTATTTCACTATTAGAACAAAGGGGTTCCAGTTCAGGATGCTCGGAGAGATGTGCCGCATCATGGCTGGCCGTGACAAGGTCTCCGCGGACAACTCACCGACAAGCGGTGATCCAGCGTCCAAGCGTTCGGCTGGGAAGACCATCGGCACCTTCCAGGCGTTTGCTGTGTCGCTGGCGAGCCGCGTCGGAACAGGCAACCTCGCTGGAGTCGCTTCCGCCATCTTCGTCGGCGGTCCGGGAGCGGTGTTCTGGATGTGGATGATGGCACTGCTCGGATCTGCGACCGGATTCGTGGAGGCCACCCTCGCCCAGCTCTACAAGCGCAAGGGCAAGGACTCATACTACGGCGGCCCTGCCTTCTATATGGAAGCTGGACTCGGCAGGAGATGGATGGGCGTGCTCTTCTCCATCCTGATGATCCTGACCTTCGGATTCGCCAACAACGTGCTCCAGAGCAACGTCATCCTCGGCTCGCTCAGCACCACCTTCGGGTGGTCCAAGCTCCCCGTCGCCATCATCATGATGATCGGATTCATGACCATCATCATCGGCGGAATCAAGCGCATCAGCCTCGTCACCAGCTACATGGTCCCATTCATGGCGGTGGCATACCTCATACTCGCGATAGTGATCATCGCACTGAACATCACCAAGATTCCGGAAGTGCTCAAGCTCATCATCGAAAGCGCGTTCGGAATGCAGCAGGTGGGCGGCGGAGTCGTCGGACTCGCAGTCATGCAGGGAATCAAGAGAGGCCTCTTCAGTAACGAGGCCGGCGAGGGTTCAGCACCGAACGCTGCGGCCATCGCTGACACCAGCCACCCGGCGAAGCAGGGTCTCATCCAGGCGCTCGGCGTATTCGTGGATACGATAGTGATCTGCTCATGCACAGCCATGATCGTGATCATCTCCGGACAGTACGACTGCGGAAAGGACGGTATCGAGCTCACCATCGCCGCACTGAACTCACTGATCGGTCCGGTCGGAGTGTACTTCATCACCGCGGCCGTATTCCTCTTCGCCTTCACTTCCATCATCGGCAACTATTTCTATGGAGAGAACAGCCTGAGGTTCGTGACCGGCAGCGACAGCAGGAAGGCAAGGATATGGCTGTGGATCTACAGGACCATCATCGCGGCCACCATCGTCGGCGGTGCGTTCGGAAGCCTGCAGGACGTGTGGGTATGGATCGACATCTGCATGGGACTGCTCACCATATGCAACCTCATCGCCATCGTGCAGCTCGCAAAGCACGCTTTCTTCCTCCTCGACGACTACAGGAAGCAGAGGAAGGAGGGCAAGGAACCACAGTTCCACAGGAGCATGATGCCGCAGATCGAAAAGGATCTCGAAGCGTGGGATTAAATTCTTTTTTATGGCTCTTTTGATTAAATTTGCAGCATGAAAGTCAAGATCATCAACAAGTCGGCCTTCCCTACTCCAGCTTACGCCACAGAGCAGTCTGCGGGTATGGATCTCAAGGCAAACATCACTGAATCCGTGACCCTCGGTCCACTCGAGAGAGCCATGGTCCCAACCGGTCTTTACATAGCGCTTCCAAAGGGTTTTGAAGCACAGGTGCGTCCTCGCAGCGGTCTTGCAGCAAAGCGTGGAATCACCGTCCTCAACACTCCCGGAACCATCGATGCAGACTACCGCGGAGAGATCAAGGTCATACTCGTGAACCTCTCGAACGAAGCATTCGAGATCGTCCCTGGCGAAAGAATCGCCCAGATGGTCGTGGCACGCCACGAGACCGTAGAATGGGAAGAGGTAGAGATTCTCGATGAGACCGAAAGAGGAGAAGGCGGATTCGGCAGCACTGGCTTGAAATAGGGATTCTTGACTTCAAACAGAAGAAAGACAATGGCAATAGAAACACAGAAACTTCACGAGATATTCCTCGCGTGCGGAAGCGTCACCACCGACAGCCGCAGGATCGAGGAAGGACAGCTCTTCATCGGACTCAAGGGCGAGAACTTCGACGGCAGCGACTACGCCTTCAAGGCCATCGAGTCAGGAGCTGCCTATGCAGTCGTATCTGATGACTGGTACAAGTCTCACAAGAAGGAGATCGAGGCCGTGGAGAGGCTCTCTGAGAAGCTCATTCCCGTAAAGGACACCCTCAAGACTCTCTGGGCACTCGCTCGCTACCACCGCGAGAACACCTTCCTCGGAAACGAGAGACTCACCGTCATCGCTCTCACCGGAACCAACGGCAAGACCACCACTAAGGAGCTCATCAAGTGCGTGCTCGCATGCAAATATGACGTGACCGCTACAGAAGGCAACCTCAACAACAATATCGGAGTTCCTCTCAGCCTCCTCAAGATCAACGAGGACACTGAGATCGCAGTCATCGAGATGGGCGCAAGCCATCCAGGCGACATCAAGGAGCTCGTCGAGATTGCGCAGCCTGACTATGGTCTTATCACCAACGTCGGCAAGGCTCACCTTCTCGGCTTCGGCAGCTTCGAGGGTGTGAAGAAGACCAAGGGTGAGCTCTATGAGTTCATCAAGGCCCATGGCCAGAAGGTCTTCATCAACTCCGACAGCGAGGACCTCAGGGAGATGGCAAGGGAGATCAGGGGTCTGAGGACCATACCATACGGCGTCAAGTATCAGGGCGCGGTGGTTCT
>JAKSJQ010000083.1 GCA_024402115.1 Bacteroidales bacterium | reverse complement strand
CCAGACCGAAGTAGCCAACCTCCAGATGATACCGTCGCACATCAACCTCGTCGGCGCGGAGATCGAGATGCTCGAAACCGCCGACAGGGAGTCTGTGCTCAAGATCGCGCTCGCCGAGATCAGGGACCAGTACGACTTCATCATCATCGACTGCTCCCCTTCCCTCGGACTCATCACCGTCAACTCGCTCACTGCGGCTGACAGCATCATAATCCCCGTACAGCCTGAGTTTTTCGCTCTTGAAGGCCTCGGCAAGCTCCTCCAGACCATCCGACTCGTGCAGGAAGGTCCGAATCCGGCGCTCACCATCGAGGGTTTCGTAGTGACCATGTTCGACGGCAGGACAAGGGTTCACAACCAGGTAGTAAATGAGCTCAGGGAGCATTTCAAGGACATGGTGTTCAACACCGTCATCCAGAGAAACATCCGTCTCAGCGAGGCGCCGTCCCACGGCAAGCCTATCATACTCTACGACGTGATCTGCAACGGAACGACCAACTATCTTAACCTCGCAAAGGAAGTACTCGAGAGAAATCTCTAAAACTAACGCATGGCACAGAAACAGCAGCACGGCCTTGGCAAGGGACTCAGCGCCCTGCTCGGCGGCGAAAAGACGATAGACATAAACGAAATCAGGAAGCCGGTGGGCTACATCAACAAGGATGTGGTCACCGTAAATACGGCCCCTGCGGCTTCACAGGCCGACATCATGAGGATTCCGGTGACCATGGTGGAGCCGAATCCTTACCAGCCTCGCATGTCCTTTGACACAGAGGCCCTCGAAGAGTTGAGCGAGTCCATCAGGACCCTCGGACTCATCCAGCCTATCACCGTAAGGAAGGCCGGAGCCAAATACCAGATCATCAGCGGCGAGCGCCGATTCCGGGCCAGCCGTCTTGCGGGTATGGACATGATACCTGCATACATACTCAGCACCGACGACCAGGGCATGCTCGAGATGGCGATCGTGGAGAACATCCAGCGCCAGGACCTCGACCCTATCGAAGTTGCGCTCAGCTACCAGCGTCTCATCGACGAGTGCCAGCTCACGCAGGAGCAGATGGCTGCGCGCGTGGGCAAGAAGCGCGTGAGCGTCACCAACACCCTGCGTCTTCTCAGGCTCCCTGCGAAGGTCCAGCACGACATCAAGGTCGGCCTTCTCAGCGTCGGCCATGCAAAGGTGCTGCTCAGCATCAGCTCACCTGCCCTCCAGGAGGAGCTCTGCGACCTCGTCGTACGTGAAGGAATCTCGGTGCGCGAGCTCGAGGAGCGCGTGCGCAGGATGAACGAGCCGCTGGAGAAGAAGGAGCCTGCAAAGGTTCAGCTTCCGGAGCGCTACAACAGGCTCATGGGCATAGTCGGCAAATACGGCAGCAACGTGAGTATGAAGAGCAATGGCGCGGGTAAGGGAACCATGACCATACGCTTCGATTCGGACGAACAGATCGACCAGTTCCTCTCGGCACTCGAGAACGCAAATCTATAAGCTTGAAGAAGTACATCCTCATATCACTCATGGTGTTGGGCTGCATGCTCGGATTCTCAGTCAGGTCCGAGGCGCAGTTCAAGGAGGAGGCTTTTACCCAGAACTACAACGACTACGCGGACTCCACCGGCGTCGCAGACACGACCGACAGGCTCTTCTCTTTCAAGGAATGGGGCGGCGCGATCGCGCACAAGAACACGATGAAGGTGGGAACCATGTTCGCAGGAGCCATCTTTGCGCCGGGGACGGCGCAGATATACAACAAGCAATATTGGAAGATCCCGATAGTGTACGGAA
>JAKSJQ010000082.1 GCA_024402115.1 Bacteroidales bacterium | reverse complement strand
TTCTGGTGGAGGGTCGGCATAAGCACCTTCATAGTCCTCGGATCCGCCCTTGCCTCCGTTCTCGTCTGCCTCTACACTACCCGATGGAGCGACGATGCATGGGCGCGCAGGGCCTATGACGCTATCGTGCTGCTCGGAGAAGGAGATCCTGCGGAATTCTATCGCGCGGCTCGCCAGTCCATCAATGAGTTTGGACGCAAGGAGGCTCAGAAAAGAATTCTGAAACTCGAGAGCGACATAAAGGCTGACGTAGCACAGAGAGATAAGGAGGCGCAGCAATGAGTACGATAGAAGACATCAGAAGGGAGCTGGAGGAGGCTGGCAGATGCTCAGCCTCCCCTGGCATCCTCAATGTAAAGACGGCGAACGACTGGGTGGAAACCGCACGCACGCGACCCGATCCGAAGACCTGGTTCCACGGGATGATCGTCGCTGACGAGAACACCGTCCTATTCGCGTCGAGCAATGTCGGCAAATCCATCCTGGCAGTGCAGATAGCCGAGGACATAGCCCGTAGCGAGAGGGTGATGTACCTCGACCTCGAGATGTCCGACAAGCAGTTCCAGATGCGCTACACCAACGGAGAATCCGTCCACCGCTTCCCCGACAACTTCCTCCGTGCCGAGATCAACCCTGACCGGCTCCTGGACGAGGACTTCGAGGAGGGCATCATAGCGAGCATCGAGGCCTCGGCAAGGGATGGAGTCAAGGTGTTCATCATAGACAACATCACCTTCGTCTGCATAAGCGCCGAACGCTCAGAGTCTGCAGGCGAGTTCATGAAGCGCATCATCGCCCTCAAGAGCAAGTACCACCTGACCATACTTGCAATAGGTCATACGCCCAAGAGGTACAGCAACACTCCACTGACACAGTATGACCTCGCAGGATCGGCCAAACTCGTCAACCTCTTCGACGCTGCCATCGCACTGGGGTGTAGCGTCAAGGACAAGTACAAGCGCTACATCAAGCAGGTGAAGGTACGTTCGGGAGAACTCATCTACGACGAGGACAACGTCATTGTCTGCGAGCTCAGCACCGAAGAAGGATGGCTGCAGCTCAAGTTCATCGGTGAGGAGAGCGAGCACGAGCATCTGCGAAGACGTGATGACTCCGACAAGGATCAGCTCCTTGAGCAGGTGGCGGACCTTGTGCAGAGGGGTTACTCGGTCCGGAAGGTCAAAGAGGAACTCGGGCTGTCCCACGGTATGGCTCAGCGCATGGTGACGAAAGCCAAGAATAAACTAGACGGATGCAACGATCAGGGTGTACCAAGTGTACCACCTGTACCGCACGATACGAGTGGTACACCTGGTACACTGGATTTAGACGATATAGGAGACCTTCCCGAATGACATAAGCCATGAAGAGACACTACCACTACCATCTGCTGCATTACGACGGACCGGCATCCCGCTTCAGGTGCCCAGGCTGCGGACGCTATCACTGCTTCACGCCATACGTGGACGATGATGGCGTCCCTGCCGACCTGGAGAGGTACGGACGCTGCGACCACGAATCCAGCTGCGGCTATCATCTGTATCCGCCATACGAGCCAATTCGGCATGGCGGATACATTTCCGCAGGGAATAAATTCGAGAAACGCCCTTCAAAGGCAAAACTGGCACCCCGTCCTAGTCCTTGTGCCATTCCGGTGAATATCGTTGCGAAATCGGTCGTTTTCACGCCAAAGAACGCCTTCCTTTCCTTCCTTTGCCGTGTGTTCAATGAGCATACCGCCAGGGCGATGATGGACAAGTACCAGATCGGCACCACCAAAGAAGGCTACACCGTCTTCTACCAGATTGACACGAAGGGTCGCGTCCGCTCAGGGAAGATCATCCCCTACGATCCTCAGACTGGTCATCGAATCAAAGACGGCTCCGTTCCGGAGGCTTTGTGGGTGCATAGCCGGCTTAAAGCACTGCATCAGCTTCCTGACAATTGGACGCTGACGCAGTGTCTGTTTGGCGAGCATCTGCTCGCGTTGTATCCGGACAAGTCTGTGGCTCTCGTCGAAGCCGAGAAAACTGCCGTAATCTGCGCTGCCGCTCTTCCTGAATGCATATGGCTTGCCACTTGCGGCAAATCTCAACTGGGGTCCAAGCTCGATGTGCTGAAGGGACGGAAGGTCGTAGCATATCCTGACGTTGACGCCTATGACCTATGGAAAGAGAGACTCTCCACTCTCGGCATCGAGATCTCGGATCTACTCGAAAGGACAGCAACCGAGGACGAGCGGAAACGGAAGATCGATCTGGCAGACAGGATAATTGAGGAACGATTATACGGTTGTCAAAGAAATTTTGATTGCCGTATAGAGTGATTACAGAGGGTCTATTACTTGAAGATTATCGTAAATTCCGTGCACTCTTCATCGCTTCTGGTCAGGTCAAGCATGCCATTGTGCGCACGCATGAT
>JAKSJQ010000081.1 GCA_024402115.1 Bacteroidales bacterium | reverse complement strand
TCAGGGGTCTGAGGACCATACCATACGGCGTCAAGTATCAGGGCGCGGTGGTTCTACAGGCCAACGGCCGCTATCCTTTCCTCAAGATGCTCGTCCCTGTCCTCAAGACCAACCCATTCACCGGACGTATCTACCACCAGGAGCAGATGCTCGAGGTTCGTACCAATCTCATCGGTTCATACAATGCAGACAACGTGATGGCTGCAATCGCAGTCGGAAAGTTCTTCGGTGTCAGTGAGGAGCAGGCAGTGGAGGCAATCAGCCGCTACGTTCCTTCCAACAACCGCTCTCAGATGGTAAGGACCATGGACAACAACCTCATCGTAGATGCCTACAACGCCAATCCTAGCAGCATGGAGGTTGCGCTCAAGAACTTCTCACTGCTCGACGCACGCTGCAAGATCGCACTTCTCGGAGACATGCGCGAGCTCGGCAAGGAGTCGCAGGAGGAGCACAAGAAGATAGTCGACATGGTCAACTTCCTCATCGAGCACGGTAAGATCACGAAGGCTTACTACGTCGGAGAGGAGTTCGGCAAGCTCACTGAAAGTTTCAAGGACGTTGACGCTCTCGCCGAGTACCTCAAGGAGAATCCTATCACGAGGGCCATGGTCCTCATCAAGGGTTCACACAGCGTGCAGATGGAGAAGCTTGTAGATAAGCTCTAGATTATATAGTCATAAAAGAGAAGCAGTCTTCCTCGCGGAAGACTGCTTCTTAATTTCTATCTTACAAAACTCTTGGTCGCCCACTTCATCGAGTTCCAGCGCTTCACGAAGACGTAGCCGCGGATGTTCTCGTCGAGAAGCAGGGCGAACCACATGCCGACGATTCCGAAGCCGAGGGTGATTCCGAAGAAGTAGCTCAGACCCACAGCGACCGTCCATACGACCGCGATGCTCAGAAGGACAGGAAAATAGATGTCGCCTGCCGAGCGCAGCGCGTTCACCGCGAACATGTTGATGGCACGACCGTGCTCGAGCATGATGTCGACCCACATGACGGACCAGCACATGCGGATGATGTTCTCGTTGTCGGTGAGCGTATGGAGGATAGGAAGTCCGAGACATGCGATCAGGAACGAGAGCGAAGTTGCGGACCATATACTGATCTTCAGCGCACGCTTTCCTATGCAGAACGCAGCGCGCGGCTTCTTCATTCCTACCAGATGCCCGACCTCTATCGCCGAAGCCTGCGCCATCGCAAGGGCTATGACATAGGTGAACATGACGATGTTCTGGCAATAGGTGCGGGCTGCGAGCGCATCGTTTCCTATCATCAGTATGAACGAGGTCACGACCATCTGCGAGAGGCTGTAGGACATCTGCTCTCCGGCCGAAGGGATACCGACCTTGAGCAGCTTTCCGAGCTCATCCCACGGGAACGGAGTGAAGAGCCTCTTCGGGAAAGAAGGGATATGCTTGCGCAAAAGCACGACGGCGAGGATGACCATACCGATTCCCCTGCTGGTCGCAGTCGCAATCGCAGCACCGGTGACTCCGAGGGACGGAAGGCCGAAATGGCCGAAGATGAGCGCGTAGTTTCCGAATATGTTCACGATGTTGATCACCAGCGACACCATCATCGGATACTTCGCCATGTCCGCGCTTCGAAGGGCCGCGGCAAGGGTCAGAGAGAACGCCTGGAAGATGCAGGTGAGACCGACTATCTTCATGTAGACCTCAGCCTCCCCTATGAGTTCGGGACCGGCACCCAGCATCTGGAGTATCTGATGTGCGAAGAGGAAGAGCGACGAGCTGACCACCACGCCCACCACTGCCGTTGCTATGAGCGAGATGCCGACCACCTGCACGACCTTGTCACGGAGCTTTGCGCCTATGTACTGCGAGCAGAGTATCGATGTCGCGAGGGAAAGGACCTGGAAGATCACCAGCACGAGGTTGATGAACTGGGCGTCAATGCCGACGGCCGCCACCGAAAGGTCGGAGTAGCGGCTGAGCATGAATGTGTCGACTGCTCCGAGGAGCATCATCAGCAGGATATCGATGAATATTGGCATGGCCAGGTCGGCCAGATTCCTGCTGAGAGGGCCTATACGCATTATTCTGCGCGGTTGTTATATGCCTCGAGGGCCTTCTCAAGGACTACGAGAGCCTTTGCGAGATCCTCCTTGTTGAGCACGTACGCCATGCGGACCTCATCCCTGCCCTCGCCCGGATCGGTGTAGAAGCCGGCGCCAGGGGCCATCATGATGGTCTGACCTTCGTACTGGAAGTCGGTGAGGCACCACTGGCAGAACTTCTCCGCGTCATCGACAGGGAGACGTACCATCGTATAGAACGCACCCATAGGTGTAGGGCTGTATACGCCTTCGATCTTGTTGAGTCCGTCGATCAGGAAGTTGCGGCGACCGAGGTACTCTTCGTACACCTCATCCATGTACTCCTGCGGAGTAGAGATGGAAGCCTCGGCGATCACCTGTCCATAGAGAGGCGGGCTGAGACGGGCCTGGCAGAACTTCATCACCGCCTCGCGCACCTTCTTGTTCTTGGTGATGAGGGTACCGATGCGGATTCCGCACTCGCTGTAACGCTTGGATACGGAGTCGATGAGGACGACATTGTCCTCGATGCCCTCGAGGTGGCAGGCCGAGATGTATGGCTGCTTGGTATAGATGAACTCACGATAGACCTCATCCGAGAAGAGATAGAGATTGTGCTTCTTGACGATGTCACGGATCTGCTGCATCTCCTTGCGGGTGTAGAGGTAG
>JAKSJQ010000080.1 GCA_024402115.1 Bacteroidales bacterium | reverse complement strand
CGCACTGAAGGTCGAGGATCGAGTCTGTGCCGGCGTCAGGTCCGAAGCTTCTCATGAGGCTGCTGCGGTTGTTCCTGATCACACCCATGTGGAACTGCTGGGCCCATCCTGACTCTGCATCCATGACTGCGAGGTCGTGCAATCCGGCACTGCGGTATTTCTCGAGCTCCTCTGCATCGGGAGTCTGTCCTGACATCACCTTGCTGAAGATCGCCTCGATCTCGGATGCAGTGTAGTCGGCGGCGTGGAAAGTGTCGAGTCCGTGGTCCGAGAGCTTGCAGCCCGCCATCTCGAAATAGAGGTGGCGCTTCCTCAGAGCCTCGATCATGTCGGAGTATGTCCTGATCTCCATGTCCGCAGCCTCGCCGAGCTTCTCGACATAGTCCTTGTACGCGGCTGGATTCTCGATCGCTATGGCCTTGTCAGGACGCCATGTAGGCAGCACCTTCGTGCCGAATGGCTCCTCGGCGATCTTCTTGTGCCAGCGCAGGTCGTCGACAGGGTCGTCGGTAGTGCAGATGGCCTCCACGTTGAACTTGCGGATAAGTCCTTTCGCGCTGAACCCTGGCTGTGCGAGCTGGCTGTTGCATTCCTCGAAAATCTCCCTTGCGGTGGCAGGGGAGAGGGTCTTGCCGATTCCGAAGGTCCTCATGAGCTCGATGTGTGTCCAATGGTAGAGAGGGTTCCTCATGGTATAAGGCACCGTCTCCGCCCACTTCTCGAACTTCTCCCAGGCCGGAGCGTCTCCGGTAACATACTTCTCTGCGACACCGTTTGCCCTGAGCGCACGCCACTTGTAGTGGTCGCCGCTGAGCCAGAGATCGGAGATGTCCCTGAAACGGATGTCCTCGGCTATCTGCTGAGGGTTGAGATGGCAATGGTAATCGATGATCGGGAGGCTTTCCGCGTTCTCGTGATAGAGGGATCTCGCCGCATCGTTGGTGAGCATGAAATCCTCGTTGATGAATACTGACATGTTTATCTGAAATGTGTTTTATCGACTGTTTCCAACAAATCTAAATATTTTTCGCCGCTTTCCGTGTACGGGCACGGAAAAATTGTTAATTTTGAAAGAATAAAGACTAATTTGGGAATAATATGGAAAAACTGAATAGAACTACGGCTATGAAGCCTCAGAACCGTACTGAAAAGATTATCCAGTTCGGCGAGGGCAATTTCCTCAGGGCATTCATCGACTGGATTGTCTGGAAGACGGACCAGAAGACCGATTTCAATGCTTCGGTCGTTGTCGTCCAGCCGATTGACAAAGGCTTGGTCGACGTTTTGAACGAGCAGGAGGGACTTTACCATCTTAACCTCCAGGGCATCGATGAGGGCAAGCCGGTGGATTCAGTCGACATGATCGACGTCATCAGCAGGGGAATAAACCCTTACCGCGATTTCGAGGACTACCTCAAGCTCGCTGAGCAGCCT
Source organism: Bacteroidales bacterium (assembly GCA_024402115.1). The sequence continues at coordinate 1,375 of JAKSJQ010000080.1, read as the reverse complement.
GAGATACGCTTCGTGATCTCCAATACCACCGAGGCCGGCATCGCTTTCGACCCTGCATGCAAGTTCGATGACAAGCCTGCACTCTCATATCCGGGCAAGCTCGTCCAGCTCCTGTATCACCGTTACGAGACATTCAGGGGCGACATGGGCAAGGGACTCATCATCTTCCCATGCGAGCTCATCTTCGAGAACGGAAAGCACCTCAAGGAATGTATCCGCCAGTATATCCAGCTCTGGAACCTCGGCGAGGAGTTCTCGCAGTGGTTCGAGAATGCCTGCGGGGTCTACAGCACACTCGTGGACCGTATCGTTCCGGGTTATCCGAAGGATACCGCAGACCAGCTCAAGGAAAGGACAGGCTTCGACGACAAGCTTCTCGACAAGGCCGAGATATTCCACCTCTGGGTCATCGAGGCTCCGCAGGAAATCGCCGGTGAATTCCCGGCAGACAAGGCCGGACTCCATGTTCTCTTCGTTCCTTCGGAGGCTCCATACCATGAGCGCAAGGTCACCCTGCTCAACGGACCTCACACCGTACTCAGCCCTGTGGGCTACCTCAGCGGCCTCGACACCGTACGCGAGTGCTGCGAGGACGAGGTGGTAGGAAAGTTCGTCAACAAAGTGATGTACGAGGAACTCATGGAGACTCTCAACCTTCCGAAGGATGAACTCAGGAAGTTCGCCGACGACGTGAAGGACCGCTTCGTGAACCCATATGTGAAGCATTTCGTGACAAGCATCATGCTCAACTCCTTCCCTAAGTTCCGCACACGCGACCTTCCTGGAATCAAGACCTATCTCGAGCGCAAGGGCGTCCTTCCTCAGGGCCTCGTGTTCGGCCTTGCAGCCATCTGCACCTACTACAAGGGAGGCAAGAGAGGAAATGACGACATCGTGCCGAACGATGATCCAAGGATCATGGCAACGCTCGAAGGCCTGTGGCAGACCGGTGACGTCCGTCAGGTCGCTGTCGGCGTGCTTGCGGACGAGTTCATCTGGGGAGAAAACCTCAACCATATCCCTGGCCTGACCGACCTCCTCGAGAAGGATCTCAGGCTCATCGCCGAGAAGGGAATGAAGGCAGCCGTGGCTGCAATCCTGTAAAGGACCCTGGAACAGGGTACCATCAAACTGAAATAAAGAAAAGAACAGATATAATGGCAAAAATCATCACATTCGGAGAAGTAATGCTCCGACTCAGCCCAGAAGGACAGGACCGTTTCGTCCAGTCAGAGGCTCTCCGTATCATCCCGGGCGGCGGCGAGGCAAATGTCGCTGTCAGCCTTGCAAACTACGGCCATGATGCATATTTCGTGTCAAAGCTTCCTGCCCACGAGATCGGACAGATTGCTGTGAACGGACTCCGTCGCTATGG
>JAKSJQ010000008.1 GCA_024402115.1 Bacteroidales bacterium | reverse complement strand
AAAAACGATCGTTTTGATTCGAAAAAAGGTGGAAAAAGTACCGATCGCCGTCCCAAGCATAAATAATGAACAGCAGACAGGAACCTTTCTGACGGGGAAGGGCCTGTCTGTTATTTTTTGCGTCAAATCCGTCCATATGATTGACGAATGACAAAAGGACTGCTACAATATCAAATTGGAGTATGATGCTCGATACTAAAGATTAAACGGAGTTGCAAAAAAATGTGGACTGCAAACCGCTGGAAAGATTATGAATTGATTGACTGTGGCAGGGGAGAGAAGCTGGCCGATGCCGGAGGCCCTCATGAGCGCGATGTGGGTCCAGTGGGAGAGAGGGTTCCTCATGGTATATGGGACAGTCTCCGCCCATTTCTCGAACTTGTCCCATGCTGGGGCGTCTCCTGTCACATATTTCTCCTCGATGCCGTTCGCCCTGAGCGCGCGCCACTTGTAGTGGTCGCCGCTGAGCCAGAGCTCGGAGATGTCGCCGAAGGTCTTGTCCTGGGCAATTTCCTGAGGGTTGAGGTGGCAGTGGTAGTCTATAATCGGCAGATGCTCTGCGTTGCCGTGGTAGAGTTCTCTGGCAGCATCGCTGTCGAGCATGAAATCGTCATTTATGAAAGGCTTCATGATTCTGTTCTTTGCGTGTCGCGGCTGTGTGGCTTTTGTTGCGGAAAAGCTGACACTCGCAACAGACAAATATAATCAAATCTTTGTGATTGGGCAATGCAATGGTGATTGCTGTCAGATTCTGGGGTCTGTGGTTATGACGAATTGTGGATAAATAGCCTGCTTCCCGATCTCTATGCCTGTATTGGGGTGCTTGGACAGCACTCTAACTGCTCTTGGCTGTCCTTAGGTGTCGCGAGCTCAACTTTTCGGTGTTTTTTTTGAGTTCGCGGTGGTGTTTGGACGGTTTAGTGCTGTTTTGGTGCTGCGAACTTAACTTTTCAGTCATTTTTTTGAGTTCGTGGCGGGGAATAATAGCAGGGATGTGCCGCGGTTCCTTGAAATATTTCGTAGTTTTGCATGAGATTTTGATATTCACTGAACCATGGAAAGATTGAACCGTACGACTGCGCCTGGCGCACGTACATATACCGAGAAGGTCATTCAGTTCGGCGAGGGCAACTTCCTTCGCGCATTCATCGACTGGATTATCTGGAACACAAACAAGAAGACCGATTTCAACGCGTCCGTAGTGGTCGTGCAGCCTATCGAGAAGGGTCTTGTGGACATGCTCAACGAGCAGGATGGCCTCTACCATCTCAACCTCCAGGGACTCGACGAGGGCAAGGCGGTGGATTCTGTCGAGATGATCGACGTCATCAGCCGCGGCATCAACCCGTACCGTGATTTCGAGGATTACCTCAAGCTCGCGGAGCAGCCCGAGATGCGCTTCGTGATCTCGAACACCACCGAGGCCGGCATCGCGTTCGACCCGAGCTGCAAGTTCGAGGACAAGCCTGCGTCGTCATACCCAGGCAAGCTCGTGCAGCTGCTCTACCATAGGTATGAGTACTTCAAGGGCGACATGAGCAAGGGCTTCATCATCCTTCCATGCGAGCTCATTTTCCTCAATGGAAAGGAGCTCAAGAGGTGCATCCGCGAGTACATCAAGCTCTGGAACCTCGGCGAGGGCTTCAGCGAGTGGTTCGAGAACGCATGCGCGGTATACTGCACCCTCGTGGACCGCATCGTGCCGGGCTATCCGCGTGAGACCGCGGCTCAGATCACCGAGAGGATAGGCATCGAGGACAAGCTTCTCGACAAGGCGGAGATCTTCCACCTCTGGGTCATCGAGGCACCGCAGTCGGTGGCTGAGGAGTTCCCTGCAGACAAGGCCGGACTCCATGTGCTCTTCGTTCCGTCGGAGGCTCCGTACCACGAGAGGAAGGTCACCCTTCTCAACGGCCCGCATACCGTGCTTTCGCCGGTGGGCTATCTCAGCGGTCTGAACACCGTCAAGGAGTGCTGCGAGGACGAGCTCATCGGTCAGTTCGTGCACAAGGTGATGTTCGAGGAACTCATGAACACTCTCAACCTTCCTATGGACGAGCTCCAGAAGTTCGCGTCCGACGTGATGGACCGCTTCCGCAATCCATTCGTGAAGCATTTTGTGACCAGCATCATGCTCAACTCCTTCCCTAAATACAAGACCCGCGACCTTCCAGGCCTCAAGACCTATCTCGAGCGCAGGGGCGAGCTTCCAAAGGGACTTGTGCTCGGTCTCGCAGCCATCGCAACCTACTACAAGGGCGGCAAGAGGGGAGAGGACGAGATCGTTCCGAACGACGATCCTGCAATCATGCAGCTTCTCAAGGACCTCTGGGCGACAGGCGACGTCCGCAAGGTCGCAGAGGGTGTTCTCGCAGCGTCAGAGCTCATCTGGGGCGAGGATCTCAATGCTATCCCAGGCCTTACCGACATGCTTGCTGCTGATCTCGCGAAGATCCAGTCAGAGGGCATGCGCGCCGCCGTCGCAGCTATTCTCTAGACAGCGTCGTCAATCTAATTTACTTACGGCCGGTAGCAGAAATGCGACAGGCCCGTGGCCGACCGCGGCCTCGTGAGAGGGACCCAGCGACAGCTGGGAGGGATGAGCGAAGCGAAGGCCGGGAGCGTATCTGCACCGGCCGACTATAATAAAAGAGACGGCATGCCCCTCGGGGCAGCTGAGATAGTAGCGGGAGCAATACAATAGAATAGGCTGACCTTTTTGGGTCAGCCTATTCTATTACTAAAATCCATTAAAGATAAGCCAGCGATAGAAACTCTCGCGCCAGGTACCGCTGGTGTTGCCGATGTCGTCAGGACCGAAAGGACCGGTTCCATCCTCATAGATGTGCATCTCTGCCTTCTTGCCCGCCTTCTTCCACTCCATGAAGAGAGCGACGAGGCCTGCTGCGACGTTGTGGTGGTCACCGCGGGTCGCGATGAAGAGGGTAGGTGCGTTCTCCGGAACCTTCACGTCCATCAGCGACGGACCATAGATGGTCGCCATGAACGAAGGCATGTGGTACTCGTCGGCATGCATGATCTCGCCGAGAGCGACACCGCCGCCGGCAGAGAAACCGAGGTAGCCGATCTTCGCCGGGTCGATGTTCCATGCGGCTGCGTTCTCCTTCACGATCTCCATCGCGCGAAGTGCGTCATTCACCGGATTCATGATTGAAGGTGCAGAGCCCTGGGATGGGTCCGGATTGGCGTTTGCGTTCTTGATCTTCTCGAACTCGGTGATCGAAGCGCTGAGCCTCATCGCAGGAGCTCCGCCCTGGCCCGCTTGTGGAGGACGCTGACCCTGAGGCGCACCCTGACCGCCCTGAGGACGTGGTGGGAACACGCGGGTGCGGTATTTCAGACCAATCGCAGCCACGCCGCGCTCATTGAGCCATGCCGCCATGTTGATGACGTCGCTGCCCCATGAGTGGGACATGAGTCCGCCGCCGGCGCAGAGAATCACCGCGGTGCCGGTCGCCTTCTCCTTTGCAGGAAGGAATACGGTGATGGACGGGTCGGACACGTTCGATATGATGTTGACCCTGCCGTTTGCGTCTGTTTCGACGCGTTCGTTGTTCTCGACTCCCTCGCTGCCGGGAGCCACTCCGTCGTAGAGACGAATCACCTGCTGTGCTGAAAGCATGCAGCCTGCCGAGAGGAGCGCCGCAGCGCTCATGATCAATCGTTTCATGGTAATTATTCTATTTCGAGTGCCTCGGCCTCACCTCCCCAGATGGAGATGAAACGGAGGAAATCATCCTTGGGAATGACCACAGTAGCGGTGTTGTCGCATGGGTGGAAGCTCACGTGGGTCGCCTTCAGGAGCGCGGAATCGTAGAAGAACTTCATCCTGTGGCCGTTCTCGAAGAGCTCCTTTGGATCGGCACCGGTGAGGTCCATGTCATGGATGAGTCCGAACATACCCACCGAACCCGGACGCACACCCAGGCAGCGCATCAGGCGCTCCTCCGAACCGAAGGAGAGCTTGCCCTGACGGAGCATGTGCTCGAGGCTGTGGATATCCAGCTGCTTGTGGCAGTCGTAGGAGATGAGGTAATGCCGGTTTCCCTTGTGGTTCCTCATGAAGAGGTTCTTGCAGTGCACGGGGCCGCTGCCGTCGGTGTGGCGGCGGTCGATCTGCTCCCAGTATTCGAGGGCCTCCTCGATCGTGAAGAGCGGAGGATGGACATAGATCTCGTAGGCGATCGAGTGCGCCTCGAGGAAATCCAGAACCTCCTGTATGGTCTCGTTATACTCAGCCATCGCTATTCCTCGTCCTTGTCGCCTCCGAGAAGTGCGTCGTAGCCCGGAATGACGGTTCCCATGCCCTTGTGGAGATTCTTCCTGTCCTTCACGACGCAGAGCACCCTGAGGTCAGGGGTGACAACGGCATAGAGTCCGTCGCAGTGAAGCACCTGGTTGCGGTTGGTCACGGTCGCATCGAAGGATACGTCGTAGTATGCGATCTCATCCACGTGCTGCGCGAAAGAGCTGATGAGGCTGTCCAGTCCGGAAAGAATCTTCTTGCTCTTTGCGATAGTCTCCGCCTGTGCCTCGAAGTTCTTTACCTTATGCTGCATCGCATAGTTCTCGAGACGTTCCTGCGCCTTGGCGTTCTTGAGCTCGAAGAGCCCTTTTCTCCGTGCGAGTTCGGTGCCATAGGTGGTGGAATCAACGACCTCGAACCTCTGGAAGCTGATCTCGTTGTAGGTCGGGTTGAGTTCGAGCACCTTGTCGGCCACCGCCTGCTGGACGGGGGTGAGCTTCTGACCGCCGCAGGAAGCGAGCAGCAGTGCAGAAGCTATGATATAGGTGATTCTTTTCATTCTTATTTTCTGTAGTCGATGAATGCCGGCTCAGGGAAGTGCATGCCGGCCATGAGAAGCTTCTGCTCCTTTGCCATGTTCACGATCTCCTCGCGGGTCTTTGCTGAGAGCTCTGGATCGCCGTCGTAGGTCGCAGAGATGGAGAAATCCGCCATCTGGAGAGCTACAGCGTGCATGATGTCACCCACTACGATGAGCTCGTTCCTCCTGTGTGCGGTGTGGTCCGGAGTGTGGCGCGGTGCGTCGATGGTCTCGCTGTCCATAGGGAGCACGTCACCGTACTGGAAGGTCTTTATCTGCTCGGCGTAGATGTCGTACAGGCTGAGGGCCTGTGCGTTCCTGCCCTCCATTGCGAGCCAGCCTTCATATTCAGGCTGCGAGATGTATACCTCAGCGTTGCAGAACACAGCTGCGCCGTCCTTCATCATGCCGCCGATGTGGTCACCGTGGAGATGGGTGATGAACACGTAGTCCACGTCCTCCGGAGCGAGTCCGAGGAATGCGAGACCGTCGATGAGCCTGCTGTCAGGTGAGCCCATGCCGGCGTCGAAGAGAGCTACCTCGTCACCCTTGCAGAGCACGAATGCGCCCATAGAAGAAGGTACGCCGTCGGTGAGGCCGAGGGACTCTACAAGCTCAGGAGTTGCCTTAGGGAAGAGCTGGGTGCCGGTGTTCCTTGATGCAGGGGTGTCCCTGATCCATGTCACTACCGCTCCGCCGCGGAGCTTCTCTGAGTGGATTCCTTCGGGTTCCTCTACGGGAGCCGCCGAGTTGCATGATGCGAGAAGGCAGAGTGCGCCGATCGCTGAGAAAAGTCTAGTTTTCATTTTCAGTTATTGTATTTGTTATGAGTTCGTAAATGTCCTGGCATGTGTGCGGATTCGCGTTCCTCCTCTGGGCTTCGAGCATCCTTTCACGATATGCCCGGTCTGAGGCTAGACGCAGCGCAACAGCCGCCTGCATCGTGACGTCGGTCGTGCTGTAGGACATGTTGTGGTAGTGGAAGAACCTTGCATTGTAATCCTCAAGCCCCGGGATAGGGGCGGTATGCACGAGCGGGATATTCTTGACCGCGGCCTCCGTGCTTGTGATGCCTCCCGGCTTGGTGAAGAGCACGTCGCATGCATCCATGAGCAGCGGCACCTCCCTTGTGAAACCGATGGCTTTGAATGCCTGCTGTCCTTCGAATTCCGCTTCCAGCCTGGACTTGAGCTTTTCGTTGCGGCCGCATACGCAGATGACCCTGTCCTTCTCACCGGTATGGTCAAGAAGCTCGGCGATCAGACCTCCGAGGTTGCCGAAGCCCATGGAACCGGACATGACGAGGAACCACATTCCGTCTGAATTCTCAATGCCTGCGATCTCACATGCCCGTTCGCGCGCCTCGCGCCTTTCCGTCCTTGCCGTGAATCTCTCCTCGTCAACCGGGATGCCGATCGGAACGATCTTTTCGCGGGGGATGCCTTTCTCCACATATTCCTCGATGAGGTCCTCGTGGGCTATGACATACTTGTCCAGACAGGTCTCAGGGAGGAAGGGGATGCAGGTGTAGTCAGTCATGACGAAGATGGCTGGAACGTTCAGCTTCGCTCTTCTCTTGAGCGCTGATATCGCCTCGGCAGGGAAAAGATGGACGCAGACGACGGCGTCGAAGCCACCTTCCGTTATGTGATTGTATAATTTATTTGCATACAGTTTGTTAGTAAGGTAGACCGGAGACTTGAGCATGCCTCCGCCGATGTCCTCTCCGATGTCGCTCACATAACCTCCGAGGCGGTATGCATTCTCGAAGAGCGAACTCTTCGTGGAGAAGACGTACATGTCCGAGACTCTCTTCGAGATAGTCTCGCTCACCAGAGCGAGGGTGTCGGCGACCTCACATTCGGCACCGACGCTCTCAAAATGCTTCTTCAGAGAGTTCGCACTGCTGTTGTGCCCCTCTCCTGTATTGCAAGAAAGAATCAGTATTTTCATGATGCCAAATATACGAAAAAGTACCGTCGCAAGCAATTCTCCCACTTTTTCATATATTTGCACGAGATAATACAGACAAGGAAATGGCATACGAACCTATGATTATTTCCGACCGCACTGAAGGCGGCATCAGGAAACTCACCGTACAGACAAGCAATGCAGTCTGTGCTCAGGCAATACAGATAGAGATTGAGGGAGACGTCCTTCGCTCAGCATCGTTCCTCGGGGGCTGTCACGGCAATACCCAGGGTGTTGCGGCGCTAAGCAGAGGAATGAAGGTAAGCGAGGTCATCGAGCGCATCGAGGGCATCAACTGCCACGGCAAGGGTACCAGCTGCCCGGACCAGCTCGCGAAGGCTCTCAAGCTCGCAATCCAGTAACACCGGCGCCGGACCACAGCCGTCCTTCTTCCAATGACAAACTGTCATCAGTTGCCAGTGGAACGGAAATTGCTCTTACAGGCTTCGTCAAACAACTAAAAAGGACAGAAATTATGGAAAATTACTACGATAGCAACAGCTACGGCAACTACGACAGCTTCGCCGTAAGCAGCGCGTCCCTCATCAGGACCGTATATCTCTGGATGACCGGTGCTCTCGCAATCACCGGCCTCACCGCATGGTACGTGGCACACAACGCAGCCGCGATGAGCTTCATCTTCGGCCACGTTGGCGTCATGTTCGGACTCATCATCGCCGAGCTCGCGCTCGTGATAGGCCTCTCTCGTTCTATCGACAGGCTCTCACCTGTCACTGCGACCATCATGTTCCTTCTCTACTCGATGGTGAACGGCGCGACCCTCGCATCTATCTTCGTCGTATATGAGCTCGGAACCATCGCGTCAGCATTCTTCACCACCGCGGCGACCTTCGGAGTCATGGCACTCTTCGGAGCTGTGACCAAGAGGGACCTCACCAAGGTCGGAAACATCTGCATCATGGCAGTCATCGGTCTGATCATCGCTATGCTCGTGAACATCTTCCTCAAGAGCACCATGTTCGATCTGATCATCAGCGCGGTCGGCGTCCTCGTGTTCACCGGTCTTACCGCTTATGATTCTCAGAAGATCAAGAAGCTGCTCTACGGACAGCCTGAGAACGATACGACAATCAAGATCTCAATCATCGGAGCACTCACTCTCTATCTTGATTTCATCAACCTCTTCCTTTACATCCTCCGTTTCTTCGGAAGGCGTAACTAAGAGAAAGTACGATAAAAGAAACGGCCCTCTGCATTGCGCAGGGGGCCGTTTTGTGTTATCCTAGTCCAACAATTACTTGACTGAGAACTTGTAGATCACAGTGTGCTGGTACTTCTTGCCAGGGCGGAGGAGAGTGCTTGGGAACTCAGGATGGTTAGGTGAGTCCGGATACATCTGAGACTCCATCGCAACGGCTGCGCGGTTGCCGGTGAAGAGCTGCATGCCTGGGTGGTTGTTGATGAACTCCATGTGACGACCTGTTGCAGGCGAGTAGAGGGTAGCAACGCACTCGAGCTTGCCGGCTTTCTTGTGGTTGAGGCAGAAGTTCTGGTCGTAGCTGCGTACCATTCCGTCTGGAATCTGGACTGCAGGCTGGCCAGGGCCGAAACCTCTTCCCGCAGGCATTGCGAACTGACGGTCTCCGATTCTCACTGGCTTGCGGAAGTCGAAGAGGGTGCCGTCAACAGGGAGGAACTTTCCGGTAGGGATGAGGGTGGCGTCTGACTCGGTGATGCAGTCAGAATCGATGCTGAGCACATGGCCGAGGATGTCACCGCCGTGGAAGCCCTCGAGGTTGAAGTAGATATGGTGCGAGAGGCTGCATACGGTAGCCTTGTCGGTGGTCGCACTATAGCTGATCGAGAGACCGTTGTCGCGGGTGATCGAGAAGGTGAGATAGGTCTTGATGTTTCCAGGGAAACCGTCGAGGCCGTCCTCGAGGAGGCAGCTCAGGGTGACTGAGTTCTTCTTAACCTTCTCTACGTCCCATACGATGTTGCCGAAGCCCTTGGTGCCGCCGTGGAGTATGTGTTGACCGTTATTCTTGGTCACTTGGTACTCTACGCCGTCGATGCTGAACTTGGCGTTGGCGATGCGGTTCGCATAGCGACCGAGAGCCGAGCCCACAGGGTTCCTGCTGAAGCCCTGATACTGCTGGATGTTGTCGTTGTGACCGACCACGTTGTCGTAGTTTCCGTCCTTGTCAGGAGTGAAGAGACCTACGACATAGCCTCCGAAATTGGTGATCTGAGCGGTAATCGTACCGTTGGTGATGGTGTAGAGAGAAACGGCCTTTCCGTCGATCTCGGTCTCGAAATCGGAAGCCTTGAGAAGCTCAGGCGTCTTGGTCTGGGCGTTTGCGAATGTTCCGCAGAGAAGTGCTGTCGCACATATCACTGCATTTCTGAGGATGTTTGTGGTCTTCATTATCTGGTTTTATTAAGTTTAGCCAATTCTGAGCTTGCGGGCCTTGAGGTCTCTGTCACTTGATGACGAGCCGCAGAGAATCTTGTACCTGCCGCTCTTGACGGTCATGCCGTCGAGCTCTGAGTCATAGTACTCGAACGAAGATGCAGGGAGCTCAAGGGTCACGACCTTGCTCTCGCCGGCCTTGAGGTGGATTCTCTGGAAAGCCTTGAGGGATTTCACAGGTGCCTCGGCGTCGTTGAGACGCTTTACGTATACCTGAACGACCTCGTCAGCGTCGACCTTGCTTCTGTTCTTCACCCTTACTTTGACGGTCACGGTGTCGCCGGCCTTGATGCTCCTTGACGAGAGCTTTGCCCTGCCGTATGAGAAGCTTGCGTAGCTGAGTCCGAATCCGAACGGATAGAGAGGCTCCTCGGTCATGTACCTGTAGGTCCTGCCGTCCATGTCGTAGTCAAGGAAGTCAGGGAGCTGGTCGGTAGACTTGTAGAAGGTGATCGGGAGCTTTCCTGAAGGGGATACCTTGCCGCTCACGATGTCACCGACTGCAGTGCCGCCGGCCTGGCCGCCGTACCATGCGCAGATGAGTGCGTCATAGTCGTCCTTGTTCTGCTCGAGTGCCACTGCGCTGCCGGAGCAGAGTACGAATACGACCGGCTTGCCGGTGTCATGGAGAGCCTTGAGTACCTTGCCCTGGATCTTTGGAAGCTCGATTACCTCGCGGTCGCCGCCCTTGAATCCTTCGATGCTCACCCTCATCTCCTCACCTTCGATGAACGGTGAGAGACCTCCCACGAAGAAGATCACGTCAGCCTCGGCTGCGCGCGCAGCAAGAGCCGCGAGAGCCTCTGGGGTGTAGTTCTCTGAAGGGATAGGGGTGGCAGCCTCGAGCTCTGCCTGCTGCTTCTTTCTGAGCTCTGCCTGCTCCTCCTCTGAAAGGCCCATGTAGATCTCGGTGTTGAGACCTCTCTTGGCCCTTGGGTCCACGAATACGAAGCCCTCGACAAGGTCGCAGCCTCTCTCGTAGATGACCTCTGCGTCAGGGTAGGCGTTCTGGATACCTTCGAGTATGGTGACGGTCTCCGATGGGATGCCGTTGTAGTTTCCGAGCATCATCTTCTCGTCGTTGGCGTTAGGGCCGATGACGGCGATCTTCTTCACCTTCTCAGGGCGTACAGGAAGGATGCCGTCATTCTTAAGCATGACGACAGACTCGCGTGCGACCTTGAGCGCATGGTCCTTGTGCTCCTGGCAGTCGACGTTCGAATATGGCATGCTGCTCCATGGAACCATCTCTGCAGGGTCGAAGATTCCGAGCTCGAAGAAGCCGCGGAGTATCCTGCGGATCGAAACGTCGAGGTCCTCCTCGGTGATGTAGCCGTTGTCGATGGCCTCCCTGAGGGATCTGTATGCGCTTCCGCACTCGATGTCGGTACCTGTGAGGACGGCGTTCGCAGATGAGCTTGCAGCGTCAGGGAACTTCTCGTGGTGGCCGAGGAGATAGAAGTCGTTAATCGCACCGCAGTCCGAAACGACGAGGCCCTGATAGTCCCACTTGCCGCGGAGAATCTCCTTCAGGAGAATCTCGCTGCCGCAGCATGGATCGCCTTCGTAGCTGTTGTATGCGCCCATGAACTCACGCACGCCGGCGTCGACCGCGAGGGTCTGGAACGCAGGGAGGTAGGTCTCCCAGAGGTCGCGCATGGTCACAACCGCATTGTAGCTGTGCCTGTTCCACTCCGGTCCGCTGTGGACCGCGAAGTGCTTTGCACATGCATGGGTCTTGTAGTAGTCCGGATTGTCGCCCTGCAGACCGCGTACGGTCGCCGCACCCATCATCGAGGTGAGGAACGGATCCTCTCCGTAGGTCTCCTGGCCGCGGCCCCATCTCGGGTCACGGAAGATGTTGATGTTAGGGGTCCAGAAGCTGAGTCCGTAGTACCTGCCGTGGTTGCCCCTGGCCTGCGCGTCGTTGTACTTGGCACGTGCCTCGTCTGACACATAGGTGAAGGTCTGGAGGTGGGTCTCAGGATCGAAGGTCGCCGCCATTCCGATGGCCTGAGGGTATACGGTCGCGAGGCCGGCGCGTGCCACTCCGTGGAGTGCCTCGTTCCACCAGTCATAGTCTGGGATGCCGAGTCTCTCGACACCCTTGGATCCGTTCATCATCAGGCCGATCTTCTCCTCGAGGGTGAGTCGCTGGAGAAGGTCCTGGATCCTCTGCTCCCTAGGTATGACCGGATTCTGATAAGGCTCTATCTGTGCGAAAGCCTGCGCCGAAAGAAGGGCGCAGGCTGCTATGATTGTTATTCTCTTCATAGGGATTACTTGATGACGTACCTCTTGCCGAGTACAAGCTTGTCACCTGAGAGGTCAACCTCCCAGAGCTGAGGCTTTCTAGGACCATTTCCCTCTGAGTGGTGTACAGAGTAGAGAAGCTTGCCCTCGAAGGTGGTGAAGAGCATTACGTGACCTGAGTTGTTTGCGAGGAAAGGCTTAGGCTCCTGCACCCATGGGCCGGCGATGGTGCCTGACTCAGAGTAGCATACTGCCTGGAAGTAGCGCTCCTTGCCCCAGGTAGCCCAGAGCATACCGAGCTTGCCGGTCTCTGTGCGGAACATCTGAGGACCGTCGGTAACCCAACCTGGCATCTTGAGACCAAATGTAGCCTCGCCGAGAGAGTTCATCTCACCGCATGAAGGGTTCTCAGATGCGCGGAACATGCAGACAGGCTTCGAGATGGTCTTCTTGAGGTCAGAAGAGAGCTCTACGTACTCCATGGTACCGTCGATGAGCTGTGTCCACTCGTGTACGTATACCATATATATCTTGCCGTCCTCCTGGTAGAGTGTACCGTCGATACAGTCGTCCTCACGTGGCTGGTAGTTGTGGTCAGGGTTCTCGTCGAAGAGCTCGTAAGGACCTTCAACATTCTTCGAGCGGAGGAGCACTGTCTGGTTGTGAGGGACGTTGTAGCGGCGTGGAACCTGCTGGATGAGGTCGCTGTGGTCGCTCCAGGTACCTGCGTAGTAATAGTAGTCACCGATCTTGTGGATCTCGGCTGCAGCTGCGAAACCAGCCCTCTCAAGCCATGAACCCTCGATGTTGATGATGTTGTATGGACCTTCCCACATCACGAGGTCCTTTGACTTCCACATGCGTCCGCCTGATGAGGTGAGGTAGTAGGTCTTGGTCTCCTGGTCTGCGAAGATGTAAGGGTCAGACATTGAGAGATCGTTGAAATGGACGGTCCTGATGGTGTTCTGCTCAGCTCTTCTCCTGCGGAGCATCTCTGCACGGCCGGTTGTGTCGGTGGTGTGGGTGCCGCCGAAGTTTCTCTGACCAACGTCAGCAAGCGGAGCCTGCTCGCCTGGTTCTACGACCTTTTTCTGACACTCCTCGCAGCAGCAGCAATCGTCAGCGGCAGGAGTCTGGTTGCCTGCGCAGCCTGCCAATACGGCGACAGCGAAGGCCATGAGTGAAATTCTGGTGAGTTTCATTGTCAATATAAGTTAAATTTGGTTGATTACCACTTTACGAACCTGACCTTCTCAGCCTTTCTCGGCTTTGCGGCAGGAGCTTCGTCAGCATAACCCAGGCCGACGCAGATAAGCAGGTCATACCCCTCGCTGAAGCCGAGCTTGTCGAGGTAAGGCTTGCATGCAGGTTCGTTCTTGATTGTGCGGACAGGACCGCCGAGACAGCATGAACCGATGCCTTCCGCCCATGCGGCGAGCATGATGTTCTCTGCAAGGAGGCCGCAGTCCACCTGTGCCATGTCGTAGCTGTTGTCGGCAGCGATGAACACAACGCATGGCGCGTTCACGAAGATATTCCTGAATCCTGGGCGCTTTGCCATGTTCGGGTTATTGCTGACCGCAGCATCGGAAATCTGTTTCACGAGCGTCGGGTCGTCTACTACGCGCACCTCGTATGCCTGTCGGTTCTGTCCGTTGGGCGCGTTGATTCCCAGTTCCATGATTTTGTCGAGCACCTTGCGGTCAATACGCTGGTCAGTGTACTTGCGTATGCTTCGGCGTGCCATGATGATTTCTTCGACTGACTTGCCGGCATTCTGTGCATCTGCGTCGATGCTTGGAGCCAATGCGCTCAACGCAATGATAAGGGCGGTGAGTATCTTTTTCATTTCATCCTGAGGTTAGATTCTTCCGCTAATATACGTTTTTTTGTCAATTTTCCCTGATATGTCCGCTGTCCTGACTACGCTTTCCTGTCTGTATCCCCTTCGGAGCTCACCTGCTGGACGAATTCGCTTGGCGATATTCCGAACTGGGCGGTGAAATGCTTTGCAAAATATGACGAAGAGGTGTAGCCCACATAATATGCGACTTCCTTGACCATGTACTTGTTCTCTGCGAGAAGCTCTGCCGCCCTCTTGAGACGGCACAGTCTTACGTATTCACTGATGCTCAGGCCGGTGTTGACCTTGAGCTTCTGGATGAGCACCTTTCTCGGTATGTTGACGAGGTTGGCAAGCTCGGTCGTGGTCATCTCAGTGTCACCGATATGCTCGATCACCACGTCGTGGAGGCGGTTCATGAGATCCTGCTCCGTGTTTCCGGATACGGCCACCTCTATCTTCGAGAGTGGAGATACCATGAACTGGTTGTTGTGAATCTTCCGGTTTATGTGGATGTTCTCGATTGCAGTCTTCAATACATCCATGTTGAACGGCTTCTCAAGATAGCAGTCCGCACCTGACTTGAGCGATCTCATCTGTGTCTCGATTCCTACCGCCGCTGTGAGGAGGATTACGCTGATGTGGCTGTATGATACGCTGCTCTTTATCTTGTTGCAGAGCTCGCAGCCGTCCATTTCCGGCATCATGATGTCACTGATGACGAGCTCGACATTGTTCTCTTCAATGAGTCTGATGGCCTCAATTCCGTTGCATGCGGTGATGACCGACATGGTTTTCGAAAGTTCCTCAGCTATTATCTTCCTGAGATATTCGTTGTCTTCGACTACGAGTATGCATGACGGTTCCGATTCCTTGCCTGAGTGTGTTTCACGCTCGTGGAGTTCGGTGCTGGCCTCTTGTTTCTGGATTTTCGGTGAGGATGGGGCCTCGGACAGAAGAGGGAATTCAGCGACGAATGAGTTCATGTCCTGAACATTGCCGTCGACGAACAGGTGGCCGCCGTTCTTCTGGGCAAGGGCGCGTGAAAAAGTGAGCCCTATACCGGATCCCTTGCTCTCGATATGCCTGCTCTGGAAGAAGGCGTCGAAAATACGTTCATGTTCCTTTTCCGGAATCTTCTTTCCGTCACTGCTGACCCTGATTGAAGCTTTCCCCCTGATGCTTTCGAGGCTCACCTCTATCCTCGATGAACAGTATTTCATGGCATTTGAGAGCAGATTGCTGAGTATGATGTCCACTGATTCCTTGTCACAGTTGACCAATACGCTGCTTTCAGGAATGGTAAGCACCATATTGATGCCCTTTTCCTTGGCCACCGTCTCGTATGGAGCGCACATCGTGATCAGAATCTGGCGGAGGTCTTCTGTCTTCATGTTGAGGGGCATCTCTCCGTTCTGAATCTTTCGGAGGTCGAGGAGTTCGTTGCAGAGGTTCACGATTCTGCCGACATTCATTTTAAGTGCTGATGCCTCATCAGAGATATTCTCGTCCTTGCCGAACATCTTTTCAACGAGAATCGATATGACAGAGACCGGGGTCCTTATCTCATGTGTGATGTTTGTCATGAAGTCGATTTTCTCCTGCATGATCTTCTTCTGACGCAGGTCGTCTTCCATCTTAGCCTGGTTTATGAAGGACCTGTTCTCCTTGTGTATGATTGCGGATGTCACGATTCCGATAAGGGCAAAGAAGAGGATGGCGTACAAGAGTTTTGCAACGATGGAATTGTACCATGGTGCGAAAATGGTGATCGACTTGGTATCGGAATGGACGCGGTCCGTGCCTTCGTTGACTTCCACTGTGAAATCATATCTGCCAGGGGCAAGTCCGAGGTAGGAGATCGGATTTTCCGTCGTCGTCGCGACATTCTCGAAGTTACGTCCCTTGAGGGTGCATTTGTATTCGGTGAGATTCGGATTGCCGTAAAGCATGGTCGCAAATGAGAACGCCACCACAGGTGCGTCTTTCTGCTTTACCTTGAGTTTCTTGGAGGCGATGACGGATTTGCCCTGTTCCGTGGTTGTCTTCCTCTTCTCGAGACCACCGGTAGTTACGTTGTTGATGATCACCCCTCGTCCGGAGAAGATGTCAGGCATCTTTACGGGGTCGAACGCCACAATACCCTGGGATGTTCCGAAATACATCATTCCGTCCGAGGCGAGCAATCCTGTCTTTTCGTTGAAGTGGCTTCCGACAACGACGTCGGACTGGAGATAGACACCAATGGTCCGGATATCCTTCCTGGAAATCTGGCAGAGACCGTATGGGGTCGAAGCCCAGATGTCAGAACCGCTGAAGGCGAGCGCCCTCACGTTGTTGTATGGCAGACCGTCGTCGACGCCGAAATATCTTATATCGGTAACCTTGTCTCCTTCGAGATACAGGCGCCCGAGGCCTTCTCCGTCAGTTGCCATCCATACAGTACCGTCATTGCACACCTTGATCGATGTGATGTAGTCAGTCTTGATGAATGAAGGATTTGACCTGGTGTCGTATGATGTGTAGACGTTGGTCTTGGTGTCGATGAGGCCGAATCCTGCTCCGTATGTGCCCACCCAGCACTTGTCACCGGATGCCTCCGACACGTCGGTGATCATGGTGTGGGAGACACCTTCAAGCCTGACTGGAGTCGAGTTGAGACCGTCCAGCAGGTAAAGACCGTCGGAACTTCCGATGTATGCCTTGAAGTCATATCCTTTGATAGGAAGGATATTCTTGAATATCGAGCTTGAGATATGCTTGACAATCTTTCCTGCAGTGATGTCAAATACGGTGAGGCCATAGCCGTATGCGATGATGCAGAGCAGATTGTCCTTGAACTTGAGGTCATCTATCGCGGAGAAGTCCGGGATGTCAATCATGTCTGTATAATCATGGAAGGTCTTTGACTCGGGGTTGAAGCAGAATACCTTTCCTTCATCACTGCCGAACCAGATGTTGCCGTCAGGGCCTTCGATGGCCGCACTGATAGACGTTCCGAAAGGGGATAGGTCTGTCCCGTCAGGTACATATCTCTCGAAGCAGCTGCCGTAGTTGATCCATCCCTTCAGTCCGGTGAGCGTCGATGCCCATACGTTTCCGTCCCTGTCGGTGAAGAAGTCCTTCACGTATTGACCGACAAGTGACCACTTGCCTCCTTCTCCGTATATCTGCTTTTCAGTCCTGCCAGTCTGCGAATCGTATATGAACGCACCGGTCTGGGTTCCTATCCAGTATTCCTTTCCACGTACCATGACGGTGAGTACGTGAGGAATGACGTCTTCGGCAGTGTAATCGATGATGGTGCGCTCAGTCCCGTTCTCCAGGTCTGCAACGATGACCTTTCCATTACTGGTGGATGTGAGGATATGGGTGCCGTCAATGAATGCGAGGCCTTCGTAGCGGATCTTCCTGCCGGCCTTGTCCGTAAATTGAGATTTCACCGGCTCGGTGATACCTGACTTGATGGAGTATGAAAGTATTCCGCCGTCCGAGTCCGTGAAATAAAGATAGTTCCCGTTCATGCACAGGTCAGTCACATCCGAGGTCTTCGTGAGTATGGTGCGCAAGGTTCCTGTCCTCTTGTCGTAACGCAGTATCCTGGTTCCGACAGCCATCCATGTGCCATCGTCGGAGTCAAATGCGATGTCCCATACACGTCCGTGTATGTCGGCATCTATGGTCGTGAATACGCTGCTGTCCGGATCGAAATATCCAATGCCTCTGTTCGTCATGACCCATATGCAGCCGTCGCCGTCCAATGCCACCTTGTCTGTCATCTTCGAACAGCGGACGGTATAGTCGGGGTCGCTGAAGGCCGTGAACTTGTTTCCCGTATAGATGTAAACACCTTCACTGGAAGCGACCCACAACCTGCCATACCTGTCCTGGCAACAGTTGGAGATGTTTGTGTCATACAGGCCCTGGGATCCGGAGTATGCAACATGGAAGTTGTGCCTTTCCATACAGTCGGCCCAGGGACATGATATCAGAAACGATATTATTATGGTCAGTGCCCTTTTCATTCTGCCTTGAACTTTAATGTTCAATATTAGCAATAAAAATTCAAGCTGCACGCCTTGTTTCCAATATTTGTCCTAGAATGTCCAAAATATTATCCTGTTGTCCTGCGTAAACTCCTATCTTTAACTTGTAATCCGAAAGGGACGGCCTGCATGATATCTAAAACTAATAAGATGAACACAAGGAAATTCATTTCATCAGCTTTTGTGCTGTTTTTCTCTGCTGTGTGTCTTGCACAGGGGCAGAGATATTGCAATCCGCTGCCAATGCCGATAGGACAGGGCGGCAACGCCTCTGGTGACGTGTCTGTCATCGAGGATGGCGGCAAATATTATATGTATTGCTCCGGTGGTGGAGCCTGGGTGTCAGAAGACATGGTAGACTGGACTTTCCACCATGTCGACGGAATCCCTGTCGCACCTGATGTCGCAAAGTACAACGGAAAGTTCTATCTTTCCGGAAACGATGACAATCTCTATGTGTCTGACAGTCCTCTCGGACCGTTCAAGGATCTCGGACCGTTCAAGAACACCTACGCTCCTGAAGATGGCTGGATCGGCGGCTTCGATACCAAAATATTCGTTGATGACGACAATACCCCATATCTCTATTGGCCTGGTCGCGGTGTCAGCGGCATCTACGGTGTCAAGCTTGATCCGAATGACCTCACCAGATTCGCAGAGAAGCCGGTTCATCTCTTCAGCTTCAACCCTATGCACAAGTGGGAGCGTTACGGCGAGAGAAACGAGTATGGCGGCGTTGCCTGGATCGAGGGTCCTTGGATCATCAAGCGCAACGGTATCTATTACCTTGAGTATTCTGCATCAGGCACCCAGTGGAAGACCTATGCCGAGGGTTATTACACAGCGACCTCTCCTCTCGGACCTTACTCATACGCCCCTAACAACCCTCTTCTCCGCAAGACCGAGGGTCTCGTGACAGGTACTGCGCACGGATCTATAATCCAGGGTCCTGACGACGAATGGTATCAGTTCTATACCATCGTGCTTTCAAACCCTCCTGGAGGACGCCGCATAGGTATGGACAAGATCACTTTCGACGAGGACGGCCTGATGTACTGTACAGTCACCGACGACCCTCAGCCGGTTCCTTTCGCAAAGGATGCAAAAGTGTCTGTTCCTGTGACCATCAACAAGGTCAGCCAGATGGATGCACATTCGAAAGCTTCATCTCAGCAGCCAGACCGCCCTTCTGCATATGCTGTCGATGACTTCAGCGGTACAATCTGGTTCCCTGCCGAGGACGACAAGGAGCCATCCATCACGGTGGATCTCGCTCCTGCCACCAATTTCGATATCGTACAGCTCTTCGAGGTTGATGCAATGCGCATTCTTTTCGGTAATGGCCGCAGCAGCATCTGGATGAGCATGAATGAGCCTCTTCCTGTATACCAGTACAAGCTTGAGGTGTCGATGGACGGAGAGAAGTTCACGACAGTGGTCGACCAGACAAAGAACAAAGTCTCAAAGGATACAACCTTCGACGAGTTTGACCCGGTAACATGCCGCTATGTCAAGCTCACCGTGACAGGATGGCCTGAGGGCAAGCAGCTCGGCATCATCGATTTCACCGTTTTCGGCCGTTCTGCCGGCCATCTTCCTGCAGAAACTCCTATTCCTGGTGGAGGGAATATGTAATAATTTTGGTTAGTTTGTGTAATTTCCACGAAGAATCAGCAAGGTGTACGCTTTGCTGATTCTTTATTTTTTTCATTCCTTTTCCAAAAAATTTCATTCCCTCTCACTTCTCTTTGCTATATTTGAGCAGATAAATAACCGAACTTTAATAATCTAACGTATGAAAATCAAATCATTTTTCACTGCAGCATTGGTGCTCGCTTTGTCGACACCTATGTTCGCGCAGCGTTATTGCAATCCGCTCCCTATGCCGATAGGAAACGGAGGTAATGCTTCAGGTGACGTCACAGTCATCGAGGAAGGCGGAAAGTACTACATGTATTGCACCGGTGGCGGCGCCTGGGTTTCAGATAACCTCGTAGACTGGGCATTCCATCAGGTAGAGGGTATTCCTGTCGCTCCGGATGTGGTCAAGTACAACGGAAAGTTCTATCTCTCCGGAAACAGCGACAACCTCTTTGTTGCCGATAGTCCTCTTGGCCCTTTCAAGGATCTCGGCCCTTTCAAGAATACTTATGCCATCGAGGACGGCTGGAACGGTGGTTTCGATACCAAGATCTTCATCGATGATGACAATGTTCCATATCTTTTCTGGCCAGGTCGCGGTGTCAGCGGTATTTATGGAGTAAGGCTTGATCCTAACGATCTTACCAGATTCCTCGAGAAGCCGACCCATCTCTTCGGATTCAATCCTATGCATGCATGGGAGCGCTACGGTGAGAAGAACGAGTATCCTGGCGTTGCATGGATCGAAGGCCCTTGGATCGAGAAGCGCAACGGCATCTATTATCTTGAGTATTCTGCATCAGGCACCCAGTGGAAGACTTACGCTGAGGGTTATTACACAGCGACCTCTCCTCTCGGACCTTACTCATACGCTCCTAACAACCCTCTTCTCCGCAAGACCGAGGGCCTCGTTACAGGTACTGCTCACGGTTCTATCGTGAAGGGCCCTGACGGAGAGTACTATCAGTTCTATACCATCGTGCTCTCAAACCCTCCTGGAGGACGCCGCATCGGTATGGATAAGATCACCTTCGACGAGGACGGCCTCATGTCATGCGTAGTGACTGACACCCCTCAGCCTGCACCTCTTGCCAAGGATGCCAAGCCTTCTATTCCTGTCACCATCAACAAGATGAGGGCTATGAACGCACTCTCAAAGGCATCATCAGAGCAGCCTGGTTATCCTGCAGCATACGCAGTCGATGACTACAGCGGAACCCTCTGGCTTCCTGCAGAGGACGACAAGGAGCCATCTCTCGTTATCGAGCTTTCTCCTGCAACCCGTTTCGACGTAGTACAGCTCTTCGACGTTGACGGTATGCGTATCCTCTTCGGAAACGGCCGTGGCCGTGGCTGGAGGTCTATGGATGCACCTCTTCCTGTATATCAGTACAAGCTTGAGGTTTCTATGGACGGCGAAAGCTACAAGACCGTAGTCGACCAGACCAAGAACAAGGTTTCAAAGGATACCGTATTCGACGATTTCGACCCAGTCACCTGCCGCTTCGTGAAGCTTACCGTCACCAACTGGCCAAAGGGTACTCCTCTTGGAATCATCGACTTCACCGTATTCGGACATCCTGCAGGACATCTCCCAGCAGCTGTCGCAACCCCTGTATACTTCCAGCTTCCTGCCGACAGGCCTATCCCTGGCAGGAACTAGAATAGGAAAACATTTCAGATAGTGATCAGTGACATCGTAAGGTGTCACTGATTTTTTGTTGAGTTTTTTTGAGGAAAACCGGTATTCTAAGGCCCTGTTTTTAATATTTGGCTAAAAAGTATCAGTGATTTGCCAATTTTTTTTGTTTCGATTACGGCCTTTTGGCTAATTTTGAATGTTTGGAATTGCATTATTTTCATTCCACAATATTATTAACCAAACCACACAAAAGCATGAAAGGAAAAGTATTCTCTTTCGTTATTAAGGCTTTCGCAGTCTTGATGGCAGGATGTCTGAGTATTTCAGTCTTGAATGCCCAGACTCGTTCTATCAGCGGAAAGGTTGTAGATACAGCCAACCAGCCCGTTGTCGGTGCTTCTGTCATGGTCGTTGGAAGTACATCAATCGGTACTGTTACCGATCTTGATGGTGCTTACAAGCTCAACGTGCCAGACGGTTCAAGCATCAATGTTTCTTGCATCGGCTATGCCTCTCAGGTAATTGCTGTCGGCAGTCAGACCATCATCAACGTGGTCCTTGCTGAGGACAGCGAGTTTCTCGAGGAGACCGTTGTCATCGGTTACGGTGTCCAGAAGAAGAGTGACCTTACCGGTTCAATCGCTTCCGTTAAGGATAGCGACCTTGCAAACCGTTCGACCATCTCTGCAGCACAGGCCCTCCAGGGTAAGGCTGCCGGTGTCCAGATCGTAAACGCCTCAGGTGCTCCAGGTTCAGATTCTAATATCCAGATTCGTGGATATTCTTCTAACACCACCACCCGTCCGCTCATGATCGTAGATGGTCTTAAGGTCAACGACATCAACTATCTTGATCCTGACAACATCGCTTCTATCGAGGTCCTCAAGGATGCTGCATCTGCAGCTATCTACGGTATCGAGGCAGGTAACGGTGTCATCCTCGTGACTACCAAGTCTGGTAAGCAGAACGCAGGCGATGGCCACATCTTCTACAACTTCATGTCATCTACCCAGTCGGTATCTCACCTTCCTGACCTCATGGATGCAGATACCTACGTAAAATACCAGACTCTCATGGGTAATGACGTTACCCCTTATTGGGATGGCAAGACTGATACCTATTGGCCAGACTATATGCTCGAGAAAGGTCAGACTTTCCGTCATACAGTCGGCGCACAGGCTGCTAACGATAGGGGTAGCATCTACGTATCTGTATCATACCTTACCGATAACGGTATCGTAGCAGGTGACAAGGACTTGATGAAGCGTCTCACCGGCCAGGTAAACGCTGAGTACAAGATCAAGAAGTGGTTCACCATCGGAACCAACAACTCATTTGAGCGTACCAAGCTTTCACAGGTATCTGAGGCTAACAGCATCAATGCTTCTACCCTCGGTTCAATGCTCGTATATGACCCTATCGTTCCTTGGATCTTCGATAAGAACAACCTCCCAGAGGCTGTCGCTAACAAGATGAACGATCCTTACTACAATCTTCCTCTCGACCCTGATGGCAACCCTTATGGTTACTCTCTCCAGGGCGATGGCAGCCTTATCTTCCATCCTGCAGTCATGAGGGACAGAAGCGATACAAGCACTGAGTCATTCAACCTCCGTGGTACCACTTTCGCAAACATCACCCCTGTCAAGGGTCTCGTGATCACATCACGTTTCGGATATCGTGCAGGCTACTCTAAGACCAGCACTTTCAACCATCCTTATCGTATCACTTCGATCGCGTTCCAGGATCAGTCCCTTACCGGAAGGTCAAGCACAAACCTTTTCTATCAGTGGGAGAACTTCGCGAACTACAATGTGAACATCAAGAAGCATAATCTCTCTGCAATGGCTGGTTTCTCTTTCCAGAAGAGCAACACTGATTTCGTCAGCGCCACCACCTACCTCCTCTCAGACCCTGCAGAGAACTATCGCTATCTCTCTTACTCAGTTAACGATGCCCGTATGACCGTTTCCGGTGTTCCTACCGACCGCGTCAACATGTCTTACTATGGCCGTCTTTCATGGTCATATGACAATAGGTACATGGTACAGGCAAACTTCCGTGCGGATGCATACGATACTTCAAAGCTCGATCCATCTAACCGTTGGGGTTACTTCCCATCAGTTTCTGCAGGTTGGACAGTATCTAACGAAAAGTTCATGAATGTAGTCAAGGATAAGATCGGTCTTACCTTCATGAAGATCCGTGCATCTTGGGGTGTAAACGGTAATGTGAACGCTATGGGTGACTATCAGTACAGTGATATCCTCACCGCAAGCAATAATAACGGTTACAACTTCACCGATACAGGCAACCGCGTAGTCGGTGTAGGCCCTTCAGGCGTGCTTCCTAACCCTAGAATCAAGTGGGAGACCTCTAAGCAGGTTGACCTCGGTATCGATCTCCGTTTCTTCAGGGAGAGACTCGCATTCTCACTCGATTGGTATAACAAGAACACCAACGACCTTATCACCAGCACCAATGCTCCTGCAAACACCGGTTCTACCACTACCTATATCAACGCAGGTAAGGTCAACAACCATGGTACTGAGATTGAACTCAGCTGGAAGGACACCAAGGGTGATTTCTCATACAGCGTAAGCGGTAACCTCGCAACCCTTCACAACAAGGTGCTCGAAGGAACTCAGGTAGGTCGTGTCCCTGGTTACCAGATTCACACTGCAGAGCCTGTAACCTACTTCGAGGCTGGTTATCCTCTCTGGTATCTCCGCCTTTACAATGTGACTGGAGTAGACCAGCAGACTGGTGCTCCTATCTATGCTGATACCGCTGAGCCATTCGGCGTAATCAATGACGATGATAGAATCAACGCTGGTAGCGGTATTCCTGATTTCACTTACGGTCTCACCGTAAATCTCGCATGGAAGGGAATCGACCTCGTTATCTATGGTACCGGTGCTCAGGGTGTCGAGAAGCTCTTCGCTATGACCCGTGCGGATAACACTCAGCTCAATACTCTCAAGGAATTCTATACCGATGCATGGCAGAGCCCTGCTTCTACCGGATACAAGCATCCAAAGCCAAGCAATACTGACGCAAAGATTCTCTGCTCTACCGACAGGATGTTCGATGCATCATTCTTCAAGATCAAGCAGATCCAGCTCGGTTATACTCTTCCTAAGAGCGTCCTCAAGAAGATCCGCATGGACAACCTCAGAGTTTACATGTCTCTTGATGACTTCATCACCATCACCAAGTACCCAGGCCTCGATCCTGAGTCTTCACTCTATGGTGCATCTACTAACGGTCTCGGCGTAGATACCGGTTCATACCCTATCTCAAAGAAACTTGTTTTCGGTCTTAACCTTTCATTCTAATTCGA
Source organism: Bacteroidales bacterium (assembly GCA_024402115.1). Next base: position 47,685 of record JAKSJQ010000008.1, on the reverse strand, counting down.
TTAGTCATGAAGAAAATCACAATAATAGCATCTGCTCTTTTGCTTGCTCTTGGCTTCTCATCATGCTCGAAGCAGCTTGAGAATCCACGCAAGGGTGCGAACGACTTCAATACTTTCTACGCAAACGCTACAGCTGCTGACGCAGAGAAGCTGATTGCAGAGGTATATAAGGTTTATTTCAGTGGTCCTGAGGAGGTCCAGATTCAGAACTTCTTCGAGATTATTTCTGACGATTCTGACTGCGGTGGCGGTACATACGCTGATAATGCAAACCGTTACAGAAACGCAGACGAACTTACCTGTCAGCCTAGCGACTGGCTCTTCCATGGCCCTCGTAGAGGTTATAGCCTCTATCAGGCACTCTATGTCTGCATCTACCATTGCAACCTTATCCTGGATAAGATTCCTGAGACCAATGATGCTGATATCAACAGAGTAAAGGCTGAGGCAAGGTTCCTCCGTGCAGTATGTCTCTTCGAGGCTATGCGTGTATGGCACAATCCTCCTTTTGCTGACCATATCTATAGCTCTGACGACATGTACGCTCCTAACGGTGATCCTGCAGAGATGATTGACTGGATTCTCTCAAACCTCGAGGAGGCTGCAAAGAATCTTCCTGCAAAGGCAGGCAGGGGACAGCAGGCACTCCTTGGTGGCCGTGCTACCGCCGGCGCTGCTCAGGCATTCTACGGAAAGGCTGCGACCTGGTATGCTGCAAAGTACAATCAGCCAGAGTATGCCAAGAAGGCAATCGAGCCTCTCAAGTCTCTCATCGAAGGCAAAAAGTATGACCTTATCGATAATCCTGCAGACCTCTTCCGTGTGAAGTCTGACTTCTGCGACGAGTACATCTTCGAGCGCAATTGTGCTGAGACTTCTTCTGACAAGGCTCTCCAGAACGATAACCGCCAGACTTGGAGGTCACTCCGTAACGACAATATCTACATCCCAAGTGAAATCTTCGCTTATGGTTGGGGTTTCTGCCTTCCTACACAGGCTTACGTTGACTTCATGAAGTCACACGATGGTGAGAATACCCCTCGTTTCAAGGCTAAGCTTGCTTCTTATGAGGATCTTCTCGCAATGGACTATGACAGCGAGAACAAGGGTATCCTCCCAGGTCGCGCATATCCAAATGTCATCGGTTATTTCAATGCAACCTGCTTGATGTGGAAGGCAGATGTCTATACTGAGACCGGTGGTAACATCTACTCACGTGCTAACAATCCTATCATCCGTTATGCTGAGGTTCTTCTCATGTATGCTGAGGCTCAGGTTGTAGCAAATAACGATGCAGACGGTTCTGGTCTCAGGGCTCTTAACGAGGTTCGTAGCAGGGCTAAGCTTGAGCCATTGAACAGCATCAATCTCCAGGCTGTCATCGATGAGCGTCGTGCTGAGCTCTACTGCGAGGGTGAGAGATGGTTCGATATCGACCGCTTCAGACTCGGTGCTGACGTTCTCAAGGATGCCGGTAAGAAGCGTTATGCATTCAAGGGCTACAAGCCAGGTACCACCGAGTATGACATCGAGGTTACCGACGGCGAGGGCCATGGCTGGGACGACAAGTATTATGACCTTCCATTCGGCGACAACGAGATTCAGGCTAATGAGAACCTCGTACAGCACAAGGGATGGTAATATTCAAACAATAATCCTATGAAAATAAGACATTTTTTCATGGCATCATTGGCGCTGATTCTTTCAGCGCCAATGTTTGCACAAAGATATTGCAACCCGCTTCCGATGGAAATCGGCGTCGGCGGAAATGCAAGTGGTGACGTCACTGTCATCGAGGACGGCGGAAAGTACTATATGTGCTGCTCAGGCGGCGGTATGTGGGTTTCTGACGACCTCCTTGACTGGGAGTTCCATCAGGTACAGGGTATCCCAGGTGCACCTGACCTTGTAAAGTACAACGGCAAGTTCTACCTCTCAGGTAACAGCGACAACCTTTTCGTCGCTGACAATCCTCTCGGCCCTTACACAGACCTCGGTCCTTTCAAGAACACAGGTCCGGTCGAGAATGGTTGGAATGGCGGATTCGATACCAAAATCTATATCGATGATGACAACACTCCTTACCTCTTCTGGCCAGGACGTGGTATCTCAGGAATCTATGGTGTGAAGCTCGATCCTGACGACCTTACACGTTTCCTCGAGAAGCCTACCCATCTCTTCGGATTCAACCCTATGCATGCATGGGAGCGCTATGGTGAGTTCAATGAGTATCCGGGCGTTGCCTGGATTGAAGGTCCGTGGGTAATCAAGCGCAACGGAATCTACTATCTTGAGTATTCTGCATCAGGTACACAGTGGAAGACCTATGCTGAGGGTTACTATACCTCTACCTCTCCGCTCGGACCTTACAGCTATGCTGAGAACAATCCTCTCCTCCGTAAGACTGAGGGTCTCGTTACAGGTACAGCCCATGGCTCCATCATCAAGCTCAAGGACAAGGATGAGTGGTATCAGTTCTATACCATCGTGCTCTCTAATCCTCCTGGAGGACGCCGCATCGGAATGGACAAGATCGAATTTGACGAGGACGGTCTCATGTCCTGTGTTGTTACCGATACTCCTCAGCCAGCTCCCGGCACAGTTGCTCCTAAGGACAAGCCAAAGTCAATACCTGTCACAGTGAACAAGATCAACGCGATGAACGCGCTTTCTAAGTTCTCTTCTGAACAGCCGGGTTTCCCAGCTTCTTTCGCAGTGGACAACTTCAGCGGTACCGTATGGATGCCTGACCTTAAGGACAAGCAGCCTTCAATCACCGTAGAGCTTTCTCCTGCTACCCGTTTCGATGTTGTACAGCATTTCACCGTGGACGGTGTGAGACTTATGTTCAAGGGTCCTGGCCGTAGGTTCGGTGCTTCTGCTGCTGCGCCTGCGCTTCCAGTCTACAAGTATAAGCTCGAGGTTTCTCAGGACGGAGAGAAGTATGTTACCGTTCTCGACAAGACCAAGAACAAGACTGCCAAGGATACAATCTATGAGGATTTCGAGCCTGCTAACTGCCGCTTCGTCCGCCTTACCGTGACTGATTGGCCAAAGGAAGTTCCGCTGGGAATCATCGACTTTACCGTATTCGGCTATCCAGAAGGCTACGATGCGGCTGCCGTTGCAACTCCTGTATTCAGCAATCTTCCTCTCGATACTCTCGAGAAGGAGAGACGCGCAATGCAGCAGAACATGGGTACTGCACCTAAAGCTTCAAAGAAGAAATAATTGAATCGGGTTCATCCGGACCCGTGCCTTAGAGCCTTGCACGATGAGTGCAGGGCTCTTTGGATAAATTTCACAATAATAGCACTGCTATGAAAAGATTTGTATTAGCGGCTGCATTGCTCGCTACCTTTGCGCTCTCACAGCCAGCATCGGCACAGAGACCGCGCCCGACTGCAAATCTCCCTAAATGGGAGGGCGTCTGCGAGACTCCACAGATGGGATGGAGTTCATGGAACAAGTTCATGACGGACATCAACGAGCACATCATCAAGGAGATGGCGGACAAATTGGTGGAACTCGGCCTTGCCGATTGCGGCTATGTCTACGTCAATATCGATGACGGCTGGCATGGTCAGCGTGATGAGGGCGGTTTCGTCAGCGGAGATCCTTCGAAGTTCCCTTCAGGAATGAAGGCGATAGGAGATTATATCCATTCCAAGGGCCTCAAATATGGAATTTACAGCGATGCCGGTGACTTCACCTGCAACTGCTGCACCGGCAGCCGTGGTCATGAGTACCAGGATGCTTTCACTTATGCAAGCTGGGGTGTCGACTATGTGAAGTACGACTGGTGCTTCACCACCAATCTCGACGCCAAGGGAGCCTACACTCTCATGCGCAATGCCATCAGGGCATCTGGAAGGCCTATGGTCTTCAGCATCTGTGAGTGGGGTACCAGCAAACCTTGGGAGTGGGCCGGCGAAGTGGGCCATTCATGGCGTACCACACATGACATTGGACCTGCTTTCTCACCTGTTCCCGTATCATACACCGCCGAGGGCAAGCGCAACTGGCGTCCTCAGAGCGTGATGGACATCATCGAGCAGACCGCTCCGCTCCGTCAGTATGCAGGTCCGGGCCATTGGAATGACCCTGATATGCTTGAGGTCGGCAATGAGATTGTCGTGGACGGTATCACATATAAGATGACTGAGAGCGAGGACCGCGCCCACTTCACCATGTGGTGCATGATGGCTGCTCCTCTCATCCTCGGAAACGATCTCAGGGATATGTCTGCACAGACACTCGCGATCATCAAGAACAAGGACGTCATCGCAATCGACCAGGATCCTCTCGGAGTACAGGGCCTCTGCCTCAAGAAGGAAGGCGACGTGCAGTACTGGTTCAAGCCGCTCGTTGACGGCGACTGGGCATTCTGCATCCTCAATGCAGGTGACAAGAACGTTCAGCTTACAGTAGACTGGTCAAAGCTCGAGGTTGACGATGAGCTCAGCGGACGTCAGACCGACTTCGCAGGCACCACCTATTCTGCAAAGAACCTCTGGAAAGCTTCTGCAAAGCCTTTCACCACAAAGAAGCCTGTCAAGGTCACCGTTCCGACCCATGACGTAGCTGTATACAGACTCACTCCGATCAAGAAATAATACAGACTGACCATGAAATTCAAATCAATAATCTTCGCGCTCGCTGCTCTCTGCTGCTATCAGCAGGCAGCCAATGCGCAGGCCATGCGCCCAGATGCGAACCTTCCTAAGTTCGAAGGTCTTGCAGACACCCCGCAGATGGGTTGGAACTCTTGGAACTGCTTCATGACCGACATCAATGAGCAGCTTATCAAGGATACCATCGACAAGATGGTCGAGCTTGGACTCGTGGACGCAGGATACATCTATCTTAACATCGATGACGGCTGGCACGGCGAAAGGGACGCCAATGGTTTCGTTCAGGCTGACAAGGAGAAGTTCCCTTCAGGAATCAAGGCTCTTGCCGACTATGCGCACTCCAAGGGTATGAAACTCGGTATCTACAGTGATGCAGGCGATTTCACCTGCGGCTGCTATACCGGCAGTCACGGACATGAGTATCAGGATGCATTCACATATGCAAGCTGGAACATCGACTACCTCAAGTATGACTGGTGCTTCACCACCAACATCGATGCAAAGGGTGCTTACACCCTCATGCGCAACGCCCTCGCAAAGGCAGGAAGACCTATCTTCTTCAGCATGTGCGAGTGGGGTACAAACAAGCCTTGGGAGTGGGCGGCTGAGGTAGGTCATTCATGGCGTACAACCCATGACATCGGCCCTGCATTCCTTCCGGTTGAGACTACCTATGACGAGAACGGACACCGCAGGTGGAAACCACAGAGCATCATCGACATCATCGAGCAGAATGAGCCTCTCCGCAAATATGCAGGTCCGGGCCATTGGAATGACCCTGACATGCTTGAGGTGGGAAACTCGATCACCGTTGACGGCGTGTTCTATGATATGACAGACAGTGAGGACCGTGCACATTTCACCATATGGTGCATGATGGCTTCTCCACTCATCCTCGGTAACGACCTCAGGAATATGACCGACGAGACCCTTGCAATCATCACCAACAAGGAGATGATCGCAGTCAACCAGGACCCTCTCGGCGTTCAGGGACTCAGGGTTAGGAATGAGGACGGCCTCCAGTACTGGTTCAAGCCTCTTTCTGACGGTGACTGGGCATTCTGCGTGATGAACATCAACGAGGAGGATGTCGATATCTCAATCGACTGGACTGCTCTTGAGGTGAATGACGAGGAAGTCAGCGGCCGCCGTACCATGTTCAACAACATCAACTACTCGGTGAAGGACCTCTGGAATGCATCAGCTCCTGTTTCGACCACTCTCGTGAAGGGTAAGGGCAATCTCAAGGACCAGTTCGTTGTCAACAAGAAGAACGTGACAGTGAAGTCTCACGACGTTGTTGCCTACAGGCTTACTCCAACCGTAAAGTAATCGCTTATGAAACGCTTCAGGCTTTTACTTGCCCTGGCGCTTGTCATCTATGCAGCTATGCCCGCAAAGGCACAGCTGCTTGATGATTATAGCCATATCAGAGGCAATCATTACTTCGGATGGAACCAGGACGAGGAGACCATCAGGAAGGAATTGGGATACGGCAAGGCAATCGGTATGAACAGTACCCGTGTCTGCCTTTATTATCGTCGCTACAAGGCTGACCCTGAGGGATACCTCAAGACCTTCCGCGACTATGTCCGCATCGCTCACAGCATGGGCATCTCAGTCATGCCTATCATCTGGGACGGCTGCTCTCTCGATCCGGCAATCCTCAAGCCTGAGTTCTGGAAGAGTGAGGGCGATCCTTATGTGAAGCATCTCATCGAATACATGAAGGGTGAACCCGGCATCATCTGCTGGGACGTGATGAACGAACCATCCTGCAATGCATATCATGACAAGTGTTCGTCCGAGGAGGAGCATCTTGCGCACAGGGCAGAGATCTTTGCCCATGTCCGCCATTACTGCCAGCTCGTGAAGAAACTTGACAAGGTGAATCCGATCACCGTGGGCGTACAGTTCGCAAAGAATCTTGAAGAGGCTTCGGCCGATCTCGTGGATATCATCACCTTCCACGACTACCTCCAGACCGATGCGAGGGTGGAAGCCAGCTGGCAGACCGCAGAGGCTGTTGCAAAGAAGTACGGCAAGCCGCTTATGAATAGCGAGACCGGCTGTACCGGACGAGGCAACCCGTACGAGCTTGCCCTTGGCAAGTGCTTCGAGCATCACACCGGTTTCTATGCCTTCGAGCTCATGATTCATGGACATTATGCGCCAATCCATGGTTTCTTCTATCCGGACGGAACCATCCGCGACCCGGGCATCATCACCTCATTCATGGGCATTTCAAGGAACCGTGACCTATCCACCATGGTCAAGGAGAATCCTAATCTCGAGAATTATGTAGACAAGGCTATGGCAGAGGTCAAGGCCGCCCTTGCTCTCGATATCGCGAAACCAGGTACCACCGATGCTCTTCTCGAGGCAGCGGAGTACTGCGCAAACATGCTCGAGGGCGCTCAGCTCGTACGCATGTGGGATTTCCCTTCGGCGAAGGTTCTTGCTTTTCGCAAGCAGCCTGAGTCAGAAAGGGACCCATGGGCCATCCGCTCTCTTCTCTTCGATCTTGCCACAACTCTCAAGGAGTCATGCCAGGTCTTTGAATAGCATATTTTTGCAATAACGCATTCTATGAAAAATACAATTGTATCAATTCTTGCATGCTCGGCCGTGGCGATGACTATCGGCGCATGCTCTCAGAAGGAGACGTCTCATGACTATCCTTATCAGTCAGTGCCTTTCACGTCTGTCAAGATCGATGACCCTTTCTGGGGCCAGAGGCTCAAGGCCAGCCGTGAGGTGACCATTCCTCTGGCTTTCCGCAAGTGCGAGGAGACCGGCAGATACCAGAATTTCGAAGAGGCAGCCCAGCAGATGGCGTCCGATGTAAATCTCGGATTCGTTGTCCGTGGACTTCCTTTCGACGATACAGATATCTACAAGACAATCGAAGGCGCCTCTTACCTCCTCCAGACTTATCCGGATCCGGAACTTGAAGCTTACCTTGACAGCGTGATCGCAATCGTGGCCAAGGCTCAGGAGCCGGATGGATACCTCTACACAGCCAGGACAAGGAATCCTGAGCACCCTCACAGATGGTCAGGTGCCGAAAGGTGGGTGCAGATCGAGGATAGCCATGAACTTTATGATCTTGGTCATATGATTGAGGGCGCGGTTGCTCATTATCGTGCGACCGGCAAGCGCAATTTCCTTGACATCGCCATCAGGTTTGCCGACTGCGTGTGCAGGGAGATCGGTCCTGGCGAAGGCCAGCAGGTACGCGTCCCTGGTCATCAGATCGCCGAGATGGCTCTCGCCAAGCTCTATAACCTTACCGGCGACAAGAAGTATCTCGATGAGGCCAAGTTCTTCATCGACATGCGTGGCAAGGGCGAAAAGGGCATGGATTCCTACCGTCAGTCCCATGTTCCGGTTCTGGAGCAGGACGAGGCTGTCGGACATGCTGTACGTGCTGAATACATGTATTCCGGCATCGCTGATATCGCTGCGCTCACCGGCGATATGGAGTATGTGAAGGTTATCGACAGAATCTGGGACAACATGGTCGGAAAGAAGCTTTATCTTACCGGAGGTGTTGGTGCACTCCGTGAGGGAGAGGCATTCGGAGAGGATTATCAGCTCCCTAATCTCACCTCATACTGCGAGACCTGCGCTGCGATCGGCAATGTGTACACCAACCACAGGATGTTCATGCTCCATGGTGACTCGAAGTACTATGACGTGCTCGAGAGAACACTCTACAACGGTGTTCTTTCAGGAATCTCTCTCGACGGTGGCGGATTCTTCTATCCAAACCCACTCGAGTCTGACGGACGTCATCAGAGACAGGATTGGTTCGGCTGTGCATGCTGCCCTTCCAACATCTGCCGTTTCATCCCTTCTGTCCCTGGATACATTTATGCGACTAAGGATAACAGCCTCTATGTGAACCTCTATATGTCCAACCAGGTGAACACCTCTGTCGCAAATGGTGACGTTGCGCTTACCATGAAGACAGGTTATCCGTGGGATGGCAACGTGAAGATCACCGTGGACAAGACTCCTCGCAAGGGCTTCGAGATGAAGCTCCGTATCCCTGGCTGGGTAAGGAATGAGGTCGTTCCGTCTGATCTCTACAACTATGCAGATGGCCTCAATCCATCATACTCAGTCAAGCTCAACGGCGAGGCTGTCCCTTCACAGCTCGTAGACGGTTACATCTGCATCGACCGCAAGTGGATCGTCGGTGACGAGGTCGTGATCGACATGGACATGGAGCCACGCGTTGTAGCAGCGAATCCTAAGGTAGAGGACGATCTCGGAAGGATTGCTATCGAGAAGGGTCCTATCGTCTACTGTGCTGAGTGGCCGGACAATCCTGAGCTCAATGTCAGGGAAATCACCCTCGGTGAGACTCCTGTACTTTCTGTCTCCCATGTGGATGACAAGCTCTGCGGTATCGATGAGATTCATGAGGAAGGTTCAGGCCTCGTGCTTATCCCTTACTACTCATGGAACCACAGGGGAGCCGGTGACATGGCCGTGTGGATCAGAAAATAGTGCTTTAACCTGAATTCAATAAAGGCGGTGATTCAAAGTCACCGCCTTTTCTGTTACTCTGCAAATACTGCTTCTCCTGCCTCGGATCGTATCAGTGAGGCTATCTGCTTGGGTGTCCATGAAGTCTTGCCGGACGTGAATTCAGGGACATTGTAAGAAAGGGTGAACCTGTGGTTCAGCCCCGGGTCCTTCTGTGGGAGGATGAACGGCTTGTGTGCGTGGCCGTCCTTGTCGAAATACGAGAAGTAGAGCCTTGTGTACGAACCGTCTTCGCGTCGCGAAGTGAAAGCTATCCATCGTGAATTCGATGACCAGCACTTGAAACTGTCTGCGCGTGGGGAGTTGATCTCGTCGAGAGGACGGGTCTCTCCTGTCTGCAGATCGGTCAGGTAGATGTCTCCTGATTCATGCCATATATGGAAGGAGCCGAATTCTCCGACACCGCTCAGCAGATATCTGCCGTCCGGTGACGGACGGGGCGTGACTGCGCTGAGACTGTCCGATGCTGCGTCGAAGATCAGAGATGGTTCGCCGAATGTCCGCGTTGATCTGTCGAATGGTATGGACCAGATATCGTACCGGATTCTGTCGGTCATGCCGGTCACATCAGTGGAACTGTCCGCACCGAAGCCAGGCAGATAGGCGCTTGCATAATACAGCGTATTGCCGTCGTGTGACCAGTAGGGGAAGGTCTCCATGCTCAGTGAGTCATTCACTATGTAGCTGACCTCGTCCTTTTCGACGTCATACAATACCAGGTCGGACTTTCCGTCGAACACTTCGGTCTTCTGGTTGCCTCTGGTATGGAATATCTGGGAGGTGGCGTTCACCGAGTAGGCTATGAGCTTTTCTTCAGGATGCCATGAAGGGTATACGGCGGATGAGATGAGGTCAGCCGTCTTCAGATTCATCTTCTTTCCCTCCCTGTCGTCGACGACCACGGTTCCACCGTCCAGGTGGCGGGCATGGACCTGGAACACATCTGGGTCGTAATTCTGGAAGGAATGGCAGTTAATGCACTGCTGCTGGACTCTCTGCCTCTCAATGGCGTTGTTGTAGAGGTCGCTCTCGTCGAATGAGGTCAGATCCCGCTGCCTGAGGCTTATGAAACCGTAGTTGGAGTAGCCGGGCTCTATCAGACGATAGGTGATGTATGGGTCTATATCTTCCTCTGCAACGTCGATGGTGACTGTCTCATGCCTTTTCCATGCACCGTCTTTCCTTGTGTATACGTCCACGTTAAAGGAACTTCCCCTGGACAGCTCGAGCAGCTTCTTCCATTTCTTTTCGGGAATCCTGACGACAGGCCCCTTGACACAGAAGCTCTCTCCATTGCCGGAGAATACGGCGGCGCACCTGTCCGCTTCGTTGAGGACCGCGAAATTTATCGGCGCGATGTTGGGAGGGATGATGGTGCCTGCGTAGTCAGGATACATGGACAGAGCATCGCCTGAAAGCGCCGCGTCCTGATAACCTCCCACGCATGACACGGCTAGCAGTCCTGTCAGAAGTATATTGGTGAGATGCCTTTTCATAGTCAGTTTTCGTCAATGAAGTAATAATAAGTCCAGTAGGATCTTCCGTACTGCTTTATGAAGTAGTCCCTTGCCTTGTCGCTCTTCAGGTCGTCCATACGGTTGATGTCGTTGCTGAAGCTGCTGAACTTCTTCAGCATGTTCTTCTGCGACTGAAGGACTTCCACGAGGCTGACCATCAGATCCCTGTCTCCGTTCATGCTGACAAGCAGTGCCATCGCCTCTGCGATACCTTTCGTGATATGCGCCGTCGGGAACATATCCTGACGGTTGAACATGCAGTATATCGGGGTCTGGACATCCTTGCCGGCGAGCATGGTCGCCATCTGCCACTCGTAGACCTGCTCGTTGACGTAGTCTGGTTTCGAGAAATAACGCCTGATCATCATCTCTACAGGCTCGACGACATCGAATTCCGTGGATTCCTGCTTCATCAGCGCCAGGATGGAACTGAATGTGGCGTCCTTTGCCATTCTTTCCGGTTCTGCCAGGAACGAGCGGTGCCGTCTCACCCATCTGCCCTCGAACCAGTTCGATGCCACTATGTCCACATATTTCTCAGCAAGCTCCATCTCGCCTCTGGCGAGAGCGTCACGCGCGAAAAGCTTGGTGTAGAAGATGTTTTTTGTGAATGAGGTGGACGCCTCCATGGCAAGACGGTCGCAGCTGTTGACCATGCCGCAGTAATGGAGCACCGGGGCTGCGCAGATAAATGCCAGGTCGATGGATGTCCCCATCGCCTCGCGCCCGTACGGATATGCGAACATCTCTTCAGTGAGCCTGCCGGTCTGTGAGAGTGCTATGTTCCTGTACAGGACCTGGCTGCGGGTCTGCCTGTCAGAATGCTTGGCGAGGCTGATCACATCGTTCCATCTCTCTTCAGCTGCGGCCCTTTCCATTGCGAGCGTGGTCTTGAAATCGCTGTCCCAATTTGTGAGAAGTGCGAATAGTGCCATGGCTCCCAATGCCGCAGGAATCGAAAATTTCATGGATGCCTTCGCAACGAAAGGAATCATGAGCACGGACAAGATTGCCAGCAGCACGGGGCATATTCCCGACAGGAGTTCATCAGGGAAGTCCAGGAAAGGCATTCCGGCCAGATAGGTGTATCCGGAGTTGATTCTCTCGTACAGTCCGGGAATGAATGCGCAGACTGCCGGTATGGCTCCGGCACAGAAGATGGTCAGGGCGAGGTTCATGAATCTGCGTTCCTTTTCCGAAATGGATATCATCAGCCCGGGAAGCAATGCGTATATTCCGAGCAGAGGATAGCCCAGGATGGCGGTGAGAGGGATATAGACAACTCCCAGACGCGATGATGCCAGCCATTTCCTGTATGCTGCTGTCAGAGCTGTGCCCGCCGAAAGTCCAAGTATCTGCGAGAACAGCATTCCGTAGCTGCGCATTGTGTATACCGAATAGTCCAGCCTTGTTATGAAGAGCAGCATCATCAATGCAGGAATATAGGCAAGCGGAAGCGCATCACCATCTAACCTGAACGTCCTGCGCACGAGGTATGCCAGAAGGCATAGACACAGCGCTGTAATTGCAGCCCCGATGACCGGGATATGGCAGAACTGGGTGAGGAAGGCTCCGGCAAGGCTCAAGAGACCACCCGGCTGTTCCATGAACGTGACAAGGAATTCACGCTTGGGAATGAACATAGAGAACTGCGCCATATGGTAGAGCAGATCGCCTTTGGTGGCGGCCAGAAAGGCCGTCACCGCAATTCCGAATCCAAGTCCTGTGACTCTGTATTTCAGTGTCTCTTTCACTTGAGCTGATCAATATACTTCTCGAGAGAGGACTCCTCAGCCTTGAAGCTCAGTTCCTGTCCCTTTGTCCCGGGATTCTTCACGCCGAAAATGAATGAAACGCCTGTGCTGCTTTCGGCGAATGTCCACTCCGCCTCCTTTGAACCCTTAACTGTCTGTCTGAAATCCTCGAGCTTGACATTGAGGTTGAGATAAGTATCATACAGCTTTGCTGCATCGTACTTGTATGGAGAAGTTGTGTATGGAAGGAAGCGGCTGATAGCATCGCCGTATGACATTCCAAGTTCCTGATGGTATTTTACGACCGAAGGGCCGAGATTGTATGAGTAGTTGACCTTGCTGCTTCCGAGTTCGGCGAAAGCCGGGTATCCCAGGGAGTTCAGTACCGATCCGAGCAGGATGGCGTTATCTTCCATTGATCCGTTCGACTCGTCGTAAATGTAATTTATGGTTGCGAGCTCGGCTCTGACGCAGTCATCGATGTACGCAGAATAGTCTGCAATTGAAGGTGAGCTGCACGATACGGCTGCCATGGCCGCTGCGATGATGAATGAATATGTCTTTTTCATGATCTTCTGCATAAGATTGGCTGTTACTGCCTGATGAAAACAGGTATTGCGTCGAGGTTGACCTGGACACTGACATGCTGGCCTCCATCGTAGACCTCGCCGCTGCGGAAGTCCTTCCAGCCGCCGTCATTGGCAGGGAGGTATACATCCCATGTCCTTACGCCAGGCTCGGTGACAGGACATACAAGGTAGTCGGGACCGAACATGTATTCGGTGCTCTGGCAGAGAGCCTCCTCGTCGTCAGGGAAGTCGAATACGAGAGGGCGCATCAGCGTGTATCCCTCTTCTGAGACCCTGCGGGCCTGTTCTGTGATATACGGCCTGAGCTGGTAGCGGAGATTGATGTTGTCAACATAGATCCTGTATGTCTCGTCGCTGTAGTTCCATGGCTCCGTCCGGCTGCCCGAGCCATGCACCCTCATGAACGGAAGGAATACCGAAGTCTCGATCCATCTGAGCATGGCTTCCTGGTACGCGCTGCTCGTATACTGATCCGCCGGACGCTGGAAACCTCCTGCATCGTAAGTCCACCAAGGGAGACCGGTGGACATCTGACCGAGACCACCGATAATCTGGCGGCGCAGGCAGTCCCATCCACCGCTGATGTCTCCGGACCATGTGATCACGCCGTAGCGCTGAGAACCGGCGAAGGCGCTTCTGGTAAGGACCACAGGCATGTTGTCAGGTGCGTAGTATGTCTTGAATCCCTCGTACATTGTGCGGTTTCCGACAAGAGGATATACGTTTCTGTAGACTGCACCGGGGATGGTGTTGTCCGCTACGCGTCTGTCAAGAAGCTCATAGTCGTTGTCCGGCTCAGTGGCATCGAACCACCATCCGTCGAATCCCATCACCACGAGACTGGCCCTGAAATGCTCCCAGTAATACTCTGAGGCCTCCGGATTGAAATAGTCTATCCATTCAGTACCCGGGATGAAGTAGCCCTTCTCCTCGATGTCGTCTCCCAGAGGGGTGCCGTGCTCGACCCTTGACCATACTGAGATCATGAGCTTGTATCCGAGGTCATGGATCTCGTCCACCATGCCCTGGGCATCAGGATATTTCACCTTGTCGAACTCCATCGAGTTCCAGCCTGTATCCCCCCAATACTTCCAGTCCTGGACGAAAAGGTCCACAGGAATGTCTCTGTCCTTGTATCCATGGGCATTCTCCAGCAGCTCAGTCTGGGTGTCATACCTTTCGCGGCACTGGATGAAACCGAAAGCCCAGTCCGGCATCTGAGGTACAGGTCCGGTGAGCGTCCTGTATGATGCGATGACTTCGTCAGCCGAACCGGCGAAGACAGTATAGTCAAGATTCTGTGCGACTGGAGAGCTGAAGGTGGTGGTATTGTCGACCTTCCTGAGCTGGAGTTCGACGGTGTCATCGTTGGAACCTGTGGCAACGAGCTTGTGGGTGCCGGCGCTGAGGTCGGCATATGTCGCAACTGTAGGAACCCAGGAGTTGTCGTCGGAGAATATCTTCACGCCATCCACTTCTATGCTGTGTCCGCTTCTGACGCCCTCCTTTCCCACACAGAGGAGCAGTGCATAACGGCCGTCCTCATCTACGGAGAACTCGCCTTCGTATACCTTCGGCGGGCGCATCGCCCTTGCCATGGGACTTGCCGCAGCCTGGGTTGGCTGTACGTCCTCAGACGGCCTGACGGCTATCGTGAAGGACTTGTCACATGGGTTGAAGTCCGTGCGGCCGTAGTTGTGCCACAGTATGCCGTATCCCTTGCTGGATATGATCATAGGCGAAACGATCTGGCTGTTGTTCTGCGTCAGACGTCTGGAGAGGCCGAAGATGTCCAGCTGGCCATCCTGAAACTGTCCGGTTCCGAACTGATGGTCTCCGGGCTGCATGACAAATGACTGGCTTACCTCATAGGTGGGATCTCCCATGATTTCCGTATCATTCATCCTGCGTCCTCCCTGCTGCTCCTGCATCAGAAGCCTGCCTGAAGCGTCATAGAAAGAGATGCATTCCGTTGCTTTGTCGAACACAGCCCTGATCCCTGACGTTTCGATGACGATGCTCGCGCCGTCCTCGGTCTTGCTGTATTCCGGAGCAGCCACGCTCTCAGTGAATACCAGCTCCTCGACATTGTGAGTGGGTCTGCCCATCATCTGTACACGGATTGCATTGTCGGCCATAGGCGTGACGATCAGTGTGCCTTCTGAAGTCGGAATCCTGACACCCTTCTCAACTTTGCCGCAACCTGCCAGGAGAAGAGCGCCTGCCAGACAGCATAAGATTTTCTTCATATTTGTCCTGAATTATTGTTACACTGCAATTTAACCAATATATCCATGTAATCGGTATAATTTTATGGAAAAACATAGAAATATTTTGGCATGTCCGCTTCAACCGGGGTCAGGCAGTTTGTATTGCATGCACATTTTCATAATTTTGTTAGAGTCGCGTACAAGACTCGATAACAAGCCACATAAACGTTTATCAATATGAGAGCTATCAACTTATTTTCACTTGCATTTCTGGCTTCCGTGCTTGCAGGCTGCAGCGCAGCTGTCGCCGAGCCTGAACTGCCTGTAAGGAACACATGCGTTCTTGAGAGGCTTTATTCTGACATGCCTCGCAACATCAAGACTGATTCTCCGGACATGGTCTTCGCCAATGCACTCGCAGCTGGTGATGCAGACGCTGTGGTGGGGCTCTTCCGCGAGAAGAAGCTCTTCTGGGATGAGGCTCCGGCAGTTGATACTCCGTATGAACGTTTCGAAGGGCTTGACGGAATCAAGAGGTTCGCTGAAGGCTTCCTCTCAAGGTTCGAGGCGACTTCCGCCACTTTCACCCCTATGTTCCAGACCATGGGCGGCGGCAGGGTCGCGCTGGAAGGTGTGTTCAAGTTCGTGGTTGACGGTGCCATCAACGAGGTGCCTTTCTTCGTGATTGTTGATCTCCGCACTCCGAAGCTCCTCGAGGAAGTCAGGATGTATACCAATTTCACCTATGTGCCCGGCCTCACTCCTTACAGAAAGCCTATCTTCAAGGCCGCTCACTATGAGATGGGTGACCCGGGCCTTCTCACCGGCGCGATGCGTGCTTACTATGAGGCCCTCCACCATGCTCCATACTGCGATCCGGACAAGATCCACGCAGCGTTCGCTGATGAGTGCATCGTCGGCGGATATGATCCGGTGAATACCCCGATCAAGAGCAAGGAGGAGATGTCGAAGGAAGCCCATACCTTCGGAAACCACCTTGCCACCTATATCCCGGCATGCGTCGGAATGCGCTATGAGACCATCATCGACGACGGCGTCACCTGCGTTATCGAGTGGTGTCACATCGTCTCGAAGCAGGGACAGGAGGAAAGGAACCGCATCTGCGAGTCGGGCTGCAGCGCCTATATGCGCAATGAGGATGGATATCTCTGCTCCGTACGTATCTGCGACTATGCAGGCCACGAGGGCGAGATTGACTGGACACAGACTCCGATATCGAGGGAAGAGGCATATTCGATCAATCTCGTGGATGAGTTCAAGGGAGGCTGCGGCATGAAGCCTCAGGAAGAGTACTAGACGAGCCTGGTCACGATCATGTGGATCTCGATGACCGAGCCGTCGGCATCATAGACTTCGAAGCACTCTGTCCCGTCGGGCAGGGTGCTTCCCTGCATTCTGCGCCCGGCTTCGCTCTTCACGGATGCCTTGGCGGCACGGAGCGCCTTCTCCCGGTCTCCGTACGAGAATGAGAGCGCCTTGCTGCGGCCGTCGCGATAGTGGCGGTCCTTCTTCTCGTTCGCCTTCATCGCCGAGTCATAGTCGCTGTCCCAGCTGCGGTAGAACTCCATCTTCTCGTCCTCGAAGAGGCTCAGCTCGACGTCGTGGCTGAGCTTCGAGACTCCGAGTCCGACCTGGCGAAGGGGTGTGTGCCCGTCCCATATCTCCGGAATGAGCTGCCGGGCCTCGTTGAGGATCAGCGCGGTCACGTCGGTAGGCGAGTTCATGGTCTTCTGCTTGGACCTGCTGACGAAGTCGCTGCTCTTGACGAATACGGACACATTGCTGGCGTAGAAGTGGTCCTTCCTGATGCGGTGGGCGACTATGCATGCCACGTTGAAGAGCTCGCGGTCCAAGGCCTCGGGGTCGGAGATGTCCTTGGAGAAGGTGCGCTCGGCGCTGTAGCTCTTGGCCTCGGAACTCTCTGTGGACACGGGAGACTCGTCGATTCCGTTTGCGCTCTCGTGCATGGAGATGGCCGCCTTCTGGCCGAAGAGGTTCTCGAGCATAGGGAGGGGAGCGGCGGCCAGCTGGCCTATCGTGCGTATGAAATAATGGTTCAGCTTCTCCACGCTCTTCTTGCCGACCCAGAGGAGGTCTCCGACCGGCAGGGGCCACATCTTCTCCTCTATCTCCGAGCTCCACAGCGTATGGACCTTATCCGGCTTCTCGAAGTCCGATGCCATCTTCGCGAGCAGCTTGTTCGGGCCTATTCCTATGTTCACGGTGAATCCGAGCCTCATACCGATGTCTTCCCTGAGCTCGTTCGCAACGTCCTCCGCCTTTCTGGTCCCCAGCCTTCCGCTCATGTCGAGGAAGCACTCATCGATGGAGAACTGCTCGAGCACGGGGGAGTAGGTCCTGCATATCGCTATGAAGGCCTGGGAGCACTTCTTGTACCACTCCCAATCGCCGCGTACGACGACGAGGTTCGCGCACTTGCGCATGGCCATGGACACCGGCTCGGCCGTGTTTATTCCGTATTTCTTCGCAGGGATGGACTTCGCGGTGACGATGCTGCGCCTGTCCGAGGGGTCTCCGGAGACCACGGAAGGGACCGTGCGAATGTCAAGGCAGCTGCCCTGGTTGAGCAGCTGCACCGCCGTCCATGAGAGGAAGGCCGAATTGACGTCTATGTGGAATATTACTCTGTCCAAATGTTAGTCCTTGTCGTCCGGGTCGCCTCCCTGCAGGAGTGAGCTTGGCTTGATGTGATACTCCTTCTGGAAGCACTTGCTGAAGTACTTAGGGTCGTTGAATCCGACCATATATGCAATCTCGGATACGTTGACGCCCTTGTCCCTGTTGGTCTCGAGCAGGGTCTTCGCGGTCTGAAGCCTGTAGCGCCTGATCAGCATCGCCGGAGTGAGTCCGGTGAGGGACGAAACCTTCTTGTAGAAAGGAGTCATGCTCATGCAGAGCAGGCTCTGGAGCTTCGGAACGCTGAATTCAGGGTCGGTGTAGTTGTCCTTGAGGACGTTCATGAGCTGCTCCATGAAGGCCTTGTCGGACCTGTCGATGTTCACGGTCGCGTACGAGTTCTCGAGGTCGTAGCTCAGCTCTTCCTGAACCTGCTGCCTGTCGTTGAGGATGTTCTCTATCCTGGCAAGGAGCATGTCCTTCTTGAACGGCTTCACGAGGAAGGCGCTGACTCCCTCCTTGTAGCTGTTCAGGCGGGTGTCGTCGTCCGAGAGGGCGGTGAGCATGAGGAACGGAATATGGCTGAGCAGGCTGTCTGCGCGCACCATCCTGCAGAACTGGATACCGTCGCATACAGGCATCATGAGGTCGGAGATGATGAAGTCAGGTATGGTCTGCTTGGCTATCTCGTAGCCCTTCTCTCCATTTGCGGCCTCGAGCACCTTGAAGCGGTCGGCGAGCACGCTCTTGATGTAGTTCCTCATGTCATCGTTGTCCTCGACGAGGAGGAGTACGGGAACATTGTCCATCTCCTCGCCTTCCACGAAGGTGTTCATGCTGTCGTCGGTCACGAGGTCAACAGGGAAGTAGACCCTGAACGAGGTGCCTCCCTTCTCTGTACTCTTGACGGTTATCTGTCCGCCGAGAGCTGAGACGAGGTTCTTCACGAGGTAGAGACCGATACCGGTGCTGCTCTGGCTGCCGTCACCGTAGACAGGCCTTGTCTTGGACTTGTAGAAGAGGTCGAATATCTTTCCTGCCTCCTCCTCGCCGATGTAGCTGCCTGTGTTGGTCACGGAGATGTACTGGAATATCCTCCTGTCCGAGCGCCTTCTGAACTGGGTGAGGTTGAATGTCACCTTACCTCCGTAAGGAGTGTACTTCATCGCGTTGGAGATGAGGTTGGAGATGATCTTGAAGAGTATGTCCCTGTCTGAGATTATGGTGTTGCTCATCAGGCGCAGGTTGGTCTCGAACTGTACGTTTCTCTGGCTGAACGAACGGTTGAAGTCCATCGAGAAGATGCTCAGGAAGCTAGGTATGTGCAGAGAGTCCTTCTTCACGCTGATCTGGCCGGAATCCACCTTGCGCAGGTCGAGAATCTGGTTGACGAGCGAGAGGAGGTACTTGGAGTTCCTCTCTATGATACCGAGTGACGGCTTGATTTCCTCGTCCCTGCATGATTCATTGAGGTCGCTGACCGGACCGAGGATGAGGGAGAGCGGAGTCTTGAACTCGTGCGTGAGGTTGGTGTAGAGCATGAGCTTCTCCCTGTTCGCCTTCTCCATCGAGGCCGCATATTCCTCGAGTTTTGCCTTCTGCTCCTCGAGGAGGACGTTCTGCCTTTCGATCGAATCCTTGGACTTGATGAGGCTCTCCATGGCGGTCGTGAGGTCAGCAGTCTTTTCGTTAACCTGCTGCTGAAGCTCCCTGTTCTTTCGAGCCCTGTTGACGATGTTTGTGATCACCACTGTAGCCAGCAGGCCAAGGATGGTGCCGAATATCAGAATCCAGAAAACCGCCGTCTGGGTGAACTTTGGATGGACGTTGATATTGAACAGGGTGTCGTCCATCACCCACTGGTCTTCAGGTGTGGTGCATCTGACACGGAGGGTGTATTTTCCCGGCTTCACATTGTTGAAGCGTATGAAGCCGTTTCTGGTGTAGGTGAACGCCTTTCCCACCTCGTCAAGCCTGTAGGCGTACCATATTCTCTCAGGGTTAGTGAGGTCGAGAGAAGAGAAATAGACGTCGAAGTAATTCTCTCCAGGGTATACGTCAATCTTGTCTCCCTTTGGCCAGAGATTGTCCTGTTCCCCCTTGAGGGTACGAGTGATCCTGACCTTGCCACCGTTGGACTCGATGCTGCTCATTGGAGCAGAGATCATGATGAGTCCGTTGCTGGTACCGAAGGCTACGACATTGTCGCTGAAGTTGTTGCCTGAGTTAGTATAGCAGTTGTTGGATGGGAAGCCGTCGCTGATGCCGAAATGGGTGATGATGTCAGTGTCCCTGTTGAGGTGGAACACACCGCTTGCGGTTCCTATCCAGATGTTGTCGGAAGAATCGGCGACGAGCTTTGATACCTTCACAGGTGATGTGTACTCGAAAACCTGAGAGTTGGAAAGAGGACGGTTCTTGAATGATCCGTCATCCTGAAGTTCGTAGATGCCGTTGTTGTTGCTTCCGAGGAAGATCGTACCGTCAGCAGCCTGGGCGATGGAGTTGATTCTCTCGAGGTTGTCGCCGCTCTGCTGGTTGATATATGGCATGTATGATGCGTAATACGAGTCCTTCACTTCCTCGCCACCCAGACTGAAGGTGCAGAGGCCGTATCCACCCAGCCAGAGCTTGTCGTATTTGTCAAGAAGGATGCAGAAGAATCTTGATGGCTGTTCAATGCTGGTGTTGAGCGTGATGTGCTTGGATTCCTTGCTTGCGATGTCGAAGAACCAGACACCCTCCATCGTGCTGTACCAGAGTCCATCCCTCTTCTCGTCATAGATGACGGTGTAGATATGGTCGCTTCCTATCTGGCTGTTTCTGGTGGTGAAGACTTTGAATGAAGGGTGCTTGAGGTCCTTTCCGTCGAGGAATATCATTCCGTCGAACCTCGTACAGATCCAGAAGTCTCCGTGCTTGTCCTGTACCATCGCGAAGACGTCTTCCTGGGTCACGCCTACGTTTTCCTTGAGAGAGAATATCCTTTCGCTGCCGTCTGAGGCGTATTTTATTCCAAGACCCTTTCCAAGGATACCAGCCAGGATGTTGCCATTCCTGTCCTTCATGCTGCAGCTGACGATATTCGTCGTTCCTTCTTCAACGACAAAAAGGTCCTGGTGGTGCACGGTCTCTGGGCTGATTCTGTTGACTCCGCCCACGAGGGTACTTACCCACATCGTTCCGTACTCGTCCACCATGATGTTGTTGACGTAGTTCGTGTTGAGAGAGTGGTATCTCCTCTTCTGAGACATGTGGGAGAACTTACCGTTCAGAGCATACAGGTCGATTCCTTTTGTGGTTCCGATGAGGAGATCTCCGGACTTGTCGTATGCGAGACATGTCACATGGTTGTCTGAGATAGATTGGTCGTTGCCGTTCTCATGGAGGAACTTCTGGATTTCCTTAGTCTTGATGTTGTATTGGTAGAGACCGTTTTCTGTTCCTATCCAGAGATAGTTTCCGTTTCCGATAAGATATGACACATCCCTGATGTCTGCGATAGGCCTGATGACAGCGTCTTCGACGGGACTGAGTTCTCCGCTAGGCGAGATGTGGAAACCCTCTATACCGTATAGACCGCCGATGAAGATGGTCCTGTCTACGAGAGTCATGATCCTCTGTCCTGGATTTGATGTCTTATATGGCCTCACGTTGACCAGAGTACCGTCATCTGCGATGTCCAGGCCATCGATTTCATTCGACTTGAGAGCCCAGATGAGGTTATCGCTCTGTCTCATGATTCCGACCATAGGAGCAGAGACGTATCGCCTGAACTGGCCCATCTGCTCCGGCATGATGACGACGTCGTTGTTCTTGTCTATCCTGACTATTCCGGTGTTGCTGGCTGCCCATATACCGTTCGCACCATCCTCGGCCACTCCATAGACGAAGTTGTTGTTGATTCTCCTCGAAGCAATGGGGGACTGAGAGTTGTAGTGGTCGAAACGATACCCGTCGAAGCGATCGAGACCGTTGGACGTGCATATCCAGAGATATCCGTCCTTGTCCATGTAGGTCGAGGTCGCGTAGTCGTCGCACAGACCCTCGGAGATGGTGTAGTACGAGTATCTGAAGTCATCCGCCCAGTCTGCCCTTGCGGAGAAGACTGAAAGCGAGAGAATAATAGTCAGGAAAAGTCTTTTCATCGTTTTTTATTAGCTATATGAGCTAAAATCTTCAAATATAATAAAAAAATTGGAGTGGGACGATTCGCATCGACCCACTCCACAACCAAATACACTTATTTAATAACACAAACTCTAATAACCTTCGTTCTGAGTAAGGTTAGGGTTATTATCCACGTCTGAACGTGGAATTGGAAGCCATTCCTTTCCTGGCTTGAAATTATCCTTGAACTTGGTAGCATGAGCCTTGATCTCGTTGGTGAACTCCTCATCGGTTCCGAGTCCCCAGCGGCGGAGGTCGAAGAAGCGCTCGTACTCGAAGCAGGTCTCCTTCTCACGCTCGATTCTGAGACGCTGCATGAAGGCCTTCTTGCTGCTGAGGCAGTCCTTGTGGACGCTCTCTGCGAGAGGGTAGAGGTTAACGCGCTCACGGATCATGTCGACGTAACTTGCAGCCTCCTTGATTGCTGACTCGCCACCGACCTCAACGAGGCACTCTGCGTAGCTGAGAAGGGTCTCACCGTAGCGGAGGAGTCGCATGTTGATAGGGTTGTTGCCGAGAGCGACAGCGCCTTCTGCATAGTAGTCTACGCAATATTTACGTACTCTGTGCTGCATTCCGTGTACTGAAGGATCCCATGCGGTCCACTTCTGATAGAGAACCTGGCCAGGGAAGTCGTCGAACATCTCCGGATACATGATGTTGTCCCTGAGGCGCTCATCCCACTGACCGTCCTTGGTCTTCTCGTCCTTGTACATGTCAACGAGCCACTCGTATACGCTGTAGTCACCGAATCCGCCACCGAAGCTAGGTGCGAAGAACTCGTCACGGCGAGCGGTGAAGCTGCAGACTGCACCGTCGTTTGCAATACTCCAGAAACCGCCCCAGGTATCGTTCCTGTCTGAGTTCTGGATCTCGAAGATGGACTCGCAGTTGTTGTTGGTGGTATGACGGAAGTTGTCATGGTATACAGGAGCAAGGCTGAACTTCTTGCTTCCGATGACTACCTCGAATGCTTCCTTGGCCTTTGACCACTGCTTTGAGTTCATGTAGAGCTTGCCGAGGAAATCGTAAGCGAAATACTTGGTGAAGCGGCCGACCTCAGGCCATGACTCTGGAAGATTCTGGGCTGCGAAGAGGAAATCCTTCTCGATGAAGTCAACGAGCTCCTCGAAAGTTGCCTCATTCGGCTGATCGTCCGGAGCGGATACCCAGTCAACGATAGGAGCTTTCTTGTAGAGCATTGCAAGGTTGTAGTATGCCATACCGCGCATTGCACGTGCCTGGGCTACTACCTGATTCTTGGTGGTCTCATCCTTCCACTCCACCTGCTCAGCGTAGTGGATGACCTGGTTGCTGCGGAATACTGACTGGTAGAGGTACTGCCATGAGTAGTAGTTCCACCTCTGGTCGTAGTTTGCATATTTGAGGTTGACGTAACCTGCGAGGTCGGCATCAGGTGAAAGAGAGTAGAACTCGTCTGACTGACCTGAGATCTGGAAAGCGTTGAAGCTGTTCCAATAGCAGTTGTAGAGTGTGTGGTATACACCTACAAGTCCTGCCTCAACGTCCTTCTGAGTGTTCCATGAGTTCTCTGCGACAAGCGCGTTAGGATTTGCGAGGTCGAGGAGATTTGGGTTGCAGGATGCGGATACGAGACCCGCAGCTGCTACTGATATTGCGATTATGAATTTTTTCATGACTCTTCCTTTTTAGAACTTAGCATTGATCGAGAAGATGATTGATCTTGGAGAAGGATATGTACAGAAGTCCATACCTGGCTCGAAGAGTGAACCCTGGAAGTCTGGGTCATAGCCGCTATACTTGGTGAAAGTGAAGAGGTTCTGGCCGGTGAGGGTGAAGTGGATGCTCTCGAGGTACTTCTCGATTGCAGGAATCCTGAGGGTGTATCCTACAGAGATTGAACTGATCTTGAAGAATGAACCGTCCTCAAGCCATCTGTCGATGTAGGTGTAGACGTTACGCTCGTCACCGTAGAGGAGTCGAGGGTTCTTTGCACCCTTGTTGTCCGGTCTCCAGTAGTCGTAGTTTACAGGTGCAGAGTTGCAATCCTGGAAACCTTCCTGATACCAGCGGTTGAAGTTGAATGCCTTGTTGCCGAACTTACCGAAGCCGATGAGACCGAAATCCCAGTTCTTGTAGTTTGCAGAGAAGTTGAGACCTGCCTCGAGCTTTGCCCAAGGGCTGCCCACTACCTGACGGTCAGCAGTAGAGATCATACCGTCATGGTTGAAATCCTCATACTTGAGGTCACCAGGCTTGGCCTCCGGCTGGATGATCTTGCCGTCAGCGCTCTTGTAGTTGTTGACCTCGTCCTGGCTCTGGAAGATACCCATGGTCTTGATCATATAGAACATACCGATAGGCTCACCTACGCGGGTGGTGGTATAGTCGGTGTACTGCTCGGTCTTACCGTAACCGAAGTTGAGAAGCTTGTTCTCTGAGTGGCTGAGGTTGGCGGTGATAGAGTATGAGAAGTCCTTGTTGACCTGATCACGCCATGTTGCGGTGAGCTCGAAACCGCTGTTGCGGATAGAAGCCGCATTCACGAATGGGTTTCCACCACCGTTACCGGTAGTCATGAGGAGGTTGAGTGCGGTGAGCACGTCGTGTGAGGTAGAGTTGAAGTACTCAGCAGAGATCTGGAGTCTGTTGTTGAGGATAGCGAAGTCGATACCTGCGTTGATCTGCTCGAGTCTCTCCCAGGTAAGGTTCTGGTTGGCGAGCTGTACCATGGTCTGACCGTGGGTTATCTCACCGTTACCGCCGTTGAAGAGGTACTGTGCGTAGTTGTTGATGTACATCTGGTAGTCATAGTAGCCTACGTTCTGGCTACCGAGGTTACCCCAGTTTGCACGGAGCTTGAGGTCATCGATCCAGCTTACGTTGAAGAATGGCTCCTTGCTGATACGCCATGCACCTGATACTGAAGGGAAGACACCCCAGCGGTGACCGTTGCCGAATCTTGAAGAACCGTCGACACGACCGGTGGCTGTGATGAGATACCTGCCGTCGAAGTCATAGCTGAGTCGGCCGAGGTAAGAGATGAGGACTGCCTTGTTCATGGTACCTGATGCTGATGCGCTGGTGGTACCTGCTGATACGGTGGTGAGGAAATCACCGTTAGCGGTGGTGATGAGGTCCTGCTGAGAAGCTGTTGCAGTCTTGAAATCGGTGCTCTGGTAAGTGGTACCGAGGATACCGCTGATGTTATGCTTGCCGATGGTCTTGTCTGCAGAGATGGTGTTCTCCACGAGGAAGGTGCTGGTCCTTGAGTTGGTAGAGGTTGCAGAGCTTGAACCAGATGCTGAGTTGAGCGCTACAGTGTAACCTGAGGTCCATGAGTTGACCTGCTGGTCGTTGATGTCGAGACCGATGTTGAGCTTGTACTTGAGCCAAGGGAGGATCTGTGCCTCAGCGAAGGCTGTACCGCGGATGAAGAGGGTCTCGGTGTTGCGGTCACGGTTGTTTGACTGAGCGACAGGGTTTGCGCCGAGTGCCCTTGCGTGGATCTCGTTACCGATACCATAGCCACCTTCGTTACCGTTCACGTCGTCATATACAGGAATGGTAGGGATCATGCGGACAACGTCTGCGATTGAACCGCCGACCTTTCTCACCGCTCCGCCACCTGCGTTTCTTACATAGGTGCGGCCGAACTGCATGTTCTCACCGACGGTGAAGATCCAGAGCTTGCTGCTTGAGTTCACGCGGAAGGTGTACCTGTCCATGTGGCGGTTGATGGTTGTACCGCTGTCGGTGAGGTAGTTGAATGAGGCACGGTACTGACCGGTCTTGCTACCGCCTGACATGCTGAGGTCATAGTTCTGGGTGACACCAGTCTTGAAGTAGGCTGCCTGCCAGTCGGTGTCGTTGTCCCAGTGGTCCATGCGCTTGGTGATACCCTCGATGCCCTCTGCGATTGCGTTGTCGAATGCCTCGTCGTAGTATGCCTTCCACTCAGCGGCCTTCGCCATCTTGATCTTCTTGAGCTGGGATACGGTGACCTGTGCGTTGAATTCGAACTTGGTGCGACCTTCCTTACCGCTCTTGGTGGTGATGATCACGACGCCGTTCGCTGCGCGGGAACCGTAGATGGCTGCTGCAGATGCGTCCTTGAGGATCTGGATAGACTCGATATCGTTGACGTTGAAGTTGATGTCGTTTGAGGTAGGCATACCGTCGATGACGTAGAGAGGGTCATTGTTGGTGAGGTTGCCTGTACCACGGATCTGGATGTTAGGAACGCCACCGATTTCACCGGTTGAACGTACGCTGACACCAGCGGCTGCACCCTGGAGCATATCTCCGATCGAGGTGTTGTTCTTGTTCTTGAAATCCTCTGGCTTAACGACTGAAACGGCACCGGTGAGGTCTTTCTTCTTTACTGTACCATAACCGATGACGACCATCTCGTCGAGCATTTCGTTCTCCTCTTCGAGGATCACGTCGATGACTGTCCTTCCGTTGACAGGCTCGTCTACGGTTGTGTAGCCGATGCATGAGAACTGGAGTGTGGCTGAAGAATTGACGTTGGAGAGTGAATAAGCTCCGTCAGCGTCAGTAACGGTACCATTCTGGGTGCCGGTGACAAATACTGAAGCTCCGATGACAGGCAGTCCTGAAGGATCCTTGACGGTTCCCTTGACGGTCTGTGCATTGAGCCCAAAAGAAGTCAATACCATCAGGGCTGCAACGAGGGCTGCTCTGAATGATGCGATTTTGATTGAATTCTTGTGCAACATGTGTTTGTGGTTTGTTGGTTGCTAATAATTTTGAGGGCTGTTTTTTGTTAACTGTCGGCAAAAGTATTCACTTGCGCGTGCATGATGGTATGTCAAATTTTCCTTTCGAGTGGAGATTTTTATTTCGTGCGCCGCCAAGGAATTTACTCCACGTCGTTTGAATAGTACACCTTATTCATTCACGCGCGAAGTATTTTTGCGCTGTGGCTTAAGGGCTGTGCCACGCAATGAAAACAAAGTAAGAAATGACAAAACCATTATTCGCTGCATTGGCCGTCACCGTGTTGATGGCTTCATGCACAAGTACGCCTCAGACCACTTATCGCGAGATAGTCAGCGACGCTACGACCGTAGCTGCGACTACCTACGGTAAGGTACAGGGCTATCGTGACGGAGAGGTCTACGTCTTCAAAGGCATTCCGTACGCAAAGGCTGAGAGATTCATGCCTCCTACCGCACCAGACCAGCATGAGGGTGTCCTCATGTGCAGGGCATACGGACCAAAGACCCCGCAGACCTCTACCAGCCTCGCCTGGAAGAGGGCAGTGACCGATTACGATTTCGGATTCCAGTTCAACCTCGAGCCAGTGGACGAGTTCAACTGTCTCGTGCTCAACGTTTGGACCAAGAACATCAACGACAACGCGAAGAAACCTGTGTTCGTGTGGATCCACGGCGGTGGATTCGCGTCTGGCTCCGGCTACGACATGGACTGCTACGAGGGCTTGTCTCTCGCAGAAGAGGGTGACATCGTCGTCGTGAACCTCAACCATCGTCTCAACATCCTCGGCTTTGCCGATCTCCGCGACCTTGGCGGCAAGTATGCAAACTCTGCCAACATGGGTATGCTCGACCTCGTCAAGGCTCTCGAGTGGGTACGTGACAACATCGCCAACTTCGGTGGCGACCCGTCGAACGTGACCATCGCCGGCCAGTCCGGTGGTGGCGGAAAGGTCAGCACTCTCATGTGCATGCCTTCTGCCATGGGTCTCTTCCACAAGGCCATCACTCAGAGCGGTTCATGGGTACTCCACAACAGCGACGAGGAGGGACGTGCACTTGGTTCAGCAGTGCTTGCTGAGCTCGGAATCACCGCAGCGAATGCGGACAAGCTCGACGAGTTCACCTATGAGGAGCTCGCGGCTGCAGGCGACCGTGCGAGCAGGAAGCTCCACTCGGCGAACGGATTCTGTCCTACCGTGGACGGAACCGTAGTCGGACTCGAGCACTTCGCTCCTGGTGCACCTATGATCAGCAAGGATATCCCAATGATCATCGGTTCGAACAAGAATGAGTTCACCTACGACAACAGCAAGGCTATGAAGGAGGAAGAGGTACGCGACAGGCTCTCGAAGCAGATCGGCGTTGCCAAGGCTGATGCCTTCATCGCTGCCTACAACGAGATCTATCCTGGCAGCCGTCCTGAGGAGGCTGTCTATACCGATACTTTCCTCCGCGAGGCTGCTGTCAACATGGCTGACGCAAAGAGCGCCATCGGTTCGAAAGTCTACATGTACTACATGACATGGAAGCCTAAGAACAATGCTCTTGGTGCCTGCCATGGAATGGAACTTCCTCTCGTGTTCAGGAACGTTGCTCTCGAGAGAGCTCTGACCGGAGGTACCGAGTCTGCATACAAGATGTCAGAGCGCATGAGCTCTGCATGGCTCGCGTTCATCAAGACAGGTGACCCTAACGTGAAGGGACTTCCTCAGTGGGATCCTTACACCGCAGAGAACGGTAACACGATGGTTTTCGATGACGAGTGCAAGATCGTGCACAACCACGACCGTGCCCTTCTCGGATATGACATTCCAAGGCACTTCTAGTAAGAAATATAACCTATGAGAAAGACAAGCGAAAGCTTTTTTGGACCTGCTGTGGCGCTTCTCGGCGCCACGGCATTTGTCCTTTGTATGATAATGATGTACCATTCGCTGACCGGATCCCATCTGATCGGGTGCAGCAGCGGAAGCTCGTGTGACTCCGTGCTGGGCAGCAGCTGGTCCATGCTCTTCGGTCTCGTGCCGGTGAGCGCGCTGGCCGGCGGCCTTTACCTTGCGGTTGCGCTCTGCGGGCTCATGCTCAAGGAGATGAAGGAATTCTTCTGGTTCCTGATCTTCGCATCCTGCGCGATACTCGTGTCGTCCGCATGGTTCATCTGCCTGATGGAGTTCAGGCTCCACGCTATCTGCCCGTACTGCATGGCGACCCACAGCGTGGGTATCGTGCTTTCGCTTCTAATTCTCATCCACTTCTTCGGAGAGCTCAGGTCGAACCCGAAATATGCCTCGATGGCCATCGGTGCTGGAGTCGCTTCCGCTGTGGTCCTCATAGCGGTGCAGCTTTGCACAACGCCATCGGCGCGTTTCGAGACCGGCAGGAGCAGCGAGGCCCTTCCTCAGTTCATGGCTGAGGATGAGGTCCCTATCATCGGCAATCCGGACGCTGACATCACCATCGAGCTCATGTTCGACTACAGGTGTACGCACTGCCGTACCATGCATGGCTGGCTCAAGGAACTTGTCGCCGACCGTGCGATTGCCAGCGATCCTTCGAAGGATGTGGCGGTGATTCTCTGTCCTACTCCTCTGAGCACTGCGTGCAACCCTTATCTTCCGGACGTGACCGAGGATCTCTTCAAGGGCTCATGTGAGCTTGCGAAGCTGGCCCTGGCGCTATGGAAGACGGACAAGGAGCTTTTCTATCGCTTCGACGACTGGCTCTACGAGAGCGACGGCAAGGCGAAGTGGACTCCACGCGAGCCAGAAGAGGCCAGGAAGATGGCGGTAAGCCTCCTTGCAGGCAGCGGCCGTACGGTCAATCTCGAGGGATCGCTCTCGGATCCGTGGATAGATTCTTATCTGTCGATGACCCTTGAGCTCTTCGGACGTACGACCAACCAGAACAGCTCTGGTATTCCGCGTCTTGTCCATGGCTCCCTCTGGCTCATCCCTGAGGTCAGCACGAAGGAGGAACTCGTAGGACTTCTAAGAGAAAACTTCAACATCTGATAACTAACTATTAATCAATCCCAATGAAAAAGATTACTTTTCTTGCGGCAGCCGCTTCTGCCGCCCTCGTCTGCTCATGTGCAGGCCAGGGCAACGGCAACGAGAGCGGAATGACCGTCCAGAACATGTATGACAGGGTCTGCGTCACCGACGAGTCGACCATTGCTCATACTGTCTATGGCGACATCCAGGGTTACAAGGATGGCGCTATCTTCACTTTCAAGGGCATCCAGTACGCGAAGGCTGAGCGTTTCATGCCACCTGTGGCTCCCGACAAGCATGAGGGAGTGCTCAAGTGCAGGAACTATGGCCCTAAGGCCCCTCAGACCCAGACCTTCGCATGGGATGGCAACCCTCAGACAGACTATGCCTTCGGTAACCAGTTCATCAGGGAACCGATGGACGAGAAGGATTGTCTCGTGCTCAACGTGTGGACCAAGGGCATCAACGACGGCAAGAAGCGTCCGGTGTTCGTATGGATCCATGGCGGCGGATATTCTTCAGGATCTGGCCATGACCTTCCTTGCTACGAGGGCCGCGCTCTCGCAGAGAAGGGCGATATCGTGACCATCACCCTCAACCATCGTCTCAACCTCCTCGGCTACTGCGACCTCACCGCTCTCGGCGGACCTTTCGCCAATTCAGTGAACCTCGGAATGCAGGACATCGTGAAGGCTCTCGAGTGGGTTAAGGACAACATCGCATATTTCGGTGGTGATCCTGATAACGTGACCATCGGCGGACAGTCAGGTGGAGCAGGCAAGGTTTCGACCCTCCTCGCAATGCCTTCTGCTCACGGTCTCTTCCACAAGGCCATCATCCAGAGCGGCTCGACCCTCACTCATGCGCTTCCTGAGACTACCCAGCCTGTCGGCCTCGCTTTCGCAAAGGCTCTCGGCGTAACTGCTGCTAATCCTTCAAAGGTTAACGACTATACCTACGAGGAACTCCTCCAGATCTACTCAAGCGTCACCACAGAGGGCAGGAGCCCAATGTCAGGCCTTCGCCTCATCGGTTCTCCTGTAGTGGACGGAAACATCCTTCCAAGGCATCCGTTCTCTCCAGACGCTCCTGAGATCAGCAAGGATATCCCTGTGATCATCGGTACCGATTTCAACGAGTTCTCTTTCGAGAATCCTCCAATCAGCATGGATGAGGCGCTCGTAGAGCTCAAGGCTAAGTTCGGTGACCGCACCGACAGCTTCATCGAGACCTTCAAGAAGGTATATCCGAACAAGACCCCAAGGGAGATGCTCGCAATCGACCTCTCATTCACTCCAGGCGCTATCAAGCAGTCATGCCTCAAGAGCGAGCAGGGCGGTGCAAAGGTGTTCTCATACCTCTTCACCTGGCAGCCTAAGACCAACTATCTCGCTGCCTCTCACGGAATGGAGCTCCCATTCATGTTCAACAACGTGATGCTCCAGCCTGAGATGACCGGCAACACTCCTGACGCACATGTCCTCGAGAACATCATGAGCTCATACTGGATCTCATTCATCAAGACCGGTGATCCTAACACTGCCGGACTTCCTACCTGGGAGCCTTTCACCACTGACCATCAGGCAACTATGATCTTCGACGACGAGTGCCGCATCAGGGTCAACGACGAGAACGTACTCTCACTCTACGGCGACTACGGAAGACCGCTCTTCTAAATCCTTGATGTCATAAACATTTGACAATCAATGCATAAACAAACTGACGGCTCCTTCTTTCGAGGGAGCCGTCAGTCGTCGAATATACTGATGGTCAGTCAGTTACGTTTCTGGAATATTACTTCAGCGTCCTGGTGATGAAGTCCACGATGTGCTTGTTTGCGAGCACATGAGCGTGTGACTCTGGGAAGCCGTGAGCACCGTCAGGAACGACGTTGATCTCGCAGCCTCCGTAAGCCTTCTCAGCGCGCTGGATGTAGTCACCGGCTGCGATAGGGTCCTTGTCGCCGTATACGATCATGACCTCGCCCTTGTACTTCGGCATCTCCTTGAACACGTCGTAGCCGATGAGCTTGTCGTAATATACATGAGAGAGAGGAAGACCCATCACAGGGACGCCGGTCTCAGAGGTGATCGCCTCCTTCGGATGGAGGGTCACAGCGTGCTCCGCGATCGAGAATGCAGGATATACGAGAACGACGGACTTGAATGCGTCAGGCATCTGTGCAGATGCGATGGCAGCTACGAGACCGCCCTGGCTGCATCCCATGAGGGTCATCCTGTCTGAATCGATGAAATGCCACTCCTTGGCAGCGTCGACGATCGAAGCGATGTCGTCAGCCTCGGTGAATACGGACATGTCGATAGACTTACCCTCGCTGCGGCTGGTCACCGCACCGCCTGCGAAGTCGAAGATGTAGCTTGCTACACCCTCCTGCGCAAGGGTCTCGGCGTAGGCCTCGACCTCATGGTATGAGGAGTTGAAACCGTGCGCCATGATGGCGAGAGGCTTCTTTGCAGCGCCGTCGTTAGGTATGTAGAGCCTTCCGAAGATGTTGTTGCCCCTCTGGTTGTAGGTGTGCACCTCCATGGTGTAGAAAGGCACGTTGCTCCAGCCTGTGTTAGGATCCTTGGCCTTGGTGGTCCATCCTGGGTACTTGTCGAGCTTGCTCTCGGTGAATACCTTTGCCTGCTCCTTGTCGCCCTTGAGCTGCCAGTCGAGCCATGCAGTGAGCATCTGTGCGAAGCTTCCTCCGTAGATGTCGCCGAAGTCACCGACATGACCTGCGGTGAGGTGGTTGGCGAACGCTGCGAATACATTGTTGATCTTGGCATAGTCCTTCACGCCGTTGGCATAGGCCACGTCGCTCTCGCCGCCTTCCATATAGAGGATAGGGGCATGGAGCTGGTCGAGGAGCTCTGCGCTGGCACCTGACATCTCGAAATCACCCATTCCGGAGTTCACCATGACGGTGGTCTTTACCCTAGGGTCGGTAGAGTTGAAAAGAGCCTGTGCGCCGCCGCATGACTGTCCTGCGACAGAGATCTTGTCGGTAGCCACGCAACCGTAGTATTCGCTCTTCTTGAGGGCGTTCTGGGCGATGATCCAGTCCATCGCAGCGGCCATCTGCTCGTTAGGTGATTTCTTGAGCGGACGGTCGTTGATGTCGAACTGCATGCTTCCGAGCGCGATCACGATGTAGCCTCTTGAAGCTACCTCGGTGAGCATCCTCTCATGAGGGAGGGAAGTGTCGTTGCATCCGCCGTTAGCGAATACGAGGACAGGGAGCTTGGCGTCAGCTGCGGCTGACTTGAGATCGATAGGCTTGTAGACTACTGCGTCTGCGAAGGTCTTCTCCTCGCGTGCCTCGGCCTTATACGGACCGCTGCCGCCTTCGTCCACTATCTTCTTCCTGAGCTGGGGCTTCGCGTCGAGTGACGCGAAGCTGCATACCAGCATCAGTGCGAGTATAAATCTTCTGATGTTCATGATTTCCTTATGTTACCAGTTCTTTCTCTCGAAGGTCCAGTCTGGGTAGAGGCTGGCCTCATAGTCGTCGTTGAGGAAGAGTGCAGACTCGCTGAGCTTGCCCTTGAGCTGCCAGTCGAGCCACATGCGTACAGCGATTGCGTAGCGGCCGCCGTTCGCAGTGTAGTAGGTGCCGTGGTGGCCGTCCTTGGTGTTTGCCATCACTACAGGCACCTCAAGCCTTCCGTAGTCACCGAGAGCGTTCCTGTATGCAACGTCTGCGGGACCACCGATGAGGTAGAACATAGGAGTGTGGAGGTTTGCGAGGGATGACTTAGATGCACCGCCCATTGAGATCTCACCCATTCCTGAGTTGAGGATGATCGCGGTCTTCACGCGAGGGTCGTGGCAAACTGCGAGAGCCTGAGCACCACCGCATGACTGGCCCATGACAGCGACCTTGTCGAGGTCGACCAGATGGTAGTACTCGCTGGATGCGTCAGCGTTCTGGTTGGTGATCCAGCCCATAGCCTCGAGGAGCTGGCCGGCGTAGGTGCGGAATGGCTCCGGTGCAGGTGCGCTCTTCTTGCTTGGCTTCTTCTTGGCTGCCTCTTCGCGAGCCTTCCTGGCTGCTTCCTGGGTAGCCTTGTACTCTGATAGGGTAAACCTTCTCGCCGTTGCCCATGGTGCAATATGGAAGACCTACAGGGTACATGGTCTTGATGATGTTCCTCCAGGTGTCGTAGAATGCCTTCTCGTCATACTGCTCGTATGGTCCGATGGCGATCACGAGGTAACCGTGGGAAGCAACCTCACTGAGGAGGTGGCTCATGTCCTGGCTCCTGTTGGCGCAGCCGCCGTTTGCGTAGAGAAGTACAGGGAGCTTGCCGTTCTCTGCAACTGCAGCCTTGAGGTCGTTTGGCCTGTAGATGGTATGGGTAGGGAGGCTGGCGTCGCCCACTACGATGGTCTTGTATGGGCCGTTTCCGCCGTTCTCGATAACCTGGGTCTTGTCTGTCTGTGCGAAGCTCACTGCGCTTGCCGCGATGAGTGCACACGCTGTCATGAGAAGCTTTCTTTCCATGATTCTGATTCTTGGGTTGATACTAGAGGTTCACGATAGGCCAACCGTCAGCTGACCAGGTGATCTCCCTGATGAGGAGCTTCGAATCGTAGTCGTAATCCTTGTCGTATCCGTGCATGAAGATATAGTCCTTGCCGTCGAAAGTCACGACTGCGCAGTGGCCTGCACCTGCAAACTGCTCGTTGCCGCCGCATACGAGGGTTCCACCGCTGTTCATCATGTTCACGCCGTCCTTGTCAAAGTATGGACCGGTGATCTTGTCTGCGCGGCCGACAACTACGTTGTAGGTACTCTTCTCGCCGCGGCAGCAGAGGTCGAACGATACGAAGAGATAGTACTTGCCGTCATGCTTGAAGAGGAAAGGAGCCTCTACGGCGCCGTTACCAGCGTCGAAGTCGAGACCTCTAGGGTCTGGGCTCACTGCGGTGTCGGTAGATACGGTCTCAGGTGCGGTGCCATCAGGACGCCTTGACACTGGATACCACTCCTCTGGGTCTGCGAGCCTGGTGTAGTCCTCGTTGAGCTTGCACATCTTGATGCCGCGCCAGAACGAGCCGAATACGAGCCAGCCTGTTCCGTCCTCGTCAACCATCACGTTGGCGTCGATGGCGTTCCACTCGTCACGGCCAGGGACAGACTCCACGATCATGCCCTGATCCTCCCACTTGAAGTCAGGTGACTCTGGGTTGAGGGTCTTGTTGGTAGCGACTCCGATGGCAGACTTGTTCTTGCCGAAGCCTGAGTATGAGTAGTAGATGTACCACTTGCCGTTGATGTACTGGATGTCAGGTGCCCATGGCATGCCGCGGAAGCCCTTGTCCTGTGCCCACTGAGGAGCAGACTTGAACACGTTGTTCTCGTAGCGCCAGTGCTTCATGTCTGAAGATGACATCACGTTCATACCGGTGGTGAACACATAGTACCTACCGTCGCAGAAAGCGACTACAGGGTCGTGTGCGCCTGGATATTCGTGCTCTGCAGGAGGGAAGTTCTTAGACTTCAATGCGCTGCCCTCGTACATTGCGAGCTCGCCGTCACGGAAGATTCCGAGTGCGTTCCTGTCGCTCTTGAGGGCCCAGTCGAGCCACCTGGTAGCGAGCCTTCCGAAGTAGTCGCCGCCGAGTGCCTGTGCATTGTGCTTGCGGTCCACCTGGAGGAGGGCTGCAGAGGTGTTGCTTGAGCTGATTGCGTTGTAGTCCTTGAGAGCTGCGCTGTAGATTGAGTTCTTCTCACCTCCGACGAGGTAGAGGACTGATCCGCGGTACTTCGCGAGATCCTCGGCCTTGATGCCCTTGCCGGCACCGAGGGTTGAGTTTGCGAGGACTACGGTCCTGATGGTCCTGCCCTGGAGAAGCTCAGAGAGGACTGCAGAAGAAGGCTGTCCGCCGAGTGCGAGGCCGTATCCGCTGATGGTGCCTGCATACTCGCCGTCCTTAGCCCTTGACTGGCTGTTTACCCATGCGATCACGTCGTTTACCGACGCTGCGCTGTTGGCTGCGTCCACTACGACGTAACCCTGAGATGCGATCTCGTTGAGCATGCTCTCATAGTTGGCGCTGACGCCTGCTCCGTTGACCCAGACCATCACTGGGAGGAAGCCTTCCTCCTTGGCTGCAGCCTTGAGATTCTGTGGCTTGTAGACGGTGTGTCCAGGGAGTGATGCCGCCGTCACGACTTCAGCCTTGTAAGGGCCTTTTCCGCCGTTCTCGACGATCTTACCCTGCGAGTTGAGGGTGAATGCCGCCATCAGGCAGCATGTTGCTAAGATTGATTTTGTTTTCATGATTATGTTGCGGTTATGGTTTGTCCCATTGTCTAAGACAATATTAAACCTATTAAAATAAGGATGCAAACGCCGCGGAGAAGAAAGTAGGATAGGGGAGTTAATAAGGAGAATATTCCACTTTGATGGTCTGCATTGTGGCTAACTTGCGACATCTGAAAATACGCACGTGAAATAATACTCCTAACCACGAAACACTGAAGATATGAAACGTACATTGACCATCATCGCAGCAGCTCTCCTGACGCTGTGTACGATTTCCGCCGCACCGAAGGCGCAGAAGAAACAGCCTGTCGACTACAGCAAGATCCATGGCGTATGCTTCCTCGGATGGAGGGCCGACGAGGCCACCGTCCGCACCCAGCTCGGCTATGGACAGAAGATCGGACTCAACTCGACCAGGATCTGGATGGGCCCTGCCCAGTACCAGAGGGATCCGGAAGGATTCATCAAGACCCTGAAGAACTACATCAAGGTGGCTGACAGCATGGGCTACAGCGTCATGCCTATCCTTTTCAACGGCAACGGCCTCAATCCAGACATGATCAAGGAGGAGAACTGGAAGGCTAACGAAGACTACCTCCGCGCAGTCGTCGGTGCAGTGAAGGGATCGCAGGGACTTCTCTGCTGGGACATCATGAACGAGCCTACATGCAACGACTACTACAAGCACGCTCCTAGCCAGGAGATCGCAGACCAGAGGGCCGAGGAGATCTTCCGCTTCGTGCGCAAGGCCTGCCAGACCGTGAAGGAGATCGCTCCTGACGACGACATCACCGTAGGCGTGACCTATCCTAAGTTCATCGAGGCGGCTTCGGCTGACCTCGTCGACGTGATCTCTTTCCACGACTACCGTGAGACCCGCGCCATCATCCAGGAGAACTACGACATCGCCCTCGCCGCACAGAAGAAGTACGGCAAGCAGATAATCAACAGCGAGATGGGCTGCATCGGCCGCTCGAATCCTTATGACCTTGCAATCGAGAAGGCCAACGAGAACGGAGCGGGCTGGTATCTCTTCGAGCTCATGGTAAGCTATCCGGGCTGGGGCGACATCCACGGCATCTTCTATCCAGACGGTACTGTCAGGGATCCTTCGATCGCAGCTGCCTGCCTCGGCATCTTCCGTAACCGTGACGCTTCGAAGATGGTAAGGGAGAATCCTAACCGTGAGGGCTATGCAGATGAGGCAATCCGCCTTATCAAGGAGTCGTTCAAGGAGGAGAAAGAGGTGTTCAAGACCACTACCGCAAGCACTGACGACATTCTCGAGGCCTGCGAGTGGGCTGTGAACATCCTTGAGGGTGCACAGATGGTTCCTATGCATGACATGCCGTCTGCAAAGATCGCTGCATGGCGCAAGCAGGATCCAAAGGAGCGCGACAACAAGGCTATCCGCCAGTTCGCTTACAACCTCGTGAAGCTTCTCGAGGAAAACTGTGAAATTTTCTAACTATTAATTATATGAAATTCAGAATTTGTACAGGCATCGTCGGAATCGCAGCTCTCGCATGCGCATGCACGTCCGGCAATGTCAAGGAATCCGCTAATCCCGGTCCGATAACGGCGGGCAAGCACACCCAGGTGGAGACCACCTATGGAACCATAGAGGGTTATCTCGATGATGACCTCTATACATTCAAGGGCATCCAGTATGCCAAGGCTGAGAGGTTCATGCCTCCGCAGAAGCCGGACCACTTCGACGGCGTGAGGATGGCGAAGATCTATGGCCCTAAGGCAATGCAGGGCCAGACATTCGATTATTCTTACAAGCCTACCGACTACGCGTTCGGAAACAACTTCGTGATGGAGCCTATGTCAGAGACAGAGTGCCTCGTGCTCAACGTCTGGACAAAGGGTATCAATGACGGTAAGAAACGTCCTGTGTTCGTATGGATCCACGGCGGCGGATATTCTACCGGCTCAGGCCATGACCTCCCATGCTACGACCAGGGTAACCTCGCAAGGAAGGGCGACATCGTAGGTATCTCGATCAACCATCGTCTCAATGTGCTTGGTTTCACCGACCTCACCGCACTCGGCGGAAAGTATTCTGAGTCAGTGAATCTCGGTGTCCAGGATATGGTAAAGGCACTCGAGTGGATTCATGATAACATCGAGAAGTTCGGTGGTGATCCTGACTGCGTGACCATCGCAGGTCAGTCAGGTGGCGGCGGAAAGATCGGCACACTCATGGGAACTCCTTCTGCACAGGGTCTCTTCCACAGGGCTATCATCCAGAGCGGTATGAACACCACCACCATCGGTGACGGAGAGGCTTCAAGCCAGTTCGGTCTCGCGTTCGCGCAGGAGCTCGGCGTAAAGCCGGGTCCGGACGCCGATTTCAGCAAGTTCACCTATCAGGAGCTCGTTGACGCTTCCAGAAGGGCAGGCAGCAGGGGCATCCGTGCAGGCCAGGGCCCTGTAAGGGACGGCAAGATCCTTCCATACCATCCATTCGGCGAGGACGGTCTCCCTCTTCATGACAACGTTCCTCTCATCATCGGTACCAACTTCAACGAGTTCACCTTCGATATCAGCAACACTCTCACCGAAGAGGAGGCTGAGGCTCAGCTCGCTCAGCGCATCGGTGCCGAGAACGTCCCTGCGTTCGTGGAGCAGTTCAAGAAGGTATATCCAGGCTGGGGCCCTGAGGCCATGCTCTACATGGACACCATGTTCAGAATCGGTACTCTCGACATGGCTGAAGCGAAGAGCGCAAGGGGTAAGGCGGACACCTACCTCTTCCAGTTCATGTGGAAGCCTGAGAACAACGTGCTCGGCGCAAGCCACGGCATGGAGCTTCCTTTCATGTCTAACAACATCGCCCTCCAGAGGGAGATGACCGGCTCTTCAGAGAGCGCTTATGCACTTGCTGACGTGATGAGCAACTACTGGCTTGCATTCATCAAGACCGGCAACCCTAACGTCAAGGGTCAGGTCGAGTGGGAGCCTTACGACATGGAGAAGGGTGCCTGTATGATGCTTGACAACGAGTGCAAGGTTCTCTACCACCATGACAGACCGCTCATGGAGGCACTTAGAAGAAGATAAACCAACCCAAAATAATCTTATGAACAAAAAAATCGTTTTTTCAGCCATCCTTGCTTCGGCGGTAGCTATTCCTGCAGCGATCTTCGCTACAATTGCTACTGCAGGTGAGAATCAGGCTGTTCCGGCACGTCCCGAGGGACCGTGCGACGTCTACGCACAGGCTGGCAATCCGTGCGTGACTGCACACAGCTCCACCCGAGCACTTTATGCCTCATATTCTGGTCCTCTTTACCAGGTGATGCGTGAGTCTGACAGACAGACTCTCGACATCGGCGTCGTTCAGCCAAGCGCTGGTGACGCTGGTGGATACGCAAATGCTGCAGCTCAGGACGAGTTCTGTGCAAACACCACCTGCTGGATCACCTGCATCTACGACCAGTCAGGTAAGGAAAATCATCTCTATCAGGCACCTCGCGGTGCATTCGTCGGAGCTGCCCTCGGTGGATTCGACACACTTCCTATCGCTGATATGGCTCCTGTGACCCTCGGTGGCCACAAGGTATACGGCGTTTACATCGTCCCAGGTATGGGTCTTCGTCAGAACGACACCCATGGTATCGCAGTTGATGACCAGGCTGAGGGTCAGTACTGGGTGATCAACGGTCTCCACTACAACTCAGGCTGCTGCTTCGACTACGGTAACGCTGAGACCGACTCTCGTGACGACGGTGACGGTACTATGGAGACTACCTATTATGGTAACCAGCCTCTTTGGTATCACGGTGAAGCTCCAGGTCCATGGATCATGACAGACCAGGAGAACAACCTCGTCGGCTGCGTCAACCCTGATCCTAACGACAAGCTCTGCAAGGGTCTTCCTAGCATCACTTGGAGATTCGTTACCGCTATGGCAGACGGTGAGCCAATGCATTGGCGCTCAATGGGTGGCGACGCCCAGGGAGGTGAGCTCATCACCATGTTCGACGGTCCGCGTATCCAGAACCCTCGTCACAGCTACGACATCATGAGAAAGCAGGGTGCTGTCCTCCTCGGTAACGGTGGTGACAACAACAACTACTCATCTGGTACCTTCTATGAGGGTGCGATGACCGCTCCTGGCACATTCCCTACCATCGAGACCAACCAGGCTATCCAGGCTAACGTGGTTGCTGCACGCTACGATGTCCAGAGACTCTACATCGGTGCGATGGACAAGAGCGCTCAGCCTAACCTCCTCCAGACTTTCTCTCCTAACACCGTAGGTTACACTACCGTCAAGTTCGTCAACACCACTGGCGAGACCCTCGATGACCTCACCCTCAGCATCGTGACCCCTAAGGGTTGGAAGGCTGTAGTGAAGGGCTCTAACGAGACCGTCAAGAAGATCGACTATGACGTGCTCCCTGGCCAGTCTGTAGTAGTGAACTTCGCAGTGACTTCAGGTTCGAAGACCTTCAACGGCGACCTCGTGGCTAAGGCTGACTGGTCAGTTGCAGGCAAGAAGTGGAGCGAGACCGCTGTCGAGAAGGTACGTAACGTCGCACCTGTACGCATCAACGAGTTCCGCGTTGAGGACGGTGTGAACAGGACCAACTCATTCATCGAGCTCTATAACAGCAGCGACAACACTGTAGATATCTCAGGATGGGAGCTCATTCCACATGAGGCAACTCTTCCTTACTTCAATACCATCAAGATCAATGCTGGTACTAAGCTCGCTCCTAAGGACTACTACCTCCTCGGTCTCTCTACCTCAGGTCTCGCAGTTCCTGCAGCTAAGGGCGACAAGGTTCTCTATGTACGTAGCACTGAGGGCATGAAGGTCGGTGACGAGATCACCATCGGTACCGGTGCTAAGGCAGAGAAGCGCGTCATCGCGTCTATCAAGAATCCTGATGACAAGAATGCAGTAACTCCTCGCATCTACGGCCGCGTAGTAAATGAGATGGGTCATCCTACCACTATCTGGCAGCCTCTCCCAGAGGGTCCTGTAATGAAGTTCCCTGCTGGCTCGAAGAGCGTTTCAGTTGAGTCTCTCACCGGTGTCAAGGTTGGTGACAAGCTCGCTATCGGTTACGGTGCCCAGTTCCCTGTTCCTACCGCTCAGAAGTCTCAGTATGAGGTTGTCACCGTCACCAAGGTCGGCAAGCCAGGTGTTCAGGCATGGCTCGCATACGACGCCAAGAAGGGTGACAGGAACATCAAGGTTTCTTCTGTTGAGGAGATTTCAGTCGGTGACGTCATCCGTCTCGACATTGACAGTGAAGGCCATGGCGTTGAATATGTCAAGGTCAAGAAGGTCGGCACCGCTTCCACCCAGAACCCTGGCCGTGGCCCTATGAGCCTCGAGGAAGCAGGTACTGGTCTTACTCTTGAGAAGCCTCTCAAGTACAACCACTCTGCAAACATGCCATTCAACACCAAGGGTACCGGTATCAGCTTCGAGCCTGCTACCAAGTTTGACCACTACTCTAATGAGCCGGTGCTCGCTCTCTGCTACGAGATCGCCCTCACTGAGGGTCTCTCTAACGCTCATGAGATTGAGGATGTCATCCTTGACGCAAGCGTGAAGACTGCAGGTTACCAGGGCGACGTTGAGCCTGACCAGTATTTCGGAGGTCCTGCTCTCGCACGTCTCGGCAACATGACCCTCTACGATGCTGACCACAATGTAGTGGATTGCGTCAACTGGGGTACCGTTGTCAACCCAATGCTCGCAGAGGGTTACCAGGGTCAGTCAGGTCTCGAGGAGTATGGTAACTTCATCCACCTCGATGTTCCTAACTACACTGCACAGCAGAGGTTCGTCAACCCTAACGCTCCTACCATGAGCCATCACAACCTCAGTGCAGGACGTTTCCCTGACGGTAGGGATTCTGACGACAACATGCTCGACTTCAAGTTCCAGCTCAGCATCAACCTCCTCAAGGACGCAGCTGCCGGCAGCAAGACCATCGTCGTCACCGACACTGACGCTCTCAGGATCGGCCATATCTTCCATATCGGTTATGGCGACAATCTCGAGACTGTGACCGTAGGTACCATCGGTCTTCCTGAGGAAGAGGTGACTACCGTGCAGATGGGCGAGTGGACCAGGGAGATGAAGACCGTTTACAGGACTCTCACCCTCACTACTCCTCTCAAGAAAGCTCACAAGGCAGGTGCTTCCCTCGTGGACAATGTGCCTACCCCTGGCGCTCCTAACCAGTTCTAATATCCATTTATGCGAACTCATAACTTTTTTATCGGAATCGCAGCCGCCAGCATCCTGGCGGCCTGCGCTCCGGGTGCTCCCGTTACAGAGGTCAGGTCGATCTCTGCCGGTGAGTTCACCCAGGTGACCGTTGACAACGGAACCTATGAGGGTTACCTCGACGGTACCATCTACAACTTCAAGGGCATCCAGTATGCAAAGGCTGAGCGCTTCATGCCTCCTCAGAACCCTGACAAGTTCGATGGCGTGAGGATGGCAAAGTGCTACGGTCCCAAGGCCATGCAGGGTCAGACCTTCAACTGGTCCGAGAAGCAGACCGACTATGCATTCGGTAACAACTTTGTGATGGAGCCTATGTCAGAGACCGAGAGCCTCGTGCTCAACGTCTGGACTCCAGGCATCAACGACAACGCCAAGAGACCTGTATTCGTATGGGTGCACGGCGGTGGATACTCATCTGGTTCAGGCCATGACCTCCCTTGCTACGAGGGTATGTCAATGGCAGAGAAGGGCGACATCGTATTCGTGAACATCAACCACCGTCTCAACGTGCTCGGCTATACCGATCTCCGTGGTCTCGGCGGCAAGTACGAGAATTCTGTCAACCTCGGTCAGCAGGATATCGTGAAGGCACTCGAGTGGATCAACAGGAACATCGCCAAGTTCGGTGGTGACCCATCCAACGTGACCGTCGGCGGCCAGTCAGGTGGTGGCGGAAAGGTTTCTACCCTCCTCGCTATGCCATCGGCAAAGGGCCTCGTACACAAGGCTGTAGTCCAGAGCGGTTCTACCCTCAGGAGCGGCGATGCAGAGGCTTCAAAGGCTGCAGGTATCGAGTTCGCAAAGGCTCTCGGCGTGAAGCCAGGTCCTGATGCAGACTTCAGCAAGTTCACATACGAGCAGCTCGTTGCTGCTTCAAGGGCAGTACGCGCAGGCAGCGGTCCGGTGATGGACGGCGTGATCGTGGCTGAGCATCCTTTCGACGGAACCGGCTCGCAGATCAACCATGACGTTCCTATGCTCATCGGTACCAACTTCAACGAGATGGTGTTCGACATCAACTTCACCGTTTCCAAGGAAGAGGCCATCGAGCGTCTCGCTAAGACCAAGGGTGATCAGGCTGCCGCATTCTACGATGCATTTATGGCTGCTTATCCTGGCGCACAGCCAAAGGAGGCTACCTATGTCGACACAAGGTCTCGTGGCAACGCCATCAAGCAGGCTACTGCAAAGTATAACGAGGGTGGCGCGAACGTATACCTCTATCTCTTCACCTGGGCTCCTGATCTCAATGCCCTCGGTGCAAGCCATGGTATGGAGCTTC
This sequence comes from Bacteroidales bacterium, assembly GCA_024402115.1. The sequence continues at coordinate 4,050 of JAKSJQ010000008.1, read as the reverse complement.
CGTTCATGTTCAACAACGTTGCTCTCCAGAGGGAGATGACCGGCGGCAACGCCAGGGCTTATGCTCTCCAGGAGAAGGTCAGCGACTTCTGGCTCTCATTCATCAAGACCGGCAAGCCATCTGCTGCTGGTTGTCCTGAGTGGCCAGCTTTCACTCCTGAGAACGGTGCGACAATGATTCTCGACGACGAGTGCGTCGTAAGGAATCATCACGATGAGGCAATACTCTAGGCAGTTTAGCTCAAATATCTCTGATGGCGGTAGGAAATTCAATTTCCTGCCGCCTTTTCGTTGTCTTATTAAAGATATTTAAAAAATTGTATATTAAGTACATACGCGTTTAAAAACGGAATATTTCCCCTGCTATAAAATAATCCACCCCAAACGAATTTTCTTCTCCCTCATTCGTTTGGGACAAGGGTAAATTTGTTCCGTGGTAAAGCACATATTTATTACCCTAATTATAAACCAACTAAGCTAAAACAAGTATGAGAAAAAGCATTTTTCTTAGCAAAGGAGCATTGGTAGCAGTACTTATGCTCTTCTTGTCCGTTGCTTCAGCTTATGCTCAGAACCGTACTGTCAAGGGTACCGTCGTAGACGCTTCCGGACAGCCCGTGATCGGAGCATATGTGCTCGTTGAAGGAACATCTCAGGGAGTCAGCACAGACGCTGACGGTAAGTATGAGATCACCAACGTGCCAGGCAATGCGACACTCGTTTACTCACTCATCGGTATGGCTACTCAGCAGATTCCTGTTGACAACCGTGGCGTGATTGACGTAACCCTCGCTGATGACACCCAGCTCCTCGAGGAGACTGTCGTCATCGGTTACGGTTCCATCAAGAAGAGCGACCTCACCGGTGCGGTTTCAGTCGTAAGCGCTGAGGACTACAAGAACAAGTCAAACACCTCTATCGCAGACGCTCTCCAGGGTCTTGCAGCCGGTGTGAACGTACGTTCAAACGGTGACCTCGGTGGACTTCCTACCGTCCTCATCCGTGGTACGAGCTCTCTTACCGACAACACCCCTCTCTACATCATCGACGGTATCCCTACCAGCAACAACGTAGGTTTCAACGTTGACGATATCGAGAGCATGCAGGTCCTCAAGGATGCATCAGCAGCCGCCATCTACGGTTCACGTGCAGCCAACGGTGTGATCATCATCACCACCAAGCAGGGTCAGGCAGGCAAGGTCGACATCCAGTTCTCCAACCAGACTTCACTCCAGTGGAACAAGAGGATGGACTTCGCAGATGCTTCTGAGTGGAAGGACATCATGACCAACGTCGTAAAGGACGGTATCGAGCGTGGAACCACCACCAGAACCACCGTTCCTGACTGGTACACCGGCAACACCGATTGGCAGGATGAGTACTTCAAGCTCGGTGTTCAGCAGAAGTATGACCTCTCTGTTTCAGGCGGTTCACAGGCAGCCCGCTTCCGTGTAGCTTACGGCCACATGTCAAACAGCGGTGCTCAGGTAGGTCGTAACCTCCGCAGGGAGACCGCTTCCATCAACTCTACCTTCAACAAGGGTATCTTCACTATCGGCGAGAGCCTCCAGTTCGGTCTCACCAACAACTACAGCACTGCAAACGCAGGTCTCGGTGAGATTGTAGGTCTCCTTCCTATCGTTCCTATCTACGACGATTCAGAGTATGGCAAGAACGGTTACGGTATAGGTAACGCAGAGCGCGCCTACACCACGGCACACAACATCGTTGCAGAGGTTGACCCTAAGAATGGCTGGACCAAGAGCGAGGCTATGTACATCCGCGGTAACGCTTGGGCACAGTTCAAGATCATCGACGGTCTTACCTACAAGCTCAACCTCGGTGCAAACATCAACGACTCACACACTCGCAGCTGGCAGACCGGCGTAAACTACGCGCTCAACTTCACTGACCAGGCTTCAAGTGCAACTGCCCGTTCAAACAGGAACACCACTTATATTATTGAGAACACTCTCAATTACGACAAGTCATTCGGCAAGCACACCATCAACGCCGTTCTCGGTCAGTCATACCAGAACAACTTCATGATGAGCCAGAGCTCAGCAAGGCAGAACCTCATCTCCACCGCTGCCGGCGTTTACCTCAACAACGTATCAAGCGGTATCACCATCTCAGGTGCTGACGGTTCAACCAGCCAGAGCAGACTCATCTCTTACTTCGGTCGAGTTAACTACTCATACGATGGCAGGTATCTCCTCCAGGCTACTGTACGTGCCGATGGTTCATCTCGTTTCGCCCCTGGTAAGAAGTGGGGTGTATTCCCTTCAGTATCTGCCGGTTGGCGTGTTTCTAAGGAAGGCTTCTGGGATGTTCCTTGGATGAACGACCTCAAGTTCCGTTACAGCTACGGTCAGCTCGGTAGCCAGAACGTAGGTGACTATGATTGGATGTCACTCGTCAACAGCTACACCTCTTACCTCATCAGCGGTGAGAACAACGCAGCTGCTCCTGGTCAGGCAGTCATGGCTCTCTCTAACATCGATATCAGCTGGGAGACTCTCGTACAGCACAACATCGGTGTCGACATGGCATTCCTCAACAATCAGCTCCTCATCACTGCTGAGTACTACATCAGCCAGTCAAGGGATTGTCTCTATGCACAGGAAATCCTCAGGACCACCGGTGCTTCAAACTCTCCAGTCGTTAACTCTGCAACTCTTACCAACAGCGGTTTCGAGCTCTCACTCAAGTGGAAGCAGAACGTAGGTGACTTCGGTTACTCTATCGGTGCAAACCTCTCACACAACAAGAACCGTCTCGACGGTCTCGGATATGGTGTGACTGAGTACGATGCTACCACCACCATCTCACGCGTGGGTCATCCTCTCGGCCAGTTCTATGCTATCGTAAGCGACGGCCTCTTCAAGAGCGACGAGGAAGTCATGAACTACAAGAACTCTAAGGGTCAGGTAATCCAGCCTAACGCCAAGGCCGGTGACATCAAGTGGGTTGACTACAACGATGACGGTGTCATCAACAACTCAGACCGTCAGATCCTCGAGAAGAAGAGCCCATGGCCAGGTCTTGAGGCATCCCTCAACTTCATGCTCAACTACAAGGGCTGGGATCTCCAGATCTCAGGTTTCGGTGAGTTCTTCAAGTGGACCCGCAACGGTGCACGCGCTCAGATGGACGGTCTCAACACCTACGCTCAGCGTCGCAGCGGCCTCAACTGGTGGTCTCCTAGCAACCAGCATAACAATGTATGGTATCCACGTGAGTCATTCGGTTACACCGAGAACGACCTCGCTAACTCTGACAGATGGATTGAGAGAGGTGACTTCTTCAAGTTCAACTCTATCGCCCTCGGTTACAACTGGGTTCCTAAGGGTGCTGTCAGCAAGGTTCTCAAGAGCCTCCGCGCATCAGTCACCGCTCAGAACATGCTCACCTTCACCAAGTACTCAGGTTGGGATCCTGACTTCACCGGTGGTACCTTCACCCCTGGTAACGCAGGTAACGTGATCTCAAATCCTTATACTGTAATCTTCGGCCTCAACCTCACATTCTAACAGTATACAGTATATGAAAAAATATATCACCATATTGTTCGTATCGGCAGCTGCCCTTCTTTCGGCTTCCTGCTCGAATAAGCTCCTTGAGCTCGAGAACCCTAACGCGCTTACTTCAGCTTCCGCTTACACTTACGAGGCTGACCTCAACGCCGCTCTCATCGGAGTGTACCACGCATTCAACGGAGGTTTCTACAACCTCGACCACTCTCTGCTCTTCTCAGGTCAGACCGACCTTTGCATCAGCTACTCTCCTGATACAGGACTCGTTGACTTCGTGTCTTTCAAGTACCCTGACTACTCACGTGGTTGGAACAAGGTAACCTGGAACTCACTCTACAACCAGATCGCTCGCTGTAACCAGGTCATCACCTACGCAGAGAACGTTCAGGAGTGGAAGGTATACAACAAGGAGGAGCTCTTGGCACAGGCTAGGGCAGTCCGCGCATGGGACTACTACCAACTTGCTGTTCTCTACAACCACGCACCATATGTTGACTATGTAGCTCCTGCAGGTG
>JAKSJQ010000079.1 GCA_024402115.1 Bacteroidales bacterium | reverse complement strand
TTTGCAGTCTGGTTTCGTTCACGAGGGCAAGCCCTTCGACCTTGAGGCCGACGGCTATTTCTATACAAGACTTGCCAACCCAACCAATGACGCAGTGGCAAGGAAGATCGCCGACCTCGAGGGTGGCGTGGGCGCAATCCTCACATCTTCGGGACAGGCTGCAAACTTCTACGCAGTGTTCAATATCTGCCAGGCCGGAGACCATCTCATCAGCACCTCCCAGATCTATGGCGGTACGTTCAACCTCTTCGGAGTTACCCTGAAGAAGCTTGGCATCGAGACCACATTCGTCGATGCAGACGCTTCAGCAGAGGAAATCGAGAGGGCATTCCGTCCCAATACCAAGTGCGTGTTCGGCGAGATGATCTCAAATCCAAGCATGAACGTCCTCGACCTCGAGAAGTTCGCAAAGCTCGCCCATGCGCACGGCGTTCCGCTCATCGTGGACAATACCTTCGCAACACCTATCAACTGCCGTCCTTTCGAGTGGGGCGCAGACATCGTCACACACTCGACCACAAAATACATGGACGGCCATGCGATGGTTGTCGGCGGCGTTGTAGTGGACAGCGGCAACTTCGACTGGGAGGCAAACGCAGAGAAGTTCCCGGGCCTCACGACACCGGACGACTCATACCATGGACTTACCTATACAAAGAAGTTCGGCAAGCTCGCATACATCACAAAGTGCACCGCACAGCTCATGCGTGACCTCGGATCCATCCCGTCACCTCACAACTCATTCCTCCTGAACATCGGCCTCGAGACCCTTGCCCTCAGGATGGAGCGCCACTGCTACAATGCGCGCAAGGTTGCCGAGTGGCTCCAGGCCAACCCTAAGGTAGCATGGGTCAAGTATTGTGACCTTCCTGGCGACAGGTACCATGATCTCCAGCAGAAGTACCTTCCAAACGGTAGCTGCGGCGTAATGTCATTCGGTCTCAAGGGCACCCGTGCCGACGCAGAGAAGTTCATGGACAACCTCAAGATGATCTGCATCGTCACCCATGTTGCCGATGCGCGCACATGCGTGCTCCACCCTGCAAGCCATACCCACCGCCAGCTCACTGACGAGCAGCTCGTGGAGGCAGGTGTAGCTCCGGACCTCATCCGTCTTTCTGTCGGTATCGAGGATGTAGAGGATATCATCGCAGACCTTGACCAGGCAATGAATGCATAGTATGAGAAGCACAATCAATCAGAAATTCGCCGGGGTATTCGGGGGACAGGGACGCATGTTCGCCTCTGCCGGCCGAATCAACCTCATCGGCGAGCACACGGACTACAACGGAGGCTACGTCTTCCCGGGAGCAATCGACTGCGGAATCATGGCAGAGATCCGGGTCAATGGTACCTCCCGCGTCCGCCTGTACTCGATAGATTTCAAGGAACAGGTCGAGTTCGGCCTGAACGAAGAGGACAAGCCGGCACAGGGCTGGGCCTGCTACATCTTCGGAGTCTGCCGCGAGACGATCAAGCGTGGCGGAAAGGTTGAGGGATTCGATGCCGTTTTCGCAGGTGATGTACCGCTCGGCGCCGGCCTTTCTTCGTCAGCTGCGCTCGAGAGTACCTTTGCTTTCGCGCTCAACGAACTGTTCGGAAACGGATTCGACAAGTTCGAGCTGGCAAAGATCGGCCAGTCCACAGAGCACAACTACTGCGGCGTGAAGTGCGGAATCATGGATCAGTTCGCATCTGTTTTCGGAAAGAAGGGCAGCCTTATCAGACTTGACTGCAAGACCCTCGAGTACAAGTATTTCCCGTTCGACCCACAGGGCTACAGGCTTGTTCTCATCGACTCTTGCGTGAAGCATGAGCTTGCCAGCTCGGCCTACAACAAGCGCCGTGAGTCCTGCGAGAGGGCATCTGCCGCGATAAGGAAGAACCATCCTGAGATCGACTGCCTCAGCGACTGCAAGCGAGTATGGCTTGATGAGGTACGCGGCGAGATATCACAGGAGGATTTCCTCAGGGCGGAATATGTTATCGGAGAGGTTCAGAGAGTTCTCGATGTCTGCGACGCGCTCGAGAGAGGCGACTACGAGACAGTCGGTGAGCTCATGTACCAGACCCATTTCGGCCTGAGCCGTCTCTATGAGGTAAGCTGCGAGGAACTTGATTTCCTCAATAAGCTTGCACGCAAGTGCGACGTGACCGGTTCGAGAGTGATGGGTGGCGGCTTCGGCGGCTGTACTATCAATCTGGTAAGAGAAGACCTCTATGAAACTTTCATAGAGGCCGCCAAAAGTCAGTTCGAGGCCAGGTTCGGCCATGCTCCAAAGGTCTATGACGTCGTCATAAGCGACGGAGCGAGAGAACTGCAGTTATAAATCCGGAAACGCTGCTAGTCAGCGATCTTGTCAAACAGCGCGAGGGTGATTTCAGAATCTTTGGAAACTACCTTCGCGTCTTTGTAACTGTGCTTGTTTGCTGCGATGACAATGTCCTTGTCTCCGTTTGCTGCAACTTCTGCCTGAAGTCTTGCGATAAGTTCTGATGCCTTCATATCGATAGTGGTTTTTAGTGTTCTTCCACCAAGATAGGCTTTTTATCGCGTAAAAGCAAACTTTATCTGAAGAAGCCGGCGAGCCAGTCGGCGTCGACCTTGGCGAATCCGGACAGGGATTCGACTGCTGCAGGGTTCCTCTGAAGGATGCCGCGGCAGTCCTCGTAGATGCTGAAACTTACCGGAACGCCCTGCATCTGGCCGTCGAGCGGGAATGTGAACACCAGCTCGTTGTCGGCACCGTGGATCCTGTAGAACTTGAACGGTGCACCCATGATCTCAGCAGCCTTGTCACCTGCCTTCTCGGCAAGTTCCACCTTTGTGACATACTTGCACATCTCGATCACGGTGTCATCCAGGTCCGAGTCGCAGATGCTCACCTTCTCTATCAGGGATCCCACGTCGCTCACCCTTCTGAGAGTATACCCGTCCAGACTTTCCGCAATTCTGGAAAGCTGCGCTCCGAGGCTGTCAGCCTGATCTGATGCCATGGACCCGAGAGGCAGAAGCCAGACCATCAGCTTCCTGTCGGGATCATGGTACAGCGTTTCGGCCGCCAGCAGGTTTTTCGAGCCGCAGGCAGAACATTCCCAGACAAAGAGGGATCCGTCCCTGACCTTTTCCTTGAGGTCCGGGTCCTGGGAAACATTAATGCTGCCGTAGGCATCGAGGTCATGGACCTTTCCGCAGCGGCAGCATCTAGCCTGTATCCTGTTTATCAGAGCCATTATTCCAGCGGACGGATATCGAGATAGAGCTCGTCGAGCTGGGTCTGGTCGATCTCTGAAGGAGCGTCGATCATCTGGTCGCGTCCCTGGTTGTTCTTAGGGAATGCGATGTAGT
>JAKSJQ010000078.1 GCA_024402115.1 Bacteroidales bacterium | reverse complement strand
TCGAGGAGTTCAAGTTCAACAAGGATGGCAGCATTCCGTTCATTCCTTTCACCAAAGAGGGTGTTGCTCCTGTCGGTACTCTCAACCCTTACAACAGGGTAGAGGCTGAGACCATGTCTTCAAGCTGGGGTATCAAGGTCGACCGTCTCCCTGGCAAGAACCATTTCGTGACTTCAGTTCACAACGGTGACTGGGTGAAGGTGCGTGAGGTTGATTTCGGCGAGGGTGGTGCTGCTTCGCTTACCGTTGAGGCTATGAACTTCAAGTCTGAAGGACGTGTCGAGTTCTATCTCGATTCTATCAGTGGCCGTCCTGTGGCTACTGCCCGCATCGAGAATGCCGGAAATCTCAAGGTGACATCTCCAGTCCGCGGTGCAACCGGCAAGCATGATGTCTATCTTCTCTTCCGCGGCGGCGACGAGCAGCTCTTCGATCTTGACTGGTGGCAGTTTGCAAAATAAGACGCAGCTAAAGCATTGATAAATAGCTGTTTATTGATTACCCTGTAGTGCGGTTCTGTCTACAGGGTTTTGCGTATCTATCTGTTGGTTAGGTATTTAGCTGTTTCCCTGTAGGGCGATTTGCCTACAGAGAAATGGCTAATGTGTTGAGTGACAGGGAAATAAAAAAGCTTCCTGTATCTGCAGGAAGCTTAAAAGGGTGGTGCTGGGAAGAATCGAACTGCCGACACATGGATTTTCAGTCCATTGCTCTACCATCTGAGCTACAGCACCGTTGTTGTTGGGATTGCAAATATAGTCATTTTTAGATTGACTGCAAATCTTTTTTCTGAAAAATTATATTCTGCTAGGAGTTCTGCTCGCAATGGCAATCGTAACTAGTTGAAGTTTAACTAGATAAGCAAATAGCCTTCGGCTGAGTGACCGAAGGCTAAAGTGCTAACGTGTTGTCTAACAATGGGTTGGCGGCGCCGAAAGAAACCGGGCGGCGCCGGAGGCGCCACGGGGGGGCGCTAATCTAGCGGACTTTGATTCTGTTGAATCCAGGCTTCAGGCACTCGAGAGGTCCGGGAACAGGAGAATCGGTGCGGGCGTTTCCGAAGTAGTCCTTGTCGAGGATGTATGGGTTGCCGTCCTTGTCCTCGAACAAACCCTCGGTGATGCGGGTAGAGCCGAGGGTGGCGGTCGATGCGATGGATGTCTTGACGGACAGTGCCTCCTCAGGTACCATGATCTCGATATAGGTGCCGTCTGTTTCCTCGCAGACCTTGAATCCGCAGCCGGCGTCGGTTACGAAGTTTTCTGTCTCCTTCTCATATGCAGGAGCTCCCTGGAGATAGACATTGCCGCTGATGTAAACAGCCTGGTTCGTCTCCTGAAACTTCTCGTGGTCCGAATTGCCCTTGCTGCGGATGATAGCCTGGTACTCCTCCCATCCGTGCGGGTGGCCGTTGTAGCCGGCAGTACCGCATGAAGCATCGTCAGCTACAGCCTTGCTGCCACCGATGAAGATGTTGTTGTAAAGACGGTCGTCGCCACCGTATACGATGGTGCAGCCGGCAAGCTCAGCCGAATGAGGGAAGTGGTAAGGAGTCGATCTGTCGCGGCAGTCGATGCGACGCATGATACCTGCGCAGAGGTTGTTCACATAAGCACCGCCCTGAGCCACATTGTCGAAATTGTACTCGGAACCGAAGATGTTGTTGTCCACAAGATAAGGTCCGTGGGTAACCTCGATCATCAGGTCGCGGTCGTTCGCATAGTACAGATTGCCGGTGACATGGGCACCCTGGGCCTGCCAGTCGAGCCAGGTACCGAGCGCACTGTTGTGGATGTTGTTGTTGCGTATGGTGACATCGATTGCAGCATGAAGCTTGATTCCGGCAATCTCGTAACCGAAATACTCGTGCTTCACGGCGATATTGTAGATGTGGTTGTTCTCGATTGTGGAGAAGATGCAGCCCATGTGGCCTACGATGCCGTTCTGGCCGCAGTCATGCAGGACATTGTTGCGGATGATGTGCGAACCGATTGTCTCGCGGCTCCAGCCGATGCGCGCAGCCCTGAATACAGCCTCCATCTGGTACTGGTAGCCAGGCTTGCGCTGAGTGCGTGTGCACATGTTGTGGCCCGTGCTCTCTTCCTTGCCGATACTGATGGCACTGCACTTGGCATCATGGATATCACAGTCCTCGATGATCCACTTCTTGCTCCAGTTGGTACCGAGAAGGCCCGGCTGGTCAGCGGTAGGAGGAGTCCATGGACATGCCGCCTGGCACATCTCGAATCCGCGCACGGTGATATAGTTGCGTCCTGTCCTGCGAGGGAAGAAGCAGGAGCGTCTCACGTTGATCTCCACGAGCTCGGCATTAGGGTCTGCACCCTGGAAATTGGCGTAGATGATAGTCTGGTCAGCCTCGTCATCGATCTCGCAGTACCACTGGTAGACCGAATCCTCAGGATGGAGAAGCGGCTCCGGAACGTTGGTCCATGGTGGGGCCACGCCCGTCATCCTCTTCTTCGGATTGACGATATCCGAGTAGCGTCCGGCCTCGTAGAAAGACTTGCCGTTGAGATAGACATCGCCAAGGTGGAGAGGAAAGTCCATCAGGACACCGTCGACCTCGTGAGGCTCGACAGTGTGGTCAGGATAGATGAACCAGTCGCCTTCGAGGACTTCGCGGTATGGATTGAAAGTGCCGAAATAGCTGTTCGGGAGAACCAGTTTCCAGACATTGCCTTCAACATTGAACCATCCCTTTGCGACTTCGGAGCCCTTGATCACTGGATGCTCGCCGGGAGCCGCCATGTATGTGATTCGCGACTGCTCGGAGATACCGGAATTGAGCGGGTCGACCCACTCGCGGTACTCGCCGCCATGGACGACGACGGTGTCGCCCGGCATCGCGATCGAGGCAGCCTTGCTGATTGTCCTGAACGGAGCGCTCTCGCTGCCGCAGAAGTAGTCTTTTCCTGCTGAAGAGCAGACATGGTATGTATTAGCCATAGTGCAAGTGATTGGTTTACGTCCAAAATTACCTAAATTTGCGTAATGGGCAAAACCTTCATAACGGTTATCCTTCCGCTCCGTCTGGAGTGGAATCCATACTATTATGTCGAGGACGGGACCGACGTCCGCAGAGGCGACAGGGTACGCGTCGCCGTCACCGGAAAATACTACAGCGGAGTCGTCTGCGAAACAGGTGTCAAGCCGGCCATCGAAGAATCCAGGATACGCAGCATCACGTCGGTCGAACCCCTCGGACGCATCACGGAAGAAGAGCTGAAGCTCTGGGAATTCATCGCCGAATACTACATGTGCACCATAGGCGAAGTCTACAAGGCCGCCTATCCGGTCGGCCGTGTCAGCGAGGAGCAGGCCGGAGAACGCATACGCCAGCGCAGCGAGGCGCGGCAGGCAAAGGAACGTGCCGCACTGGAAAGGAAGAAAGAAACCCTCGAGGCAAGGCTGGAAAGAAGAAACGAAGAACTCGCCAAGGCGAGGAAAGAAGA
>JAKSJQ010000077.1 GCA_024402115.1 Bacteroidales bacterium | reverse complement strand
AGCAACAAGCTCGAGCACGACCTCGTATGGGAATCAGGAAAAGGATGGAAGGACGTCGAGAACGACGTATTGAATGACCCTGCAGCTCAGTGCAAGGCCACGGTCGTCCCAATCCAGGGATGGCATCATAAGAAGAAGGAACTTTCTGTGCTAGGATACCGTTTCGGCAACATCGCATACATCACTGACTTCAACCAGATCGAGGACTGCGAATTCGAAAAGCTGAAGGGGCTCGACCACGTGACCATCAACTGCGTGAAAAGGACTCCGCACTACTCGCATTTCTCTCTCGACGAGGCGCTTGCATTCTTCGACAGGGTCGGTGCCAAGCATTCATGGCTTACTCACATCTCCCATCTCCTCCCAGGCTATGCCGAGCTCGACGCCGAGCTCAAGGCCTACAACCCTACCTACGGCGTCGCCTATGACGGACTGGTGATTGAATAAGCAATTGTTTATCCAGCATCCTTTGCTTGATAATTATTTGCTAACTTTGCAGTGCTACGCCCCCGTAGTTTAATGGATAGAATTTCAGATTCCGGTTCTGACGGTTGCGGTTCGATTCCGCACGGGGGTACATAAAAACGGCGGTGATCGAAAGTCACCGCCGTTTTTATATGACTATTGTTCAGACATGTCTTACCACAAGGTCGTCTGAGGCAGGGAGGGTCTTGCGGACAAGGCCCTCGAGGACTGAACCAGGGCCGCATTCGATGAACTCCACGGCGCCGTCGGCAGCCATCCGTCGGACAGACTGGGCCCAGCGCACAGGAGCAGTCAGCTGCTGAAGGAGATTCGCCTTCATCACGGCGGGATCGCTCACCGGAGCCGCCACTACATTCTGGTATACCGGGCAGGACGGAGAAGCGAAATGGACGCGCTCTATCGCCTCTGCGAGTTCCGCTCTCGCGGGTTCCATCAAAGGAGAATGGAAAGCACCTCCTACAGGAAGGACGAGAGCACGTCTTGCGCCGGCGGCCTTGAGCCTCACACAGGCCTCGGCGACAGCCTCAGCCGTACCGGAAATCACAGTCTGAGCATCCGAATTAAAGTTTGCCGCAACAAGGGCTCCAAGACCAGCACCATCATTGATTTCCATACAGATACGCTCAATCTCATCAGCAGCAAGATTAATTACGGCAGCCATGGATCCTGGCACTTTTTCGCAGCACTTCTGCATGGCCTTTGCCCTGGCGCTGACAAGAGACAGCGCATCTGAAAACTGCAGAACTCCTGCGGCAGCGAGAGCCGAGAATTCACCAAGGGAATGACCTGCCACCATATCAGGTGCAGACTCTGCCTTGCAAGCAAATTCGAGGTAAGAGTGGAGGAACACCGCAGGCTGGGTCACGGCCGTGGCCCTGAGGTCCTCGTCGCTGCCCTCGAACATCACCTTCGAGATGCTGAACCCGAGTACTTCGTCTGCATGAGAGAGAAGAGTCCTGGCGAGTTCATAATTGTCGTAAAGATCCTTTGCCATACCCGGAAACTGCGAGCCCTGGCCTGGGAACATGTATGCCTTCATCCGGAAAATCAAATTTCTGCAAAGATACAACTATATGCGACATTGTCAGTTAAGAGGCCTGCAAAGTCGAAATTTTCACAAATCGTAAAAACAGACTTTCATTCATGGCAGAAAAAGACTAAATTTGCATGATTGTATACACGCACGTACGCATAAGCGTGCGCGCACAGAAACAATAGCCAACAACAAACATCAAAAATATCTACTATGGCAAACGAGAAAAAATTCATTACCTGTGACGGTAACTACGCTGCTGCCCATGTAGCATACCTCTTCAGCGAGCATGCGGCTATTTACCCTATCACCCCATCTTCGACTATGGCTGAATACGTCGACGAGTGGGCTGCACAGGGCAAGAAGAACCTCTTCGGTGAGGTCGTGAAGGTCACTGAGATGCAGAGTGAGGGTGGTGCTGCCGGCGCAGTACACGGTTCACTCCAGGCAGGTGCCCTCACCACCACATTCACCGCATCGCAGGGTCTTCTCCTCATGATCCCTAACATGTACAAGATCGCCGGTGAGCTCCTCCCAGCAGTGTTCCACGTATCTGCACGTGCACTCGCAGCTGAGGCTCTCTCAATCTTCGGCGACCACCAGGACGTGATGGCATGCCGCCAGACCGGTTGGGCAATGCTCGCATCTGCTTCCGTACAGGAGGCTGAGGACCTCGCAGCAGTAGCACACCTCGCTACCCTCAAGGCTCGCGTTCCTTTCGTACACTTCTTCGACGGTTTCCGTACCTCACATGAAATCCAGAAGATCGAGCTCCTCGACGAGGCTGCTCTCAAGAGCATGATCAGCGAGAAGGCTCTTGCAGCTTTCCGCAAGAACGCTCTCTCTCCTGACGCTCCTGTTACCCGCGGTACCGCTCAGAACGGTGACGTTTACTTCCAGGCTCGTGAGGCTGCAAACGCATACTATGACGCAGTTCCAGACATCGTTGCACGTTACATGGGCGAAATCAGCGAGCTTACCGGCCGCAACTACCGTCCTTTCGACTACTACGGTGCAGCTGACGCTGAGGACGTGATCATCGCCATGGGTTCTGTCACTGAGACCATCAAGGAGACCATCGACTACCTCGAGGCTCAGGGCCGCAAGGTCGGTGTACTTATCGTTCGTCTCTACAGACCTTTCTCAGCTAAGTACTTCCAGAAGGCAATGCCTAAGAGCGTGAAGAGGATCGCTGTCCTCGACCGCACCAAGGAGCCAGGTTCAGTAGGTGAGCCTCTCTACATCGATATCAAGGCTAGCTATCAGGGCGTCGAGAACGCTCCTATGATCATCGGCGGACGCTACGGTCTCTCTTCAAAGGACACCACTCCTGCACAGATCATCGCCGTTTACGACAACCTCGCTTCAAAGGAGCCTAAGAACGATTTCACCATCGGTATCGTCGACGACGTTACCTTCAAGTCACTTCCTGTAAAGGAGGAGATCTCAATCGTGAAGCCAGGTACCACCGAGTGTCGTTTCTATGGTCTCGGTTCAGACGGTACCGTTGGTGCCAACAAGAACACCATCAAGATCATCGGTGACCAGACCCCTCTCTATGCACAGGGTTACTTCGACTACGACTCAAAGAAGTCAGGTGGATACACCTGCTCACACCTCCGTTTCGGTGCAAGCCCAATCAAGGCTCCATACCTCGTAGGTACTCCTGATTTCGTAGCATGCCACGTTCCTTCATACCTCAGCAAGTACAACGTGCTCGAGGGCATCAAGGAGAACGGTACCCTCCTCCTCAACAGCCTTTGGGATGAGGCAGAGACCCTCCAGAGAATTCCTGATCACGTGAAGGGAATCATCGGTCGCAAGAACATCACCCTCTATATCATCAACGCTACCAAGATCGCAGCAGAGATCGGACTCGGTGGACGTACCAACACCATCCTCCAGTCAGCATTCTTCAAGATCACCGGCATCATTCCTTACGAGGAGGCTGTTGGTTACATGAAGAAGGCAATCCTCAAGAGCTACGGCAAGAAGGGCGAGAACATCGTGAACATGAACTACGCTGCAGTAGACCGTGGTGGCGAGTACACCAAGGTTGAGATTCCTGCAGACTGGAAGAACATCACCGGTAAGTTCGAGAACCCTAACAAGGACCGCATCGCTCCTGCTTTCGTAAAGAACATCGCAGACATCGTAAATGCACAACAGGGCGACAAGCTTCCTGTAAGCGCATTCAAGGATATCGCTGACGGTACCATCCCAGCAGGTACTGCTGCTTATGAGAAGCGTGGCGTCGCAGTCGTTGTTCCTGAGTGGAACTCTGAGAACTGTATCCAGTGTAACAACTGTGCATACGCTTGTCCTCACGCTGCAATCCGTCCATTCCTCATGACAGCCGACGAGTCAGCCGCTGCTCCTGCAGGCATCAAGCGTCAGCAGGGTAAGGCTAACCTCAAGGATTACGTCTACACCATGCAGGTATCTCCTGCAGACTGTACCGGTTGCGGTAACTGCGTTGACGTCTGCCTCGCTAAGGAGAAGGCTCTCAAGATGGTATCTTACGAGTCACAGATTCCAGAGCAGGCTAACTTCGACTACCTCAACTCTAAGGTAGGTTACAAGGAGGTTGGTGACAAGAAGGCCAACGTAAAGAACAGCCAGTTTGCACAGCCACTCTTCGAGTTCAGCGGTGCTTGCGCAGGTTGCGGTGAGACTCCATACGTGAAGGCTATCACCCAGCTCTTCGGTGACCACATGATGATCGCCAACGCTACCGGTTGCTCAT
>JAKSJQ010000076.1 GCA_024402115.1 Bacteroidales bacterium | reverse complement strand
AGAGAAAGCAGCTTCTGGAGGCCCAGATCCGGGAACTGATAGCCCAGATTGATATTGTGAAGGCGGACCTTGCCCCCAGGCAGGAAAGCTCCGGGACCATGGTACCATGCACACGCGACATCTCCCCGATCAGCCTTTCAGCCCCGCAGCAGAAGGCGTTCGAATCGATAGGGAAGGCCTTCCGGGAAGGGAAATACGCACTGCTGGACGGCGTAACCGGCTCCGGCAAGACTGACATCTACTGCAAGCTTGCAGCGGAGGCCCTGGAACAGGGAAAGAACGTCCTCTACCTTGTACCCGAAATTGCGCTCAGCCGCCAGCTCGAGCACCGCCTGAAAGCTGTCTTCGGAGATCTGCTTCAGGTCTCGCACAGCGGGGAATCCTTCGTTCACAGGAGGGAAACGGCAGCAGTGCTGCGCGAAAGGCCGTATGTGCTGCTCGGAACAAGATCCTCGATATTCCTCCCGCACAGGGACCTGGGACTGATAATCATAGACGAGGAACACGATACCTCATACAAGCAGGACAATCCTTCTCCGAGATACAATGCAAGGGACTGCGCCCTGATGATGGGCCGCATCCACTCGTGCCCGGTGATACTCGGATCGGCGACGCCATCCCTGGAATCGCTCTACAATGCATCGGCCGGAAGGTATGTCCTCGTGCCGCTCACCGAGAGATATTACCAGGGCGCGGATTCCGAGGTCGAGGTGATCGACACCATAGCGGAACGCCGCAAGAAGGGCATGGTGGGCAGTCTCTCGAGAAAGCTGATCTCCCACATCCACGACACCCTCGCTCGCGGCGAGCAGGTGCTTATCCTGCGCGGCAGGAAGGCCTATTCGCCCTTCGTCCAGTGCGACGGCTGCGGCGACATGCCGAAATGCCCGAACTGCAACGTCACCCTCAGCTACCACAAGGACCGCGGCACTCTGACGTGCCACTACTGCGGTCACAGCGAGCCTTTTGCCCCTGTCTGCCCGAAATGCGGCGGAACACGCCAGAGCGTCGGAACAGGTACGCAGAAGGTCGAGGAAGAGGTTTCGGCACTGTTCCCGGAAGCACGTGTGGGCCGGTTGGATGGTGACAGCATGGCCTCGAGCGCCAGGACGATAGAGGAATTCGCACAGGGAAAGATGGACATCCTCGTCGGCACCCAGATGGTATCTAAGGGCTTCGATTTCGAGAACCTGACCCTTGTGGCGGTGATCCAGTCCGACTCGCTTCTCGGACAGCAGGATTTCCGCGCTGACGAAAGGGCCCTCCAGCTTCTCGAGCAGCTCCGTGGAAGGGGAGGCAGGAGAGGCGGAAAGAGCCTCTTCGTGATACAGACTTCGCAGCCGGACCACCCGGTCTACAGCCGCCTCAGCCAGGGCTCGGACTTCAGCACAGGCGAGCTTGCGATGCGGAGCGGCTACGGTTTCCCGCCGTATACCAGAATCGTGGGCCTGGTGCTCAGGGATGCCAATCTGGCAAGACTGGAGAAGATGTCGGCGCAACTGTCCATGGTACTTGCGCGCTCGTTCGGTTCCGGACCGAGCCTGATTGCCGACATGACGGACAGGGCGGTATGCGTGTCGTACCCGTATGCTCCGTCGGTGGACAGGATATCAGGAGAGTCTATACGTCACATAAGGATAACGCTCCGCAGAGACAGGAATCTCGCTGCATACAAGGGCAGCATCGCGCGTGCGATCGCGGAGTTCGAGAAAGAAAGGGCATGGACGGGTCACATCTCGACCGATGTGGATCCTGTCTGAAATAAATGAAGATTATGGCAAAGGCACCAAAAGACCTTACCAGGTATCAGAAACATTTTTCTGAGGAAACATTCCTGCAGAAGGTAATGAAAATTGCCAGAAAAGCAGGTGAAAAAATAGTATATTTGGCATTGATCCTCTATTACGAGCTGACTGATCCCGATGTGCCGGCGAAGGACAAGGCGGTGCTTGTGGGAGCTTTGGGCTATCTGCTGCTGCCGGTGGACCTTATTCCGGACTTTATCCCGCTGCTGGGATTTGCGGATGATTTCTCCGCTCTGGTGGCGGCTTACAGGATTGTCCGGGGGAATGTGAACGACAATGTCAGGGCCAATGCGGCAAGGACAATGTCGTCGTGGTTCGGCGCCGGCGTCGATCCCGCAAGCCTTGATCGTCAGATCGAGCAGGCCGTGCAGGATATGCCGGACGACCAGTAAGGGAAAGCCCCGGGGGACAGGTACCATGGACAATAACACTATAAATCAATAATATGAAACGTACATTCCTTTTCGCAGCTGCGCTCGCAATGTCGCTGGCGTCGGTTGCCCAGACCAGGCTCACGAAGGATAACATCGATCAGGTTATCGCTTCAATGACCCTTGAGGAGAAAGCTACCCTGCTTGTCGGCGGAAGCCAGCCTCTTCCTGACAGTTCAATCCCTACAGCTACCTCTGCAAAGGTTCCCGGTGCTGCGGGCAATACACGTGCGATTCCTCGCTTCGGCATTCCTGTGACTGTCCTTTCGGACGGCCCTGCCGGCGTGCGTATCCAGCCTACAAGGCAGGGTGACAGCAACACATACTACTGTACTGCATTCCCTGTAGGTACTTCCATGGCTTCTTCATGGGACCTCGCCCTCATGCAGAGAGTGACCACAGCAATGGGTGAGGAAGTTCTCGAATACGGTGTCGACGTTCTTCTCGCACCGGGTATGAATATCCACAGAAGCCCTCTGTGCGGCCGTAACTTCGAGTATTTCTCTGAGGATCCGCTCCTCAGCGGAAAGATGGCTGCTGCCTATACAAAGGGTATCCAGAGCAACGGAGTTGGTGTCAGCATCAAGCACTACATGGCCAACAACCAGGAGACAAACCGCAATGAGAACGATGCGCAGATCAGCCAGCGTGCTCTCCGCGAGATCTATCTCAAGAATTTCGAGATCGCTGTCAAGGAGGCTGATCCTTGGACTGTGATGTCTTCATACAACAAGATGAACGGCCAGTACACACAGCAGAACCGTGACCTCCTTACCACTGTTCTCCGTGACGAGTGGGGATTCAACGGTATCGTGATGACCGACTGGGGCAACAAGGCTGGTACAGTCATCGCTGTCGAGGCCGGCAATGACCTCATGTGTCCTGGAAGCCCTAGCGAGATCCAGAGAATCATGGATGCTGTGAAGAACGGCACTCTCTCTATGGAGTATGTGGATACAAACGTCCGCAGGATGCTCGAGTATGTGCTCAAGACACCTGCCTACAGGGAGTACAAGTATTCCAACAAGCCTGATCTCAAGGCCCATGCTGCTCTCGTGCGCGAGGCTGGTGCCGAGTGTATCGTCCTTCTCAAGAATGACGGTGTGCTTCCTCTCAAGGGTAACGAGACCATCGGCCTCTTCGGTCTTGGTTCTTACGATTTCATCGCCGGCGGTACCGGTTCAGGTGATGTGAACAAGGAGTATGTCCGCAATCTCGAGGATGGTCTCAAGGGTGACGGATTCAAGGTGAATGCTACCGTTGCTGACCTCTACAAGAAGTATGACAGCTATGCAAAGGCTCTCCAGCAGGCTAGCGGCAATGGTGGTTCATGGTTCAGCAGGGCTCTCGTTTCAGAGATGGAGCTTCCTGAGAGCGTGATCACAAGAGAGGTTGCAGGCACTGACGTTGCTGTCATCACTATCAGAAGAAATTCAGGTGAGGGTGCTGACCGTACCTCTGCACAGGGTGATTTCAATCTTACCGCTCTTGAGAGAAGCGTTATCGAGAATGCCTGCGATACCTACCATTCAGCTGGCAAGAAGGTCATCGTGGTTCTCAATGTCGGTGGTGTGATCGAGACTGCTTCATGGAAGAATCTTCCTGATGCCATCGTTCTTGCATGGCAGCCTGGTATGGAAGCAGGTGCTTCTGTTGCAGACGTTCTCTGCGGCAAGGTGAACCCTTCAGGAAAGCTTCCTATGTCTTTCCCTATCTCATTCTTCGATACTCCTTCAGCTGTCAACTTCCCTTACAGGGTCGAGAACAGCAACGGCATGAGAAGAGGTCCTGCAACTCCTAGAAAGAATGTCGACTATTCTCAGTACCAGGAGGGTATCTATGTGGGTTACAGATATTACGAGACAGAGGGTGTCGAGGTTTCATATCCTTTCGGATACGGTCTTTCTTACACTTCATTCAGCTACAGCAAGCCTGTCGTGAAGGCTACCGCTGACGGTTTCGTTGCAACCATTACAGTTACCAATACCGGCAAGGTTGCGGGCAAGGAGGTTGTCGAGCTTTACGTTTCTGCTCCTGCAGGTGGTCTTGACAAGCCTGCTTCCGAGCTCAAGGGCTTTGCAAAGACCGGTCTTCTTGCTCCTGGCCAGAGCCAGGTTGTCGAGATCGCTGTCGACAATTACACTCTCGCTTCATTCAACGAGGCTGCTTCTGCATGGGAGGCTGCTGCCGGTTCATACAAGGTGAAGTTCGCTGCTTCTGTCAAGGACGTCCGCGCTACCGCCGAGTACAAGCTCAAGGCTGCCAAGAGCTGGCAGGTGCACAACGTTCTCGCACCTGAGGTTGCTCTCGCAAAGTAAAAAACGGCACCGACCGTCGCTTCCGCTGCAGTTGCTGTTTATGCCGCGGTCGCTGTTATAACAAGCTGATAATCAGTCAACTAAATAAAAACCCTTCGGCTTTTCTGCCGAAGGGTTTTTGCTTTTTAGTCTGTCTATCAATTAGTTACGATTGCCTATTCCTAGGATCATGCTACCTCCATTCTGGCGTTGTCCCTGAAATTTATCACCATTCTACCCCTGATCTGGCGCCGTACCTGATACTTCTGGCCGTGCTACCCCTGTTTCGGCGTCGTACCTGATACTTCTGGCCGTGCTACCTCCGTTCCACCGCCAACCCGAAATTCGGAGGCCACGCAGATGTGGCACTGGCTTCCTGAGATGGCATTTACCGTGGCCTCCGCGGCAAAATCGCCGCGGAGGCCACCCCAAACCCCATCCTGTGCACCGTATGGCATCATGCCGTGGCCTCCGAATTTTCGGTTGGGGTATTGCCTTTTTCTTTGATTTCCAGTAGGGATACCGCTGACCACTTGATATCTGGTTAGGGCATCAATCTCCTCTCTGAAAGAATGTTCCGGACAAACACCATGGCAAAAGTCAAGTGCTGCATCGAGCCGCTCTCTCGAGCTCGAAGCAGCTC
>JAKSJQ010000075.1 GCA_024402115.1 Bacteroidales bacterium | reverse complement strand
CCAAGTCTAAGATCTTCTCCGCCTATCGTGCTCAGCTGAAAGCCGTCTCCCACGAATAGACGATATGAAGGAAATCTACATCAAGGAGATCGCATCCAAGCTCGGATGCAGGGACTGGCAGGTCGAGAATTGCGAACAGCTCATAGCCGAAGGCGCCACCATCCCGTTCATCAGCAGATACCGCAAGGAAAAGACCGGTGGTCTCGACGACGTCGAGGTCGCTGAGATTAGGCATTGGGTCGACGTATTCGCCGAGATGGAGAAAAGGAAGGAGACAGTGCTTGCCGCCATCGAGGCTGCGGGCGCATTGGATGATACTCTCCGTGGCCGCATAGAGAATACAGTGGACTCACGTGAGCTTGAGGACATATATCTGCCATACAGGCCGAAGCGCAGGACTCGCGCCACGGCAGCCAAGGAGGCAGGGCTTGAGCCTCTCGCAGACAAGATGTATACGATTTCTGTGTCTGATCCTTCCGTCGAGGCTGCGAAATACGCGGGCAAGGGGAAGAAGGTCGAAACGGTGGATGAGGCGCTCGCAGGAGCCCGCGACATCATTGCGGAGAGGATAAGCGAGACTGCGTCCGTACGTGAGACCCTGCGTGGAATCTTCTCGACCCGTCGCATCGTGGCCAAGGTCACGAAGACCGGTTCTACGAGTCAGGAGGCTAAGAAATATCGTTCATACTTCAATTGCAGTGAATCTCTTGCCCATATAGCACCTCATCGCCTTCTTGCGATGCTCAGGGCTGCTGACGAGGGTTTCCTGTCACTCAGGATAGATGCCGACGCGGAAAAGTGCGGCAACAAGATATATTACGACTTCTGTCAGGCCAGGAAATATCCGTCCAAGCTGCTCGGAGAGCAGATCAGGGAAGCCATCGACGATGCGTACAAGCGCCTGCTGGAACCGTCCATTTCCAACGAGGTCATCAAGGTGGCCAAGGAGAAGGCTGACGTGGAGTCCATCAAGGTGTTCGGAGAGAATCTCCGCCAGCTCCTTCTTGCAGCTCCGGTCGGACAGAAGAGGCTCATGGCAATCGACCCGGGATTCAGGACAGGTTGCAAGGTCGTGTGTCTCGATGCGCAGGGCCAGCTGCTCTGCCACGATGTGATCTTCCCTCATCCTCCTGTCAGCGAGAAGGTAAAGTCCATCCAGACCCTTTCGGGGCTCATCGACAAGTACAAGGTAGAGGTTATCGCCATCGGAAATGGTACCGCGGGTCGCGAGACAGAGGAGTTCGTGAAGAGGGTGCCGAAGCCGGAAGGCTGTCGCGTGTTCTCGGTGAGCGAGGACGGAGCTTCCATCTACTCGGCTTCGGAGGTTGCGCGTGAGGAATTTCCTGATCAGGACGTGACAGTAAGGGGAGCCGTATCCATAGGACGCAGGCTGATGGATCCTCTGGCGGAACTCGTGAAAATTGATCCGAAGTCTCTCGGTGTCGGACAGTATCAGCATGACGTGGATCAGAATCTTCTCAGGGAAAAGCTGGACAATACCGTGGAGAGCTGCGTCAACAGCGTCGGAGTGAACCTCAATACAGCTTCTCCATACCTTCTCCAGTATGTCTCGGGAATAGGCCCGTCACTTGCTGGCAGCATCGTGGACTATAGGACAGAGAACGGCGCGTATTCTTCCAGGGAGGAACTTCTCAAGGTGAAGCGGCTCGGCGCCAAGGCGTACGAGCAGTGCGCAGGTTTCCTTCGCATCCCGGGTGCCTCCAACCCGCTGGATAACTCGGCTGTCCATCCTGAGGCCTATCACATCGTAAGCCGAATGGCAAAGGACCTCGGCGTCAGCACGGCCCAGCTGGTCGGCAACGTCGAACTCATCTCCAAGATCAAACCTGCGGACTACGTGGAAGGGGAGTTCGGCCTTCCTACCATAGATGACATACTCAAGGAGCTTGCGAAGCCGGGCCGCGACCCTCGCGAGGCTGCGCAGGAGTTCGAGTTCTCCGAGGATGTGCACAGCATAGATGACCTCCATGTGGGTATGGAACTTCCAGGCATTGTGACCAACATCACCGCGTTCGGCGCCTTCGTGGACATAGGAATCCATGACAACGGCCTCATCCATGCTTCGAACATGGGAGTGAAGGGAATGGCCGACCCGTCCAAGCTTCTCAAGCTCAGACAGCATGTGATGGTTACCGTCGTTTCTCTTGATCTGGACAGGAACAGGATAGGCCTGAGGCTTCTGAAGAAGGCTTAGGGTCTTCTCCTGAATTTTCTGAACTTCAGTCCGAGGACGCCCCAGAAGGCTTCCCCGAATATGCTGCTGGACATCTTTGAGGTGCCCTCAGTCCTGTCGACGAAAATGATAGGGACCTCCTTGACCTTGAATCCGAGCTTGTAGGTGGTGTACTTCATCTCGATCTGGAATCCGTATCCCTTCATCCTCACGTCGTCGAGGTCAATGGTCTCGAGGACCTTCCTTCTGTAGCACTTGAATCCGGCCGTGGTGTCATATACCTTCATTCCGAGCACGGTGCGCACATATACGGACGCATAGTAGGACATGATCACCCTGCCGATAGGCCAGTTGATGACGCTGATGCCGTTGCAGTAGCGCGAGCCGATCGCAAGGTCAGCACCTCCGTTTGCGCATGCGTCGTACAGGCGCGGAAGGTCGTTTGGGTTGTGCGAGAAGTCGGCATCCATCTCGAAGATGTAGTCATACCCGTTCTTTACGGCCCATTTGAATCCGGTGAGGTACGCTGTGCCGAGGCCGAGCTTGCCCGTTCTTTCGATCATGAAGAGCTTTTCAGGGAACTCTGCCTGCAGTCTCTTCACTATGGCCGCCGTACCGTCAGGGGAGCCGTCCTCTATTACGAGCACGTTGAAGTCACCCTCGAGCGCGAAAACCGCACGGATGATCTTCTCGATGTTCTCTTTTTCGTTGTATGTCGGGATGATGACTGCTTTCCTATCCATGTCATGCGTTGTTATTCACTGCAAATATGGCACAAATATCCCGATTTCACGATTGATTTGTGCGGAATTATGACTAAATTGCGTTCAGTTATGTACAAGGAAAAATATCCGTCGAAACTTCTGGAAGATGCCGTGGATGCGATCAACTCGCTTCCTGGCGTCGGCCGCAAGAGCGCGCTCAGGCTTGCGCTCCACCTTCTGCGTCAGCCGCAGGAGAACGTCCATCATTTCACGGCGTCCATCGACAAGCTCAGAGACAATGTTCGTTATTGCCGCACATGCCGCATGATTTCTGATGAGGATATTTGTTCGATTTGTTCGGACCACTCTCGAGACAAGAACACAATCTGCGTGGTTGAGGACGTGAGGGACGTGATGAGCATCGAGGCCACGGGCCAGTATCACGGGGTCTACCATGTGCTCGGCGGAATAATCTCCCCGATAAACGGAATCGGACCGTCGGACCTCACCGTGAACGATCTCGTGGCAAGGCTCAGGGAGGCAGAGGAGGGGACTGAGGTGATATTCGCCCTGAGCGGGGACGTGGAGGGCGAGACCACAGCCTTCTACATCTTCAGACAGATATCCCCTTTGGGCGTAAAGGTGACCTCACTGGCCCGCGGACTGGGCTTCGGAGACGACATAGAATATGCTGACAGCCTGACACTTGGGCGTTCAATTGCGAACCGTCAGCCTTTCAGACCGTAAAAAGTTTGTTTTTTGAAATAAAGTACCTACTTTTGCACGCTTTCTATCGAAGATAGGCCGCATACTGAAGTCTAACCCTTCCGGCGACTGGGCCGGCGAAAAGCAGGATGCTATGATAGAGATTTTCTACAAATCAAACGGCCAGGTATTGGTATCCCAGTCGGAGTCCCTCTTCCAGGAACTCCAGAAATCCGATGTAGTATGGATCGATCTCTTCGCACCGAGCGGAGACGAAAAGCGTGCGACCGAGTCTTTCCTCGGCACTACCATCCAGAGCCGTGCGCAGGCTGAGGAGATCGAGAGTTCATCACGATTCTTCGAGAACGACAAGGCAATCTTCGCCAATACCAACTTCGTCATTCCGGGTCCCGACGAGTATTCGATGGAGACTGTTTCCTTTATCATCTGCGACAGTATCCTCACGACTATACGTGAGGTTCCGCTCAGGAGCTTCGTGGATCTCCAGAGGCGTCTCCAGGCGTTCCCTAGGAACTATGCCAACGGCTATCTCGTGTTCGTCAGCATCCTCGAGCAGCGTGTCGACCTCGATGCCGACATGATCGAGCTCATGAGTAAGGAGATCGCTCAGTTCAGCAAGAAGATAAATCTCGGTGAAGATGTCAATGAGGAGTTCCTCCTCGACATCAACCAGC
The DNA here is from genome assembly GCA_024402115.1 of Bacteroidales bacterium. The sequence continues at coordinate 1,305 of JAKSJQ010000075.1, read as the reverse complement.
TGCAGGAGAACACCATGCTCGTCCGCGAGAACATAGTCGACAAGCAGAGAGTGATAAGCAGCGTGCTCAAGAGCAACAAGTATCCGAGGGAATACCAGACAAAGATGAACGTCCTCCTGAAGGATATATCTTCACTTATCAACCATACCAACTTCAGCTTCGAGCGTCTCGAGTACCTCCAGAACACTGTCCTCGGTCTTATTAACCTCGACCAGAACAAGATTATGAAGGTGTTCACGGTCGTGTCCCTTCTGCTCATGCCTCCAACCCTCGTCACCGGTTTCTTCGGAATGAACGTGTTCGGTGATGTCCTTGAGGTCAGGCCATGGCTCTCCATACCGCTGATCGCTTTCCTGATGATCGTTCCGGTGGTCGTGATCTACCTCATCTTCAGAATCAAGAAAATGCTCTGATTATTTGAGCATTACTATTTGATTTCTCGGAATTTATACATAATTTTGCGCGCCTTTCGGAGAGGTGCGCTTTTTTGTATCTCCCGAGGCATAAGACATAAAGTACAACCCACTAGTTAAGATCAACAATTTACTATGGAAGAAAACAAGAACATCGCAGCAGAGGAAACTCCTGCAGTTGAGGCTCCAAAGGCAGTCCTCAACGCCTCAGTTGCCCCAGAGAATTTCGACTGGGATGCATTTGAGAACGAAGACGTGTACGGCGCTGACAAGTCAGAGATCGCCGCACAGTACGATCAGACCCTTTCAAAGGTTGTTGAGAACGAGGTCATCGAGGGCGTCGTTTCATCAATCAGCAAGAGAGAGGTCATCGTCAACATCGGTTACAAGAGCGAGGGTGTCATCATGGCTCCTGAGTTCCGTTACAACCCAGACCTCAAGGTTGGTGACAAGGTTGAGGTACTCGTAGAGAACACTGAGGACCGCAAGGGTCAGCTCGTGCTTTCACACAAGAAGGCTCGTCAGCTCCGCTCTTGGGATCAGGTCAATGCTGCATTCAACAATAACGAAATCGTCAAGGGTTATGTCAAGACTCGCACTAAGGGTGGTATGATCGTTGACGTGTTTGGTGTAGAGGCATTCCTTCCTGGAAGCCAGATCGACATCAAGCCTATCCGCGACTACGATCAGTTCGTCGATACTACCATGGACTTCAAGATCGTCAAGATCAACCAGGAGTTCCGCAATATCGTCGTATCTCATAAGGCTCTCATCGAGGCAGAACTCGAGCAGCAGAAGAGCGAGATCATCGGCAAGCTCGAGAAGGGCCAGGTACTTGAGGGTACTGTCAAGAACATCACCTCTTACGGTGTATTCGTTGACCTCGGCGGTG
>JAKSJQ010000074.1 GCA_024402115.1 Bacteroidales bacterium | reverse complement strand
TTTGCAAAATATTGCTATTTAACTCAGTGGGTAGCGGACCTGAGGTAGAAGAAAGAGTTTATAGCTATGAAAAAGAAGAAATTTGTCCCAAACGCGCCTGAACACATTTATCAGCGCGCTGCCGACCACGGTGTCATTTTCTACCGCATCGAGGATTATTTGGTGTTCTTCACCATCATCAGCATCATTTCAAAGAAGAATGGAGTCAGCATCCTGTCTCTATGCTTTATGATCAACCACATTCACTTGCTCATATCGTCACCTTGCAGCAAGGCTCGTAGTAGAGCCATTGATGAGTACACTTCAATGTTTTCTAAGCAGTTCAACCATTCTCTGCGGAGGAAAGGAGCCTTATTCGAAAAAGAATTTGGTCGAGCAATGAAAATAGGAGAGAAGAAGGTGAGAACATGTGAGGCTTATTTAGCAAACAATCCTGTTGAAAAGTGTATCTGCATCTCAGCGATAGAATACCGGTGGAATTTCTTGGCCTATTACAATAACAATCACCCATTCTCGGAGGGAATAGTCAATGGTCGACGTTCTAAATGGATGAAAGTCGCTATGGCGACAGTAGATCGGGTGTACGATGATGAAAATTACATGCGTTACGAGGTGCTTGAGTTCATATTAAAACACCTGAATCCAAAAGAAAAGGAGCAGATCGTGGACTACATTATCACAAAATACAACTTCATTGATTACGAAAACGCGATCAGTTATTTTGGGGATTATGATAAGATGATTTCAGCATTTAACTTCAACACCGGTGGAGAATATGATATACATGAAGACTGGGACAGCGATTCAGATCAAGCATTTGCTCCTATGTTAGATTATATCAAAGGTCGTGGATTACTGAATAAAGACTCAATAAACATCTTCAATCTCGAGGAGCCGGGTATACGAAAACTAGTACAAGAACTGGCCCTATATACACCGGCAAAGTCTTCTCATATTCATAAGTTACTCCACATCCCGATGAACCAAGTCAGTCTCTTCCTCCAAACCGATGTATGACAATTTAGCACGCATGCAACTTCGTAATCATCAACTATTTCCCATACGGACGGTTCCCCCGCGCGGGGGAACCGTCCGTACGCCATGTCGCTGTTGTCCAAAGAGTTACAAACGCGACTGGATTCATCTTTCTGCGCCCTGTCACTAAAGAATTGACCTTCTATACGGTTGGAAACAATCTACAACTGCTGAAAAATGTCTAACTTGTCGGTCAAATTTATCCGAGATATGGCAGAATTGACGATTCGCGACGCAAGATACGAGGATGCTGAGTTCGTTGGTTGGACTATGCTGACCGCACTGGGGATTCCACCGGAAAGTGAGTTCAACAAGATCGATGTGTGGAGACAGGAGGATATCCTGTATTCATGGACGAGGGCTAGGATTGCCATGGTCAATGACGTACCTGTCGGTTGCCTCATTTCCTATCCTGGAGAGGAATATGAACGCCTGCGTATACATACATGGGAACTGATTTTCGGCTCAACGGAAGATGATGCCGAGAAATATGATTCCGAAACTTTTCCGGGAGAGTACTACCTTGACTCGCTTGCCGTCCGTCCGGAGTATAGGGGACAGGGAGTCGGAAGCGCTCTCCTTCTAGACGGCGTCGCAAAGGGGCATACAAAAGACTTTGATAGGATAACGCTTATCGTGGATATAGACAAGCCAGAAAACATCGCCCTATATGAAAGGCTTGGCTTCAGGAAGGAAAGTCAGATGACTTTCTTCGGGCATGAGTATTACCGTATGGCGTTCCAGTAATACAGAAACGACAGAAGCCATAAATCCTTGACACACAACAGAATAGCATACGGACGGTCCCCTGTTTTGAGGGAGCCGTCCGTATAGGTTTTCGCTGATAATCAGCGAGTTATAAACATCACAAGAGACCCGTCTAACGAATTAGATAAGAGGCTCTGCGGTCATCGCTGCAGGCTGTGGGATACCCATGAGCTTGAGGATGGTAGGAGCGACGTTGCAGAGGGCACCGTCCTTGACGCTCTTAACCTCATCACCAGCGTTCACTACGATGAAAGGAACGATGTTGAGAGAGTGAGCGGTGTTAGGAGTGCCGTCGTCGTTTACGCAGTAGTCGGCATTACCGTGGTCAGCAGTGATGAGCACTGCATAGTCATGTGCGATCGCAGCCTCGACTACGGCCTTCACGCAGTTGTCGACAGTCTCGACAGCCTTGCAGATTGCAGGATAGATACCGGTGTGGCCCACCATGTCACCGTTTGCGAAGTTGAGGATGATCATGTCCTCCTTCTCGGTGTTGATTGCCTCCACGAGCTTCTCGGTCACCTCTGGTGCGCTCATCTCTGGCTGGAGATCGTAGGTAGCGACCTTTGGAGAGTTCACGAGGATACGGTCCTCATTCTCGAACTGAGCCTCACGGCCACCGTTGAAGAAGAAGGTAACGTGTGCGTACTTCTCGGTCTCAGCGATGCGGAGCTGGTTCTTGCCAGCCTTGGAAACGGTCTCGCCGAGGGTGTCGCCTACAAGCTCCTTGTCGAAGAGGATGTGGACGCCCTTGAAGTTTGCATCGTATGGAGTGAGGCAGCAGTAGTAGAGAGGAATGGTATGCATTCCCTGCTCTGGCATATCCTCCTGGGTAAGCACTGCGGTAAGCTCGCGAGCGCGGTCGTTACGGAAGTTGAAGAATATGACTGCATCGTCCTTCTCAACCTTTGCGAGAGGAGCACCAGCTGCGTCGGTGATAACGGTTGGCTTGATGAACTCATCGGTAACCTCAGCCTCATAGGAAGCCTTGATAGCCTCGGTAGCTGAAGTAGCCTGGATACCGATACCGTCTACGAGCATATCGTATGCTGCCTTGACGCGGTCCCACCTCTTGTCACGGTCCATCGCATAGAAACGGCCGCAGACAGTTGCCACCTTACCGGTGCTCTCTGCCATCTTGGACTCGAGCTCGGTCACGAAACCGAGGCCGCTGCGAGGGTCGGTATCACGACCGTCCATGTAGCAGTGAACGAACACGTCCTCGATGCCCTGGCGCTTAGCCTCTGCGAGGATTTCATATACATGGTTGAGTGATGAGTGGACGCCACCGTGTGAGCAGAGACCCATGAGGTGGAGCTTCTTGCCGCTCTTCTTGACATAGTCGAAAGCAGCTGCGATCTCAGCGTTCTTCATGAGAGCGTGCTCGCGGCATGCGATATTGATCTTTACGAGATCCTGGTATACGACACGACCTGCACCGAGGTTCATGTGACCCACCTCCGAGTTACCCATCTGACCGTCAGGAAGACCTACGTACTCGCCGCAAGCCTGAAGATGTGCCATAGGATACTTTGCACGGAGAGAGTCGATGAACGGAGCTCCCTGGGTGTAGATTGCATTTGATTTGTCCTGGCGGCCTTCTCCCCAGCCGTCGAGGATCATGAGAAGTACTTTCTTGTTCATTTATTCTGCTGTTATTTGATTTTCCTTGTTGTCGTCCTGCGGGTTCCGGTCTTCGGAGCCGCACTCCTGGATGCACCGCTGCGGGTGCCTCTTGCCGCACCGCTCCTTGGAGCAGGCTTGGTCTTAGCCTCGGCCTTGGCGGCCTTCGAAGCTGCCTTGCGTGCTGCAACGGCAGGTCTCTTGCCCTTTGCCGGCTTCTCCTCCGCCACCGGTCTCTCCGGCTTTGGCATAGGTTTCTCCGACATGGTCATGGACCTCTCCGGCTTGATAGCAGGCTTCTCACCCTTGTCGGCACTCTTCCTGCGAGGCTTCACGAGAGCCTCCGCGAGACGCTCTTCCTTTGCTGCCTTGCGAGCGGCCTTTCCGCTGAGCTTGCGAGTGCTTCCGATATTGTCCGAATAGCCGTCTGCGCCACGCACGCGGCCTCTGGTACGCTCATACTCGGCACGACGCTCCTCGCGAGGAAGTCTCTCCTCTGCACCTGTCTCCACAAGTTCGTAGTCGAGAAGCTTCTGCTCGAGGTTGGTCCTCTTCACACGGATCCTGACAGGATTTCCGAGGGTGTAGACGACGCGGGTGCGACGACCGACGAGACGGTAGTTCTCCTCATCGAACTCGAAGAAGTCGGAGTGGATGTCACGGAGCGGAACCATACCCTCGATCTTGGTAGGCTCCACCTCAACGTACATACCCCACTCGGTGAGACCTGAGATATGGCCCTCGAACTCATAGCCGACCTTGTCCTGCATGAACTCGACGAGCTTGTACTTGATGCTCGAGCGCTCAGCCTCCGCAGCGATGACCTCCCTCTCGGAAGCATGCTTGCACTGGCCCTCGTAGTAGTCCTTCTTCGCGCTCTCGCCCTCCGCAAGATACTGCGCGAGCAGCCTGTGCACCATCATGTCCGGATAGCGGCGAATAGGCGAGGTGAAGTGGGTGTAATATCTGAATGCCAAGCCGTAATGGCCGATGTTGTCAGTGCTGTAGCGAGCCTTTGCCATGGTCCTGAGGGAAAGGAGCTCGATGGCGCCGAACTCAGGAGTGTCCTTCGACTCCTCGAAGAGAGTGTTCAGGGCCTTCGAAATCTCGCGTCCGTTGTTCACAGGGCCGAGAGTGTAACCGAAGTTATGGGCGAACGAACGGAGGCTCTCGAGCTTCTCCATGTTAGGCTCGTCGTGGATACGATAGACGAAGGTCTTCTTCTGCTTCGCCACGAACTCGGAAACGCTGCGGTTTGCAAGGAGCATGAACTCCTCGATCAGCCAGTTCGCTTCCTTGGAGATCTTCTGGCACACGTCCACAGGGCGTCCGGCCTCATCCACGATGACCTTCATCTCAGGACGCTCGAAGCTGATCGCTCCCGAAGCGAAGCGCTTCTTGCGGAGCTTCTGAGCGAGCTTGTGGAGCGTGAGCACCGCCTCCTGGACCGCTACAGGAACGGTGATGTCCGGATCCATGGATGTGCGATACTCCGGATCGACTTCGCCTTTCTCGATGACGGTCTGCGCGCCCTCATAGTCGAACCTATAGTCGGAATCGATGATGGTGCGGCCGAACCACTGGTCTGCGATGCGGCCCAGCGGAGTCATCTCGAACACCGCTGAGAAGGTGAGCTTCTCCTCGTGAGGGCGGAGCGAACAGAGCTTGTTCGAAAGCTTCTCCGGAAGCATAGGCACCGTCCTGTCGACAAGATACACGGACGTTCCCCTCTTGCGGGCCTCCTCGTCCACGATGTCTCCCGGACGTACATAGTATGTGACGTCGGCGATATGCACGCCGACCTCGTAGTTGCCGTTCTCGAGCACCCTGAAAGAGAGTGCATCGTCAAAGTCCTTCGCATCGGTAGGGTCGATGGTGAAGGTCAGGATGTCACGGAAATCGCGACGTCCCTCGATATCGGCTGGGGTAATCTCGTCTGAGATGCTGTCGGCTGCAGACGCAACCTCAGGCTCGAAGCGGTATGGGAGTCCAAACTCGGCGAGGATGGCATGCATCTCGGTGTCGTTGGCACCCGGATCTCCGAGCACGTCGACGATGTGTCCGGTAGGTGCAGGATCATTCCTGTTCCATGAGTCGACCTTGGCGGCCACCTTCATTCCGGACTTGGCGATGAGCTCATTGCCCTGCTCATCGATGAGCTGATGCACTGCGAACTCGTCCGCAGACACCCTCTTGATATGGCCCGGTGCCGAATCGTCCACCGGGATCACGACATCGTCTGGCGTGTTCTTGCTCTGCATGAGGACCCATGGCTGGGTTCCCAC
>JAKSJQ010000073.1 GCA_024402115.1 Bacteroidales bacterium | reverse complement strand
GAGATAAACACGAGCGACTGCTGATTTACGTCTTCCAAGGGCGTTTACTACTTTCATTGCTCTGCTTAAATTTCGTTCAACTTGATAACTTTAGGATTCTGCGCCTGATGAGGATGCTCGCTTCCCTGATAGAGGTAAAGGTTGTTGATGAGCTTGTCACCAAGACGGTTCTTTGGAAGCATGCCCTTGATGGACATCCTTACGAGTTCGGTAGGCTTCTTTGCCAAGATCTCCTTCGGAGTGGTGAATCTCTGACCACCTGGATAACCAGTATGGCGGACATACACCCTGTCGGTCATCTTCTTGCCAGTAAGTCTCACCTTGTCAGCATTGAGGATGATAACGTTATCACCGCAATCCTGGTTAGGGGTGAAATAAGGCTTGTCCTTACCACGGAGGATGAGGGCAACCCTTGATGCAAGACGACCAAGCACTACGTCGGTAGCGTCAATGACAACCCAGCCCTTTGTTACAGTCTTTGGGTTTGCGAAGACTGACTTGTAGCTTTGTGTTTCCACTGTCTTGATCTTTTAAATGGTTAATACTAAATTTGTTGCGTTCCCTATAATCCATAGAGGGCTGCAAAGGTAGCAATTTTTTCTATTCTGACAAAATTTTTAACTTTGCAGCGTTTTATGAGGATTGGAAGCATAGATCTTGGGGACAGGCCGCTGATGCTGGCGCCCATGGAGGACGTGACCGACGCGTCCTTCCGCTATATATGTAAGGAGTTCGGCGCATCGATGGTCTACACCGAGTTCGTCTCTTCCGACGGACTGGTCCATGATTCCAAGAAATCATTCGAGAAGTTCCTCACCTTCGAGGAGGAAGCCCCCGTCGGAATCCAGATATACGGTAACATACCCGAGGCCATGGTCGAGTCCGCGAAGCTCGCCGAGCGCGCGCAGGAGATAGTGGGCGGTCACGGAGCCGACCTCATCGACATAAACTTCGGCTGCCCGGTCAAGAAGATCGCCGGCCGCGGAGCCGGTTCGGGAATGATGAAGGAACCGGACAAGATGGTAGCCATCACCAAGGCGGTGGTAGAAGCCGTGAACAAGCCAGTGACCGTGAAGACCAGGCTCGGATGGGACGACGACTCCAAGATCATAGTCGAGCTCGCAGAGCGCCTGCAGGACGTGGGCATCCAGGCCCTCACCATCCATGGACGAACCCGTCAGCAGATGTACACCGGAGAGGCCGACTGGACCCTCATCGGAGCCGTCAAGAATAACCCGCGCATGCATATACCTATTATAGGTAATGGAGACATCACCTCCCCGGAGAAGGCGAAGGCCGCCTTCGACAGGTACGGGGTCGATGCCGTGATGGTGGGCCGCGCGACTTACGGACACCCATGGATATTCCGTGAGATGCGTCACTACCTCGACACCGGCGAGCTGCTTCCGCAGATGAGCGTTGTCGAAAGGGTCGAACTCGCAAAGCGCCACCTCGCGCGTTCCCTCGAACTCAAGGGAGAGAAGGTCGGCGTGCTCGAGATGCGCAGGCACCTGAGCTGCTATTTCAAGGGCCTTCCAGACTTCAAGGAGACAAGGCTCAAACTCGTGACCCTGAACGATCCCCAGGAACTCTATTCCACCCTAGACGGCATAGCCGTCCGCTGGGGCGACGAGGTACCTCCGGAAGCCAAGAGCATCTACGGCTTCTAGCTGCAATTTCAAGAAATTTTCAGCGGCGATTTGAATCATCTTGATTATCTTTGCATGATTGGCGACATGAATCATAGATGAAAACGAAACTGCTTGACAAGACCCTCCTCTTCCCATACTTCCTCACATTGAAGACAAGGCATGCGATGTTCAATTCAGGCATGCGCAAGTCCCAGACCGCAGAGGTTCCGACCATCTGCATCGGCAACGTGGCCGTAGGCGGTACGGGAAAGACTCCGCACACCGAGATGATACTCCGCACCCTCATGGCGGACCCGCGCTGGAAAGGCACCAACATCTCAGTCCTCTCGCGCGGATACAAGAGAGACACCAAGGGCTTCCAGCAGGTTACCGTCGACGGAACCGCAGCCATGTACGGAGACGAGCCGCTCCAGATCAAGAAGAAATTCCCCTTCGTCACAGTCGCCGTCGACAAGGACAGGAATGAGGGCTGCCGCTATCTCTGTCACCCGGAGCTTCTCCAGACCGAGAAGAAGGCGCGCAAGTGCAAGGACAAGAACCTTGAGCCTGCCAGCATAATCATCCTCGACGACGCATTCCAGTACAGGAACCTCAAGCCTACCGTTTCCATCGTCCTCGTAGACTACAACCGTCCGGTCTTCAATGACCACCTCATGCCTGTGGGACGCCTTCGCGACCTTCCTGAAAGGATCTACGAGGCAGACATCGTGATAGTCACCAAGTGCCCGGCATACATGGAGCAGGAGGAGAAGGACCAGTGGATACGCGACCTCGGGCTCAAGGAGAACCAGAAGGTGTTCTTCACCAAGATCGTATACTGCGACCTCGAGCCAGTGTTCCCTGAGAGCGAGAGCAGGTATCTCTATTCGAAGAGGCTCATCCTTTTCACCGGCATCGCCGACGACAAGCCGCTGCGCATGTATCTGAGCGACAACTACAAGGTCGTGCGCCACCTCACATTCCCTGACCACCACAAGTACACAGACCGCGACATGATGTCTGTCAAGGCCGCGTCCGCAGCCTCCCCCACCGCCGTCATAGCAACGACGGAGAAGGACAGCCAGAGGGTCAAGGATTGCGCAAAGACGCCCGACTCAGTCAAGCAGAGACTGTTCCGGGCGCCTATCAAAGTCGCTTTCCTCAGCGATGAGGAGAAGGATGAATTCCGTATTACTCTTCAGTCTTTCCTGAAATAATCTCACCCTGGGCCTTTACAGAAGCCTCATGGATGGCATTGAAGACAGCAGTGACGAACTCCTCAGGGAGTCCGGCGGCAGCGCCTTTCTCGACGACCTTGCTGAGGAGGGAATCCCAGCGTGATGCCTGAACGACGGCGATATTGTTGTCCTTCTTGTACTGACCGATCTGGCGGCTGACCCTCATACGCTGTCCGAGAGTGTAGAGGAGGTTGTCGTCGATCACGTCGATCTGGGCACGGAGCTGATCGATGTTCTGCTTGTAGGACTCGTCTTCGGTGTCCTTATCACGAACCACGATCTCATGGAAGAGAAGATGCTCGAGCTCGGCTGGCTTGAGCTGCTGCTTCGCATCGCTGAGCGCGCAGCTTGGGTCGCAATGCGACTCAACCATGAGGCCCTCGAGGCCGAGGTCCATGGCTGTCTGGGAAACCTCTGCGAGATAGTCCTTGCTGCCGGCAAGATGTGATGGGTCGCAGAAGAAAGGAAGCTCAGGATAGCGTCCGCGGAGCTCGATGGCAATCTGCCACTGAGGATGGTTACGATACTTGATCTTCTCGTAGGTAGAGAAACCGCGGTGGATGACTCCGAGCTTCTTCACGCCTGCGTTGTTCAGGCGCTCGAGTGCACCTATCCAAAGGTCGAGATCCGGATTGACCGGATTCTTCACGAGCACAGGGATGTCGGTTCCCCTGAGGGCCTCGGCAATCTCCTGCATGAGGAATGGGTTAGCCGACGTGCGCGCACCGATCCACACCATGTCGATTCCGTACTTGAGACACTCATACACATGCTTCTCGTTCGCCACCTCGGTGCAGACCTTGAGGCCGAGCTCGTCCTTGACTCTCTTGAGCCATGCGAGGCCTGGAGCGCCGACACCCTCGAAAGATCCCGGATGGGTACGAGGTTTCCAAATACCTGCGCGGAACACATTTATACCGAATGCCTTGAGCTGCGTTGCTGTTTCCATGATCTGTTCCTCAGACTCGGCACTGCATGGGCCGGCGATCACGCATGGGCGTGGAGGAAGATGGAAGAAGCCCCAGTCGTTGAGTGGGACCAAATCAAGTTTCTTTGCCATAGCTATCTAATGATTCTCTTTATCTTGTTTGCATCCGTGATGAGCTCACGGACCTTGTCCTCGTCATAGTCCTCGATGGCCTGACGGAAGGACTTCATCTTTTCAATATACGTGTCGATCACGTGGAGCACGTTCTCCCTGTTCTGGGTGAGGATAGGGACCCACATGTCAGCGCTACTCTTAGCTAGACGAACGGTCGAGGAGAAACCTCCCGAAGCGAGGTCGAAGATGTGCTTCTCGTCCTTCTCCTTGTCGAGCACGGTCAGTGCGAGCGCGAAAGAAGTGACATGGGAGATGTGGGAGACGTACGCGGTGTGTACGTCGTGGTTGGAAGCATTCATGTGGATAGTCCTCATGTTGAGCTCCGCATAGAGCTTCTCGACGAGATTCACTGCCTTTGGATCAGACTCCTCGGCATTGCAGATGATGCATGCGCGACCGTCGAACAGGCCCGGCATCGCCGCCCATGGACCGCTGTACTCTGTACCTGCCATAGGGTGCGAAGCCACATAGCTCCTTCTCATCGGGTGATAGTGGACCGTCCTGAGCATCTGCTCCTTGGTCGAGCACACATCGATGACGACCTGACCACGGGCATTCTTCTCGAACTTGTCGAGAATGTCTGGGAGCAGACGTGTCGCTGCACCCACAGGCACCGCAATGACGACGAGGTCACTCCTGTCCACACATTCACCGTATGAGACCACCTGGTCGACGAGGCCGATCTTTTCGGCCGCCGATGCATTCACAGGGTCGTTCTCGACTCCGAGAACAGTCTCGGCAAATCCCTTGCGCTTGAGTTCAATGGCCATCGAACCTCCTATGAGGCCGAGACCGATGATTCCTACTACCATTCCTTAGTGCTTAAAAAAAGGCCGCCTGATTTCTCACGCAGCCTTTTCAATTATTATCTTGTACTTATCAGCAAGCCTGAATGAGTGCGTTGATTGCAACTGTCACGAACATGAGGCAGATAACTGAAGAAACGACCATGCTGAGGACCTTGAGTCTGTTAAACCAGGTTGCGTTGTTGAATCCTACAGTCTGAAGCATGCTCCAGAAACCGTGGTTGAGGTGGAGCCAGAGGGCTGCAAACCAGATGATGTAGAGGATTGCGCACCACCACTGACCAAAGGTCGCGTTGAGGAGGAGATAAGGATTGTTCTCAGCCTCGCCGATGCCGAACATCTCAGGGAGCTGCATCTTAGCCCAGAAGTGGGTAAGGTGGAAAGCGATGAAACCGAGGATCACAACACCGAGAACGCACATGTTCTTTGATGACCATGAATCGGTCTTCGCCTTGCTGGCAACCTCATAGCGCTTGTAACCGCCGCGTGCCTTGATGTTGGTCACTGTAAGCCAGATACCATAGAGGATGTGTACGAGGAAACCGAGAGCGAGGACAGGGACCATGATGCTGATCACCGGAGTTGACATGAAGTCACAACCGAGCTTGAAGAGGCCATCACCTGCAGAGAAGAGCTTATCGTCAGCTGCAGCAATACCATACTTACCTGTAAACGAGTCGATTACAGAGAAGAAGTTAATAGTAGCGTGAAGGAGAAGGAAGATGATGAGGAAAGCACCGCTGATACTCTGGATGAACTTCTTTCCGATTGATGAATTGAATATAAACATGTCTTTAAGTATTTTCGATTGATCAATATCAGATGCAAATATATGTTGTTTCTTGCAAGTTTCATAATTTTCCGATAATTTTGTTCTCCTGATAATCACTAATACGATGTATAAGAGAGTACTTCTTAAACTCAGCGGCGAGAGCCTCGGCGGCCCTGCCGG
>JAKSJQ010000072.1 GCA_024402115.1 Bacteroidales bacterium | reverse complement strand
GGGCGTTGGCCTGTGTGAGTTCGAGTCTCACCTACCGCACGAAGGCTTCGGAAGAGATTCCGGAGCTTTTTTCGTTTCTGTCCTTTCTTTAGGGATTTTTTCTGTAACTTGCAGCTTCATTGTAACCAACTAATTGATATGAAGAAATTCTGGCTTATCGCCTGCGCCATGGCCTTCACCTTTTCGGCCGGCGCTGAAAACATTACCGTAAGATCATTCAAGCATGCCGGACCGTTCCCAGTCATGAAACCATTCATGGTGGATGAGGTGAATGTCAACTCGAAGGCGTACGACGCTTCGGGCATCCTCGAAACCCAGGTTTCCAAGGACGCTCTCAAGAATGCTGTCACCGTGTCGGGAGATGCGCTTCCTGCAACAGATGCAGAGTATGCTCTGGGCCTTGCGGCATTCTCTTTCGAGAATACAAGTTTCACGACAGCATCGATCAAGGTCGAGGGACTCGGCAGCTACAAGCTCCTTGTGGATGGAAAGCCTGCTGCCGGTGAGCTCAAGCTCAGCCCGTCGACACATGATGTCCTTATCAGGTACGTGTCACAGTCCGGAAAGCGCGAATCTCTCAAGGTGACCATCGAGACTCCTTCCGAGGGCAAGATTGCAGTCCGCGAGGACGGCAAGCACTTCTACGGAATGAAGGACGTACTTCTCGGAACCCGCTTCTCGGGAGTCGAGGTGTCGCCTGACGGAAAGTACATGATCGTATCGTACAGCACTACCATGGAAGGCGGCCGCTCATCAGCTTCATCCCAGATCAAAGAGATCGCTACCGGAAAGGTAGTTGCCGAGAAGGCTGAGAGAGCAAGCTGGATGCCTGTCTCGAACAGATATTACTACTCTCACCGCACGGAGAAGGGCACACAGCTCATCGTTGCGGATCCATCAACCGGTGCAGAGGAGATTCTCGTCGAAGACCTTCCGCAGGGCAGGTTCCAGATCGCACCTACCGAGGACTTCCTCATCTACTCGATGACCCAGCAGGGACCGAAGGAGCGTGAGAGCATCTACCAGATCCTCGAGCCGGATGACCGCCAGGCCGGCTGGAGAGACCGTTCGTACGCTGCAAAATATGATATCGCCACAGGCATGATGCAGCAGCTGACCTTCGGGTACCATAATTCTTATGTATCTGATATCTCGATGGACGGCAGGTACGCTCTTGTCAGCGTCAGCCAGTCGCGTCTCACCGAACGCCCTACAACCGTAGGCAGCCTCTATCTCCTCGATCTTTCTACCCTCAAGGCAGAGACACTCGTGGACAAGGATGGCTTCATGGGCAGGGCTCAGTTCTCTCCGGATGGAAAGCAGATTCTTCTCAGTGGCTCTCCAGAGGCATTCGGCCGCATCGGCATGAACGTAAAGCCTGGCCAGACCCCAAGCCTCACCCAGACAGAGCTCTATATCATGGATATCGCGACGAAGAGCATCCGTCCGATGACAAAGAACTTCAATCCGAACATCAACAGTGTACAGTGGAGCACGGCAGACGGCATGATCTATTTCACAGCCGAGAATTTCGACCTCTACAGCCTCTACCGCATGAACCCGAAGAACGGCAAGATCGACCAGATTCCTGTGAAGGAGGATCTCGTGAACCGTTTCTCGATTGCGGCGAATGCCCCTGTGATGGCATACTACGGTCAGGGTGCGATGAATTCTGACCGCCTCTACTCGCTTGACCTCAAGAGTCTCAGAAGCGAGCTCAAGGAGGACCTCAGCGCCGAGATCCTCAAGGATGTAGAGCTCGGTGAGTGCCATGAGTGGAACTTCAAGAACTCGAAGGGCGAGACCGTCGTGGGCCGCTACGACCTCCCGCCTCATTTCGATCCTTCGAAGAAGTATCCTATGATCGTGAACTACTACGGTGGCTGCAGCCCTACCAGCCGCAACTTCGAGAGCCGCTACCCTCACCATGCATACGCTGCACTCGGTTACGTCGTATATATCGTGGCTGTTCCTAGCGGAGCTACCGGAAACGGCCAGGAGTGGAGTGCAAGACACGTGAATACTGCCGGCCAGGGTCCTGCAGAGGATATCATCGAGGGTGCGCAGAAGTTCTGCAAGGAGCATTCGTTCGTCAATGAAAAGAAGGTCGGCATCATCGGTGCATCGTACGGCGGATTCATGTCGCAGTACATCCCTACACTCACCGATTTCTTCGCTACAGCGATCTCCCACGCCGGCATCAGCGACCATACCAGCTACTGGGGCTTCGGCTACTGGGGCTACTCATACAGCGAGACATCGATGGCGAACAGCTATCCTTGGACAAGGAAGGATCTCTTCGTGGACCAGAGCCCGCTCTACCGCGCAGACAAGATCAATACTCCTATCCTCTTCGTCCATGGCGATGCCGACACCAACGTGCCTGTGAACGAGTCGATCCAGATGTTCACTGCTCTCAAGCTTCTCGGAAAGGAGACTGCATTCGTTGCGGTGAAGGACCAGAACCACCACATTCTCGAGTACCAGAAGCGTCTGGACTGGCAGGATACGATCTGGGCATGGTTTGCCAAGTATCTCCAGGACGACCCAACCTGGTGGGATTCGATCTACGCTCCAAAGAGTCTTTAACAAATGAATGTCGGAATCATAGGGCTGGGCCTCATCGGAGGCTCCATGGCCATAGATCTCAAACGCAGAGGCTTTGCGGATGAGGTCCTTGGCGTCGAGGCTGAACCGGTGAATGCTGCCGCTGCGGAGAAGATCGGCCTGATCGACAGGGTGGTGACATTCGACGAATGCGTCGCAGAGAGCGACGTTGTCGTCATCGCAGTGCCTGTGGGTACTGCCGTGAAGATGCTTCCGCGCATCCTTGACCAGTTCGAAAAGATCGGGAACTGCAGGAAGGTCGTGATGGATGTCTGCTCTACAAAGGAGCAGCTCGCCAAGGTTGCCCACTACCATCCCATGCGTGCCAACTATGTAGCATCGCATCCTATGGCCGGTACCGAGTACTCCGGACCGTGGGCGGCAATGCCGGGTCTTTTCGACGGACGTGCCTGCATCATCTGCAACAGCGAGGAATCAAGTCCGCGTGCCGTGAAGATCGTCGAGGATCTCTACAATGCCCTGAACATGCGTGCAATCTATATGAACGCATCCAACCATGATGTCCATACTGCATACGTGTCCCATATCTCCCACGTCACTTCGTTTGCGCTTGCGCTGACCGTGCTTGACAAGGAGAAGGATGAGAAGCATATCTTCGACCTCGCGTCGGGAGGTTTCTCCTCTACCGTCCGCCTTGCCAAATCAAGTGCCGACATGTGGGTGCCTATCCTTGGCCAGAACAGGGACAACATCCTCCAGGCTGTTGATACCTACATCGAGAAGATGAAGGCTTTCCGCGAGGCTATAGCCGATTATGACGAGGATGGGATACGCCGGCTCATCGAGTCTGCAAACAGCATCAAGAGGATCATTCGCTAGGCTGCTGTCAGCCTGGAATCCATAAACCGGAGGCTTTCCAAGACTCCGGTTTTTCGTGTTTTTTCCTTTCAATATTCAACTAAATGAGCTAATTTTGCATACTATTGATAACTTAGGAACAATAACTAACAATATATCACTATTTAACAAAATGGAAATCAAGAACGCTGTTGCCGGAACTCTCGAGTCTGGAGATATCATGGTCCAGATCGCACCGGCAGAGACTAAGGGTCTCCACATCGATCTTGACAGCACTGTCTCCGCTCAGTTCGGAAGGCAGATCCGCGCCGTCATCGAAGAGACTTTGACAGGTTTGGGCGTCACTGACGCAGAAATCAAGGCAACCGACAAGGGTGCCCGCGACTGTACAATCCGGGCAAGGGTTACCGCTGCTGCTGTCCGCGCAACCGGTAAGGATGTCTGGGAATCATAATCAGAATCAGCCATGGAAAGATTAAGAAGAACAATGATGTTCATTCCGGGTAACAACCCGGCAATGATGCAGGACGCCTTTATCTACCGTCCTGATTCTATCATGCTCGATCTCGAGGATGCAGTGACAATGGCAGAGAAGGACGCTGCGCGTCTTCTCGTGCACAATGCCCTGAAGTCGATCGACTTCCGCGGAATCGAGAGAGTAGTGCGTATCAATCCTCTCAGTACTCCTTACGGAAGAAAGGACGTCGAGGCTGTCATCAAGGGTGGTGTGGATGTGATCCGCATGCCGAAGACAGAGACTGCAGACGAGGTGCGTGAGCTTGAGGCAGAGATCGAGAAGGTCGAGACAAAGCTCGGCTGCCTTGGCAGGACCCGCATCATGGCTGCCATCGAGAGCGCCGAGGGTATCTGCAATGCATACGCCATCGCAAAGGCTTCAAAGAGGATGATGGGTATCGCTCTCGGTGCAGAGGACTACACTGCCAACCTCAAGACACAAAGGACTCCGGGCGGTGCAGAGCTTCTCTTCGCACGCCAGACAATCGTTGTTGCTGCCCGCGCGGCAGGCATCGACTGCTTCGATACCGTATTCTCGAACCTCGATGACATGGAGTCATTCCGCAACGAGGTTGAACTTATCCATAATCTCGGATTCGACGGCAAGTCCATCATCAATCCTCGCCAGATTTCAGTGGTCAACGAGGTGTTCGCTCCAAAGGCAAAGGACATCGAGAAGGCCCGCAAGATCATCGCAGGCATCAAGGAGGCCGAGGCCAAGGGCTCAGGCGTCATCTCGGTGAACGGAAAGATGGTTGACCGTCCTGTCGTTCTCAGGGCGCAGCGCACAATGGAACTCGCAATCGCATCAGGCATTTTGACAAGGGAGGAAGCATATGAGTAGCTATATGGAAAGATCAGCCGCTGTAAAGTCTGTTGCAGAGGCTATGAACAAGCCGGTGTTCGCCAACAATATCGAGAAGAGCGGCGAATTCCGCAAGGAATACCAGATGAAGGGCTCGAAGATTGCCACCCTCGAGGAGGCTATCATCAAGAGCGGTCTCAAGGACGGAATGACCATCTCGTTCCACCATCACTTCCGCGGAGGTGACAAGGTTGTGAACATGGTTGTCGCAAAGCTCGCGGAGATGGGCTTCAAGGATCTCGGAATCGCAGCATCCAGCCTTATCGACGTACATGCCCCTCTCATCGACCATATCAAGAACGGTGTCATCACCCGCATCTCGACATCCGGTCTCCGCGGCGAACTCGCAGAGGAAATTTCACGCGGTCTCCTCAAGGAGCCTGTAGTGTTCCGCAGCCATGGTGGACGTGGCGGTGCAGTGATGTCAGGTGAGATCCATATCGATGTTGCTTTCCTTGCTGCTTCTTCATGCGACCCGGCAGGAAATGCCTCAGGCTACAGCCGCTCGGAGAATGCGAAGTCGATCTGCGGTGCCCTCGGCTATGCGATCCCTGACTCGATGATGGCAGACAAGGTTGTGATCATCACCGACGACCTCGTCGAGTATCCTAACATCCCTAACGCCATCTCCGAAGACAACGTAGACTATGTGGTTCTCGTGGATTCGGTGGGAGACTCGTCGAAGATCTCTTCAGGTGCCATCCGTGACACCAAGAACCCTCGTGACATCCTCCTTGCGCAGATGGCAGCCAAGGTCATCATCAACGGCGGCTATTTCCAGGATGGTTTCTCGATCCAGACCGGTTCCGGCGGAGCATCGCTCGCAGCTGTTAAGTACATCCGCGAGAGCATGATCGAGAAGGGAATCCACGCATCTTACGCACTCGGCGGAATCACAGCCCACATGGTCAAGATGCATGAGGAAGGCCTTATCCACCGTCTCA
>JAKSJQ010000071.1 GCA_024402115.1 Bacteroidales bacterium | reverse complement strand
ACATTTCTTGGCAGAAAGCGATACAGGTTATGATACAAGTTACACAAAATTCTACCTACTGCACATCAATACGTAGTATTTCATATCTTTGCAGTATAATCACAAGACCGAAAAAACACATCCGATGAAAAGAATACTTCTCGCAGCATCGATGCTCCTTCTCGGAGCGCTCGCTTCAGCAGAACCGATCCGTTTTGCATACCATCCGTCCCTTTCCCCTGACGGCAGCAAGATATACTTCTCCTACGACGGAGACATCTGCTCTGTCCCTGTGGAAGGAGGTCTCGCATCCACCTTCATCTCGCTCGGAGGAAACGAGAACTACCCTGTAGTCTCTCCGGACGGCAAGTGGATCGCGTTCAGCTCCGACATCCAGGGCAGCAACGACGTCTATGTCGTTTCCGTGAACGGAGGAAAGGCACGCCAGCTGACCTTCCATGAGGCCGGCGATGTCCCTGTATCATGGTCTGCGGATTCGAAGTACATATATTTCGAGTCCACCAGAGGCAGCGCAAGGAAGACCACCTTCAAGGTGGCCGTCACAGGAGGAACACCTTCTCTGATGTTCGACGGATTCTTCAATACCGTCGTGAACCTCGTCGAGAACCCTAAGACCGGAGAATTCCTTTTCAACGAGTCCATGGAGAGCATCAGCTTCCCTACGAGGAAGAGATATGTCGGCGACCACAACCCGAACATCAAGTCATGGAATCCCAAGAGCAAGGACTACAAGGAGCTCACGGACTACATCGGAAAGGACACCTGGCCAATGGTCGACAAGGCCGGCAACATCTACTATGTGAGCGACGAATACAACCAGGAATCCAACATCGTGAAGTATGTCAAGGGCGGCAAGCCTGAGCAGCTCACCAGCTTCGACAAGTCGATCCAGTATCCGTCTATCGCAGCTGACGGATCGGCCATCGTATTCCTCAAGGAGTATCAGATCAACGTGCTCGACCTCAAGAGCGGCAAGACCAGCGTACCCGAGATCAGCGTCGCAGCCGGCGGAGTGACCGTAAAGAGGTCGTTCTCGGACCAGAAGCCGACCTATGCTTCAGTTTCTCCTGACGGCAAGAAGTTCGCGCTCGTGATCAGGGGCGAGCTCTATGTCGCAGACGCGAAGTGCGAGTATCTCACCAAGCTCAAGACCCCTTCTGACGAGAGGGTCAACGAAGCTGAATGGAGCAAGGACAACAAGACCATCTACTACACCCGCACCAATAAGGGATACATAAACCTCTACAAGATCTCCGGTGACGGTTCATCTGCCGAGAGCGCAGTGTACGAGCCAAAGGCCATCATCAAGGGTCTCAGCGTGTCCAACAAGAGGGACAAGCTCGCATTCATCGACGGAAACAGTTCGGTCAAGGTCTGCGAGATGGAAAGCGGCAACGTGTTCGAGGTCGCCGAAGCAGAGTTCTGGTCATACCAGAGCTATGACATCAGTTTCTCTGCTGACGACAGCTACCTCGCATTCGAGGCCATGAACAGGTTCGAGAGTGACATCTACGTATATTCATTCAAGGACAAGAAGCTCACCAACATGACCTCATCCGCGTCGTCCGAGGGCGGAATGGTGTTCTCTCCTGACGGAAAGTACATGTATCTTCTCGCAAACCTGACTGCGACCACCTTCCCTCGCGGCGGTGCGACCTATCTCTACAAGCTCCCGCTCCAGAAGTATGACACCGCCTTCAAGTCGGACAAGTACGACAAGCTCTTCGAGGAGGACAAGAAGGACGAGCCTAAGGATGAGGCAAAGGACGGCGGCAAAGCTTCAAAGAAGAATGCCAAGACCGTGAAGGAAGAGCCTAAGAAGGATGCAGACAAGGCCGACAAGAAGGAGGAGATGAAGATTGACTTCAGCAACATCTTCCGCAGGATGCAGAGGGTGGACTACGAGGGCTCTCAGAACGGTCTCTTCGTCTTTGCCGCGAAGGGAAAGGAACTCCTCCTCTACAGCGCATACTCCAACGGCCAGAGAGCGGCATTCGCGCTCGACCTCAAGGATCCGGAAGCGAAGCCTAAGCGCATCAAGGAATTCAACGGCGGCGGTTTCTTCGCTTCCGACGAGGAGCTCTTCGCAATCGGTGGAGGTGGACTTTACAAGATCGACCCTAATTCTCTCAGTGCAAGCAAGATAGATGTCAGCAAAAATGTCGAGAAAGTGCTCTCAGACGAGTTCTCGCAGATGTTCTATGAGTGCTGGGGCGCTCTCGATCAGAACTATTATGACGTCAATTTCCATGGCGCCGATTGGAAGGCCGTGCGCGAATACTACGCATCGCTCCTTCCTTATGTAAGGACAAGAGACAATCTCCGCACCCTCCTTGCAGACATGCTCGGCGAGCTCAACTCATCCCACCTCGGATTCTCATCCACCGGTTCAGAGGAAAGGACCGAGACCAGGATGCGCACCTACCTCACCGGCATCGTATTCTCTGCCGATGATCCGTACAAGGTCGAGAGAATCATCCCTGACTCCCCTGCCGACAAGTATGGACTTGACATCAAGAAGAACGACGTGCTCGTGGCAGTGAACGGCGAGAAGGTCGACAATAGCGTGAACAGGGAATCATACTTCACCAGCAGCGTCCAGATGGACGAGCTGAGCCTCACCTTCCGTCGCGGCGGAAAGGAGAACGAGGTCAAGGTGCACACCACCAGCCCGTCAGCGATCCGCAGCCTTGAATACCGCGAGTGGGAGGATCAGAGACGCAGCATGGTGGAGAAGAAGACCGACGGCAGGGTCGCATATCTCCACATGCAGGCCATGGGCGACGAGGATCTCAACAACTTCCTCCTCGACATGCACACCTATGCAGACGACAAGGATGCGATCATACTCGACCTACGCTACAACAACGGCGGCAACGTCCACAAGGAGGTGATAGACTTCCTCCGTCAGCAGGAGCATTTCCAGTGGTCGTTCAGGGACTTCCCGAAGACCACACACCCTAACGTGGTGCCTGCAGGAAAGCCTATCGTGGTGCTTGTGAACGAACACAGCCTCTCCGACGCAGAGGTGACCTCGAACGGCATCAAGACCCTCGGAATCGCGAAGCTCGTAGGTACCGAGACCTACCGCTGGATCATCTTCACCTCGTCTGTAAGGCTCATCGACGGCTCTACCTGCCGTATGCCAGCATGGGGTTGCTACAGCGTCAGCGGCGAGGATCTCGAGCATATCGGAGTCACTCCTGACATCTACGTCAAGAACACCTTCAAGGACCGTCTCGAGGGCAAGGACCCACAGCTTGACGCTGCAATAAAGGAGGTACTTTCGCAGCTCAAGTAATCGGAATACGGATTTACATGGGCTGCCGAAAGTCTAGAACGAGAAGCAGCCCAGTTCCTCCGAGGTCTCTCTGAGGCTCTCAGCAAGTTTTTCCGGATCGGTGGACTTCCCCATCCAGAACGCCATCTCGCATGCGACATTCTCGTCATGCGGCTTCTTTCTGTTGTCTTTTCTTTCCATATTGAGTCTGGCTTAAGGATGAACTAACGACGCCTGTCCCATACAGGACGGTCAG
Organism: Bacteroidales bacterium; assembly: GCA_024402115.1. The sequence continues at coordinate 2,479 of JAKSJQ010000071.1, read as the reverse complement.
TATGGCCGATGAGACGTACAGGATCCTCGCCGAAACAATATGCGTAATCCCATACCTCAATATTGTGGTAGGTCTCGACGACCCACTTGGTGAGATTCTCCCAGTCACGGGAAATCTGAGAACGAGAAATCTTGATGCTCATAGTCCTTGCGTTTTTGATTATGCCGCAAAGCTAGAGCCCACTTGTCCAATTTCGTTGGACAATACAGAAAGAAATAGAAATTATTTCAAGAAATCGGTGATGATGGCCTTGGTCTCCTTAAGATGACTTATCATAAGGTGATTCTCACCCTCGATCAGATGCAGTGTCGAATTGACGTATGTGCTGTCATATTTCTCGCTGCACCAGAGCTGAACCGTGCCGTCCTCAGTGCCATGGATGATGCACACAGGGCCCTGGAACTTCGCCGAAGTCCCATAGATATCCAACTCCTGCGAGCTGAGCATGTATTCACGTCCGACCTTGTAGAAGCCGAAGCACTTGATGTACTCAGGCGGATCCTTCGGATCGAAGGTGTTGCCGAAGAAATGCCCTCCCTGACACGCCTCCTTGATCACCGAGCCCGGCGCAAGCAGGATGACGGACTCCGGAGCATCGCCCTCGGAAGCAAGTTCACCGGCGAGCATGCTGGCAATGACACCGCCCTGAGAGTGGCCCAGAAGGCTTATTCCGCGCACATATGGAAGTGATTTCAGATAGTTCCATACCGCCCTTGCCTCCTGCAGCTCCTTAGGGATGGTCATGCTCACCTTCTTTCCCTCGCTCTTTCCATGTCCTCCGAAATCGATGGCGATGGAACCTATCCCATGCTCCGCGAGCTCACGCGCGATTCCGGGCATAGGTGGATAGTCCTTGCTGGAGAAGATTCCATGCATGAGTATCACCATCCTGCAGCTGTCGGTATCGGGATTGAATCCATCGGGAAGGACGGTCTTCGTTGCGATTCCGCCCTGAGGGCCATGTACGATATACTGAGGTGCGCAGGCAGTGAGAGCGAGCGCGAAGAATGCGATGAGAAGTCTTTTCATGGTTGGTCAGTTTTTCGGGCTTATCTATATAGTGCAATCGCGATTGCACAAAGTAGGATTACCGCAGCCATCACCGTATCCACGGCTTTCCGATGGTTGGTGAAGAGAGGCTTCAGCACGGATCCGGCAAGGAGCCACGCCAGGTTCGCGAGAGGTCCTGCGATCAGCAGCCATGCCGCCACCTCGTAGAGGTCGACGAGCTTGTCGGAATATGGGAGCACGAAGGTGGAATAGACCGTCAGCTCGTAGATTATCATCTTCGCGTTGGTGAACTGGACGATGAAGCCGGAAGCGAAGGTACATGAGGAATCCTCGCCGTCATCCTTGACCTCGGCATTGAAGATCACCCATGCAAGATATACCAGATATGCTGCTCCTACGTACTTGAGGTAGACGATATAATCGCCCAAGGCAAGGCCTACGAAATGAGCTAAGGTACTGGCAATGAGAGCCATCACACTGAATCCGCAGAGCATTCCCAGCCACATGGGCATGGACTTCTTCCTACCATGTCTGAGTGCGCAGGAAAGCGCATAGAGATTGGCAGGACCAGGGGTGTAGCCTACGGCTACAATTGAAAGGAGGAATGAGGCTAACAGGTGTGTCGGCATATATTCTACAAATATGGCAAAAAAAGTCTCATATTGGAATATGGCACGCGTTGAACGCGGAAATTTCAGCAAATATCAAATTCTTGAGAGAATTTCTATGCCGACATGGTTATTTGATTGCGTAATTTACTATATTTGTATGGTGGCTTCTCAGCAAAAGCAGCGGACAGGAACTTTAACCTAGAAAGAAATGGGCAGGAAGCAGAAGATACTCCACATAGTCCTTGGACTGGCCTTCGCCATCTATGTCATTGCGAGCATAGAGTCGATAAGGCACGACGTCAAGACGATGAAGGCGGAAATCGACGGTCTCTACAGCGTGACCGACTGGCACGAGGAAGAGGAGGCGATGATGCTTTCAGACGGGGAGGATGCCCATGCTGAGACCACGCAGACCGCAGAGTGACACTGGAATGAAGATATACGTAGCAAGCAGCTGGCGCAACCCGCACTACCCTGCAGTCGTCGCAGCGCTCCGTGATGCAGGTTTCGATGTCTACGACTTCAGAAACCCTGGCGACGGAGAGGAGCCGGAGCTGATGTACAAGCTCTTCGACAGCGTTACATGCAATATTGAAGAAACTATAGCCGCTTTAGGCAAATAGATATAGATAGAACTACAAACTCTAATACTATTAAGATTATGATCAATCAACCAACCGTGAAGCTCGGTATCGTAGGCGTCAGCCGCGACTGCTTCCCTATCACCCTCACCCAGGCTCGTCTTGCTGCTATCATGGCAGAGGTAAAGGCTGCTGGTCTCCCAGAAGTTTACGATTGTCCAGTTACAATCGAGAACGACGTTGACACCTACAAGGCTCTTGACTGGGCTAAGGAGA
>JAKSJQ010000070.1 GCA_024402115.1 Bacteroidales bacterium | reverse complement strand
GCACTCAGTTCCATCCGGAGAAGAGCGGTGACGTGGGCGAACAGATACTCAGAAACTTCATTGCATTATGATAGAGATCATTCCGGCAATTGACATCATCGGCGGACGCTGCGTGCGCCTGACCAAGGGTGACTATGCCAAGACCAAGGTATATGATGCTTCGCCTGTCGACATGGCGAAGGCTTACGCTGACTGCGGAGTGAAGAGAATCCACCTTGTGGACCTCGACGGTGCCAAGGTTTCCGATACGGTGAACCTCAAGACATTGGAGAAGGTTGTCTCAAGCAGCGGTCTCGATGTCGAGTGGGGCGGTGGAATCGCAGATGAAGCCGGCCTCAGGAGGGTGTTCAGCGCAGGTGCCGGCCATGCCATCATCGGCAGCGTCGCAGCGCTTCACCCAGAGCTTTTCGAGCAGTGGCTCCAGACTTTCGGTCCGGACAGGATGGTGCTCGGAGCGGACGTCAGACGCTCGGATACCAAGAGGGACATGTTCAACGAACCTGTTTTCCACATCGCCGTCAAGGGCTGGCAGGAGTCGGTTGAACTCACCATCGAGGATCTTCTCGAGCGCTTCCTTCCGCTTGGCCTTTCGCAGGCCATCGTTACCGACATCTCGCGTGACGGAATGCTCCTCGGCCCTAACTCTCCTCTCTACGTGGGACTCCAGGAGAGGTATCAGGACGTTGATTTCACCGTCAGCGGCGGAATCAGCGCCATGGAGGAGATCAAGGCCCTCGACAAGGCAGGCCTTCGCAAGGTCATCATCGGCAAGGCCATATATGAGAACAGAATCACATTGGACGATATAAGGAGATGGTCGCAAAACGCATAATCCCATGCCTGGACGTCAAGGACGGACAGGTGGTGAAGGGTATCAACTTCCTCGGCCTCAAGGAGGTCGGCGACGCAGTGGACATGGGTGTGAAGTACTCCCGTGACGGTGCTGACGAGCTCGTGTACCTCGATATCAGCGCGACCCATGAAGGTCGCCATACCTTTGCGGAGCTCGTGGAGAGAATCGCTGCAGGGATCAACATCCCGTTCACCGTCGGCGGCGGTATCTCGACTCTCGATGATGCGTCACGTCTTCTCGACGCCGGTGCGGACAAGATTTCGGTCAACAGCGCCGCCATCAAGGATCCGACCCTCATCGACAGGATCGCTTCCAAGTACGGCAGCCAGTTCATCGTATGCGCGATCGACGCGAAGTGCATCGACGGCACATGGCTGGCCTCTACCCACGGCGGTCGCAACATGACTGACAAGGAACTCTTCTCTTGGGCCAAGGAGGCGCAGGACAGGGGGGCAGGTGAGATCCTCTTCACTTCGATGGACCATGACGGTACGAAGAACGGATACGCATGCGACGCTTACGCCAAGCTCTCTGATATCCTCACCATTCCTATCATAGCTTCGGGCGGCGCGGGAAATATCGCGCACATCGAGGAAGTGCTCACCAAGGGCCGTGCGGACGCAGCCCTCGCAGCCAGCATCTTCCACTACGGAGAGATAGCGATACCGGATCTCAAGAGGTCGCTCGCCGATGCCGGAATACCAATGAGATTGACTGAAACCAAATAATTTGACACTATGGAATGCAAGTATAGCTTCAAGGATTTCGAACTTTCCAAGACAGGTGACGGCCTTCTTCCCGTCATCATCCAGGACTCACGCACTCTCAAGGTGCTGATGCTCGGTTACATGAATGAGGAGGCGTACGAGAAAACCGTGAGCGAGGGTAAGGTGACCTTCTGGTCACGCTCGCGCAATACTCTCTGGACGAAGGGGGAGACCAGCGGCAATTTCCTCACAGTGGTCGAGATGTATCCTGACTGCGACAATGACACTCTCCTGATCAAGGCCATCCCTGACGGCCCTACCTGCCATCGCGGCACTACCAGCTGCTTCGATACTCCTGAGGAGGAGGGATTCATACGCACCCTCGAGGGCGTGATCCAGAAGCGCCATGCGCAGATGCCCGAAGGGTCATACACTACCAAGCTCTTCATCAAGGGTGTGAAGTGCATCTCAAAGAAGGTGGGCGAGGAAACCAGCGAGTCTATCATCGAGGCAGTCGACGGAAACCGCGACCGCTTCATCTATGAGGCATCTGACCTGATCTATCACTATCTCGTCCTCCTGGAGCAGATGGGTGTCACCATCTCCGACCTCGAGAAGGAGCTCTCCTTCAGGCACAGGTAGCAGGTTTTTTCCGGCGGCACGGGAGCGGCAAAATGCAGATCGGCTTCGCTCCGCTCCGCCGACCCTAGTCCGGGCAAATGCATTTTGCCTGCTTCCCGAGCCGCCAGTGCCTATCTGGGGATGTTTCGCGGGAAAATGCCACGAGATAGGAGACAAAAGCAGTAAAAACGAAGAAAGACATCCTTGGATAGGATGTCTTTCTGTATTTATTCCACGAGGTAGGCTTACTTGAAGAGGAGCGGAGCCATTGCCCTGAGTGCGCGTCTCCAGGTAAGGAACTCATGTGCGGTACCCTCAGATACGAAAGAGGTAGCCTTGATGCCGGCTGCGTTGAGGTCCTCGACAGCCTTGATGACGCCGTCTGGATTCTCCTTGCTACCGCAGCTGATGAAGATATGCTTCACCTGCTTAGGGTCCTTGATCGCCTCAGGAGTGTATGAGCCACCGCTGAGGAGACCGTAGTAGCCGAAGGTCTCGGTGCGACGGAGAGTGATGAGCGAAGTGGTGAAGCCACCCATTGAGAGGCCTGCCATTGCGCGATGCCACTTGTCGGTCTTGGTCCTGAAGTTAGCGTCGATGTAAGGAATGAGCTCGTCTACGAGCACTGCCTCGAAATCCTTTGCGTCAAACTCGTTGATGTGACCGAACACGATGTCGTTGCACATACCGTAGGTGTTGACGATGATGAAAGGCTCAACCTCACCTGCTGCGATCATGTTGTCCATGATGAGGTTCTCATGACCCTGGTTAGACCATGCGGTCTCATCCTCACCCCAACCATGCTGGAGGTAGAGAACTGGATACCTGGTCTTGTTCTTAGGATCGCCGTAACCTGCAGGGGTGTATACGAATGCGCGGCGAAGCTGGTTGGTGCTCTTAGACCAGAAGAGTACCTGCTGTACGTTTCCGTGAGGTACGTTCTTCTCTGCATAGAAGTCAGCGTCGTGAGCAGGGATCTCGATACCGCTCTCCCAACGACAAGAACCGTAGTAGTTGTTGGTGCCTGGGTCGTTGAAGATACCGCCGTCGATAGATACGTGATAGTAGTGGAAACCTTCGTCCATTGGACCAGCTGTGGTGCCTTCCCAGATACCGTCACCTACATGCTTTAGAGTGGTGCCTCCCTGACCGCCGAGACCGAGGCTTACCTTAACCTCAGCAGCGCCTGGAGCGTTGATGCGGAAACGTGCGTAACCCTGAGAGTTTACCATAGGATACTCCTGGCCTGGCTGGTTGAGCTCAGAAGGCTTGAAGTCTTCCTTGATTTCCTGTGCATTGGCGCCCATGCAGATTACGAGAGCTGCCAAAGATGTGAATAATGACTTTTTCATCTATGTTTGGTTATAGTGTTATATGAAGGCAAAGTTATCAATTATAATTTATCAACGAAAGTCTCGAGTTCTTTTAGGCTGTTTTCCATCACCGTGTACTCCTTCTTCTTCTCCATTGCCCTGCGCAGCCCTTCCGGAACCGCAAACGCAGATTCGGGAGCGCCCGGACCGAGTGCGTCTCGGAGCACGTCGAGGAACTTTGCGCTATGGGCCGTAGACAGACGGAATCCGTCCATTTTCGCGTCTTTGGCGGTGTTGTAGGCAACTGCACTGTGTGGGTCCGAAACATAGCCGCAGCGCTCGAAAAGTTCCTTCATTCCGGCCTTGATCTGCGCATCGTCGTATGAGTATCCCGATACGGCCTCGCAGAGCTTGCCGAAGTCCTGTCCATAGAGATACATCATCCTCTCATAGTTGCTCGGAGCACCGACGTCCATCGCATTCGCCACCGTGCGTACCGATGGACGAGGGGAGTAAGTCCCGGTCTTCAGGAACTCAGGTACCACATCGTTCGCGTTCGCTCCAGCGATGAACCTTCTTACAGGCATTCCCATGAAATGTGCGAGCATTCCGGCGGTGATGTTGCCGTAGTTGCCGCTTGGGACCACGATGTCCGGCTCGCTCTTTCCGCTCATCTTCTTCCACTGGCACCATCCATAGAAATAGTAGAAGGACTGAGGAATCCAGCGGAGAAGGTTGATGGAGTTCGCTGAAGTTACGTAATGGTTCTTGCGGAATTCGGAATCGTTGAACACCGCCTTCACGAGAGCCTGGCAGTCGTCGAAATTTCCCTTTACCCTCACGGCGTGGATGTTTCCGCCGAGCGTTGTCATCTGGCTTTCCTGGAGGTTGCTGACCTTTCCCTCAGGGTAGAGGACCACCACCTGCACTCCAGGAACATTGTGGAATCCTGCGGCGACCGCACTGCCTGTGTCGCCTGAGGTTGCGGTGAGAACCGTGAGCATCTCACTACCTTCTTCGTTCTCCTTCATCTTGGAGAGTAGTCCCAGCATGCCTCCCATGAAGCGTGCTCCGAAATCCTTGAATGCGAATGTCGGTCCGTGGAAAAGCTCGAGCGCGTAGTCGTCGTCGCTGATCTTTACGAGGGGACAATCGAAGTCGTAAGCCTTCATCACCATTGCACGGAGTTCCTCTTCCGCTATGTCTTCTCCGAAGAAAAGGCTTGCGAGATAGAGGGCCATCTCTGCATAGGATCTGTCTGCCAGAGACTCGACCATAGACAAGTCTACCTGGGGAATATATTCGGGAATGAAGAGCCCTCCGTCGGGTGCGAGACCCATGAAAGCGGCCTCTTTCAGGCTGTATGGATGCTCTTTCTTGCTGTCGCGTGAACTAAAATATTTCATTTTAACAAAAATGTTATCAGTCTGAACGATTTTGTTAAATCGATTAATTCTTAATTAAATAAGTCGCAGTATCTCAAGTTTAGATATTGATACCGGTAAGCTTGCAGCCCTTGTTGGACACTTTTACGACATAAACTTCGCGTCCTATGCCTCTCTCGTCGAAGTGCTGCCTCATAATTGCCCCTGCTTTCTCCGCTACGGAGACGTTGTCGCAGAGCGCGAAGACAGATGGACCCGATCCTGAGATGTTCATCGCAAGTGATCCTGCACCGAGAAGCTTCTCTCTGAGCTCGTCGAAACCGGGGATGAATTTCTTTCGGTAAGGCTCGGCGACGCTGTCCTTCATCGAGCGTCCTATGAGTCCGATGTTGCCGGAATAGAGGCCGGCGATCAGGCCGCCGACGTTTCCCCACTGGCTGATCGCAGCGTGCATAGGGACATCCTTCGGCAGAATCTGGCGAGCTTCCTTGGTGTTGACGACTATGTGCGGATGGACGACAGCGCAGTAGAAGTTTCCGGGAACGGGGAGCTTGATGATGTCAAGAGGTTCGTATCCTCTGATGAGCACGATTCCTCCCATCACTGCAGGAGCGGCGTTGTCTGCATGGTAGCCTCCGCTGGCGAGCCTTTCACCTTCCATCGCGCAGAGCACGACCTCCTCTTCGGAGAGGGGACAGCCGAAGAGCTCGTTCATTCCATAAGCAGCCGCTGCGGACGAAGCGGCGCTGGAACCAATGCCCGAACCGGGGTAGATCTTCTCGCAGATGGTCACTTCTATCTTTGCCTTGTTGCCCGTCATCTCGAGGAACTTCCTCACGACCGGGGTGATCACGTTCATCTCGATGTCCTCTGGCATCGGCACGCCACTGTTGTTGATGATGCTGAGTCCGTCACCTTCGTCAGCTACGATTTCGATGATGTCTCCTACATCGTCCAGGGCCAGTCCCATTACGTCGAATCCACATCCCATGTTGGCGATTGAAGCCGGGGCAAATACTCTTACTTTCTTCATTGTCTATATTGTTAAGGTTTCTATCAAAAAAAAGGAGTCCGCCATATTTTCTGGCAGACTCCCTATCAGTATCGTGTTCATCACCTACATACCTACAAAAGCCTGCCAGAAATCTGACCGGTACCTGTTGTTGTGGTAGTGGTGGTGAATGAATATCTCATTTTCCGTGAACGTTTCCACAATATTAAGCAATCGTATTCATAAAAGCAAACACTTTTGAAAATACTTAAAAAATAAAGCGAATTTCTTTTGCATTTTCCGAATAATGGACTACCTTTGCATTCCCGTTTGAGAACGAATTCTCGCTGGGATACGGATTGATTCGTTAGCTCAGTAGGTAGAGCACAACACTTTTAATGTTGGGGT
>JAKSJQ010000007.1 GCA_024402115.1 Bacteroidales bacterium | reverse complement strand
GTCCGCGGCGTCAAGCCCCGAAAGTAAGTAAAAGTGGAAATATGTACCCGAAATTCATAATAGCAGGTGACGTGAGGACCGGCGAAGGATACCTCAGGATGGGGATGGTCATCAACCACAAGGACCTCAGGATAGGATATGAGAAGATCTGGGGCGGTGGTTGGTGGTCCCGGAATGACGAGACGCGCACGATCACATTGTACGGATCGTCTGGCGACTTCGGACCAGCGGACTTCTCCCATTGGAAGATGGCCGACAGGGCTCTCCGTGACTATGCGTTCATCTATGCATCAAGTCCGTCCGGTGCTGGAAAGATGCTCGACACCTCTCACATCAAGTGGATCTAATGCGCAGACCCGAAATTCGGAGCGCACGCCAATCCATCAGCACATATCATCGATTACCGTGCGCTCCGCGACGATTTTGGCTTGGAGCGCACATCAATCAGCCTTGGACACACTTTTAGGTCACATTTGTGTGCGCTCCGATTTTCAGGTTAATAGCCTAACCTGTTGCGAAGCACACATATGGCACGACGTCCAAAAATCTCGTGATTTTTGTCGTTCGTGACATCGTTTTCGATGATTTGCGCTCTTTCGCTGCCACGACATCCAAGAATAGGTCGATTTTTGGCGTTCGTGCCACTCAGGCGGCGCGGAAAGCGGGCAGAATGCATTTGCCCGGACTAGGGTCGGCGAAGCGGAGCGAAGCCGATCTGCATTCTGCCGCTCCCGCGACGACAAGACCACAGCCCACAGTAAAATAGACGTTTCTGCATCCTGCTGGGACGGCGCGGAAAGCGGGCAAAATGCATTTGCCCGGACTAGGGTCGGCGAAGCGGAGCGCAGCCGATCTGCATTTTGCCGCTCCCGCGCCGACGAAAAAGCCTGACCGTCGAAAAGACAGCCAGGCTAAAAAATATAGTTAGTCAACGATTATTCGATCTGAAGGATCTTGTAGCCGCGCTCCTGAAGAGTCTCGATGAGCTCCTGGATATGGGCATGATTCCTCGTCTCCATCGAAATCTTGAGCACGCAGGCCTTGACATCGATATTGGTATTGGTCCTCTCGTGGAGAACACCGACCACATTGGCACCACAGTCCGCGATGAGCTGGCTGACAGCGACAAGCTGACCAGGGCTGTCCGGAAGCTCTACGGAAAGCGTACACTGACGTCCGTTCTTCTGGAGACCGCGGTTGATGAAGCGGTTGAGATAGGTGACGTCGACATTTCCGCCGCTGACCACGCATGCGACCTTCTTGCCCTTGAGAGGAAGATCCTTGAACATGGCCGCAGCCACCGAAACCGCACCTGCACCCTCAGCGATGAGCTTGTGCTTCTCGAGAAGAAGGAGGATAGCCGCGCAGACCTCGTCATCGGTCACGGTCACGATCTCGTCAACATACTTGCTGCAAAGTTCGTAGGTAAGCTTGCCAGGAGTCTTCACCGCAATACCGTCAGCAATGGTTGAGACTGAAGGAAGGTGCTGAATGCTGCCTTCTGCGATACTCTTCACCATGCTCGGTGCTCCGGCTGACTGCACGCCATATATCTTGATGTCCGGATTGAGCTGCTTTGCCGCATACGCCACGCCGCTGATGAGTCCGCCACCGCCGACAGGGACGATGATGGCATCGAGATCCGGACACTCATCGAGAATCTCGAGTCCGATGGTACCCTGTCCCGCGATCACGAGCGGATGGTCGAATGGATGCACGAAGGTCATGTTCTTCTCGTCCCTGAGAGAAAGAGCCTTCTTGTATGCATCGTCATATACGCCAGGAACGAGACAGATCTCGGCACCGTAGCTGCGGGTAGCCTCAACCTTAGAGATAGGAGCTCCGGCCGGGAGGCAGATGATGGACTTGATATGATTCGCAGCAGCAGCGAGAGCCACGCCCTGAGCATGGTTGCCCGCAGAGCTGGCGATGACGCCATGTGACTTCTCTTCATCTGAGAGCTGAGAAATCATATAGCTTGCTCCCCTGACCTTGAAAGATCCGGTAACCTGCAGGTTCTCAGGCTTGATGTAGACCTCACAATCATGTCTTACGGAAGGTGCTGCAACAAGATGTGTCGGACGGATTATGCTCTTCAAGACGTGTGACGCCTTGTATATTTCGTTGAGTGAAAGTTCTCTCTCCATATTCTTTGTTTAAAGGCCTGCAAAAATAGTAATTTGTCAATAAATTTTGTGGTTCATCGCAAGATACTCTTCGAAAAGTCGCACGCACTCTTCCCTGTCTATCTCGCTCATGAAATCGCCCAGCTTGTCACGGCCGCCGAAAAGCTGATCGAACTTGTCGTCACGGAATCCTATCATGCCGTTGTCCTCGATCGTACAGCCATAGTATACTTTGCTGACATTGGCCCACAGACATGCGCAGAGACACATGTGGCAAGGTTCACCGGTCGTGTAGAGCGTGCAGCCCTGAAGGTCATGCGTCCCGAGCCTCCTGCATGCGTCACGTATCGCGGAAACCTCGCCATGTGCGGTAGGATCGCAGTCGATGAGCACCCTGTTGTGGCCTCTTCCCACTATCTCTCCGTCCTTCACGATGACGGTTCCGAAAGGACCGCCATGTCCATTGATTATCCCCTCCCTGGCTTCCGAGATGGCCAGACGCATAAATTCGTGATGCATACTTATCAGAAATTGGTTATTAGTCCACCAAAAGTAAGGATTTATTTTGCCCGTTCAAAATGAAAAAAGAAAAGACTATCTTTGTAGAATACAAAGAATGTTTCAGAAATGTCAGAGGAAATGAATCTCGTAAGGGACCTCGCGGTCATCCTGATCTCCGCAGGCCTCTTCACCATAATCTCAAAAGCCCTTAGGCAGCCACTCATCCTGGGATATATCATCGCAGGATTCCTTGTAGGACCGAACATCAACTTCTTCCCTGGAATATCAAGCGTGGAAGCGGTAGAGCAATGGTCTGAGATCGGTATCATCTTCCTCATGTTCGGTCTTGGACTCGAATTCAGCTTCAAGAAGCTCCTGAAGGTCGGCAGCAGCGCACTCGTCACGGCTGGAACCAAGTTCCTAGGGGTTTTCGTGCTGGGGTTCGTGATAGGAACGGCAATGGGATGGACTACGATGGAGAGTATATTCCTCGCAGGACTGCTGTCCATGTCCTCGACCACCGTGGTGATCAAGAGCTACGAGGAGATGAACATGAAGAACGATTCCCACGCGGGCCTCGTGTTCGGAACCCTCGTCGTGGAAGACCTCATCGCCATACTCCTGATGGTGCTCCTCTCGACCATGGCCGTGTCCAAGAAGTTCGATGGAGCTGAGATGCTCTTCAACCTCGGCAAGCTTGCGTTCTTCATCGTACTGTGGTTCCTCGTCGGCATCTACCTTATCCCATCTGTGCTCAGCAAGGCCAAGAAATACATCTCGGATGAAATCCTTCTCGTCGTCAGCGTGGGCCTCTGCCTCGGCATGGTGAGCCTCGCAAGCGCAGTCGGTTTCTCTTCCGCCCTCGGTGCGTTCGTCATGGGATCCATACTCGCGGAGACGGTGGAGAGCGAACATATCGAACATCTCGTGAGCCCTATCAAGGACCTCTTCGGTGCCATATTCTTTGTGTCGGTGGGCATGATGATTTCACCTTCCGTCATTGCGGAGCACTGGCTCACTATCCTCATCCTCACCTTGGTGGTGATCATCAGCCACATCATCTTCTCCGCCGCCGGAGTCATACTCACGGGAAAGGGCCTGAAGAACGGAGTGTTCACCGGCTTCAGCCTCGCACAGCTCGGTGAGTTCGGATTCATCCTCGCCAGCGTTGGAGTGACCCTGGGAGTCATGAGGGACTTCATCTATCCGGTGATAATCGCGGTGTCGGTCATCACGACCTTCACCACTCCATACATGATCAAGCTTGCACGCCCTACCTACAGCCTGCTCTGCAAGAAGATGCCGAAGGGCATGCTCAAAAGACTTGAGACAAACAAGGACGAGGGCAGCCGCAGCATGAAGGAGAAGAGCGAGTGGGAGAAGCTCCTCCGTCTTTACGCGCTCCGCGTGGTGCTCTACGGAGTCATCCTCATCGCCCTCTTCATCGGCTCGTCCGTATTCCTTTCACCAATGCTTTCAAGCGCTCTGGCGGAAAAGGTCAGCGAGCCTATGCTCCATGTGATCACGCTGGCGATCACCCTCGGAATCATGACGCCATTCCTCTTCGGAATCGCGGTCAGCACGGGAGACATGAACCATATCACCAGCAAGCTCTACAAGGAAAAGAAGAACAGGATTCCGCTGATAGGACTCGTCCTGCTGAGGATATTCATCGCCCTTGGCTTCATCATGGCCGTCATTGCGAAGAACGTCAACCTCGAGGGATGGGCTTTGCTGCTGATCCTCGTGGCTGCGGTCATCTTCCTCCTGATCGCACGTTTCTCCGTACACAGGTTCTCATTCATCGAGAAGAAGTTCATCGCCAACCTCAACGAGAGAGAAGAGGCGGAAAGAAAGGCTAAGCCTGTCACCACATCAATCAGGAACAAACTCTCAGGATACGACGTCCACCTCGAGAAGATAAAGATCAGCCCTGATTCGCTGTTCGTAGGACAGACTTTCCAGGACATCAGCTTCCGCAAGAAGACAGGTGCCAACATCATAAAGCTCACCAGAGGCTCGCACCATATCATCATTCCTTCCAGCAGCACCATACTCTACCCTCACGATGAGCTCATCGCTGTCGGCACCACCGAGCAGATCCAGTCGTTCAGGGAGATGATAACCAGCTCGACCGAGGTGCTCGCACACGAGAAGGAGTCGGAGTTCATCGTGCATACCATCACGCTCGAAGAGGATTCATTCCTCACTGGAAAAACCGTTCGCCAGCCGCAGATGAAACGACAGAGATGCATGATCATCAGCGTACTCAGAGGTGAGGACTTCATCACCAATCCTGACCCGGACTTCGTATTCGCAGTCGGGGACATCGTATGGCTCGCAGGAGAGAAATCTGCCGTACAGTCATACTAGCAGCAACTAATCACTAACCCACGATATGAAAAGAACACTCATCACGGCAGCTCTTGCAGCCGCCACAATCTGTGCCAATGCGCAGAACCCTATCATCACCACGGTGAACACTCCGGACCCGGCCCCTTATGTTCATGGGGACAAGCTCTACATGTTCACAGGCCATGACGAGGACGACGCCACCTACTTCCTCATGAAGGACTGGATGGTGTTCAGCACCGAGGACATGGTCAACTGGACCTATCTAGGAACCCAGATTTCGACGGCCACCTTCGAGTGGGCTAGACAGGGTGACAGGGCATGGGCTTCCCAAGCCATCGAGCGCAACGGCAAGTGGTATTGGTATGTCTGCTGCAGTTCCAAGACTGAGGGAGATGCTCTCGCGGTGGCAGTCGCTGATGACCCACAGGGTCCATGGACCGATGCACTCGGCAAGCCGCTCGCAACCGGATTCAGCTTCATCGATCCTACCGTCTTCATCGATGACGACGGCCAGGCATATCTTTTCTGGGGAAACAAGGGCCTCTGGTACGGCAAGCTCAACGAGGACATGATCTCGTTCGTGGACGGCTACAAGGAGGTTCCCGGCTACCACGACCCTGCAAGCTTCGGAGAAATCCAGATGAAGGAGAACTGGGCACACGGTGGAAAGCTCGAACCTATGACCCAGTATGAGGAAGGTCCGTGGATCTACAAGAGAAACGGAATCTACTATCTCTCTTACCCTGCCGGCGGCGTTCCTGAGTATATGGCATATTCTACCGCTCCTACCATCGACGGACCTTGGACCTTCCACGGCCGCATCATGGACGAGTCTGTGAACAGCTTCACTATCCACGGCGGTAATGTCACCTACAAGGGACATGACTATATGTTCTACCACAACGGCAAACTCCCTAACGGAGGCGGATTCCATCGCAGCGCGTGTGTCGAGGAGTTCAAGTTCAATGCTGACGGATCGATTCCTTTCATTCCGTTCACCGACGGCGTGGAGCCTATCGGAACACTCGACCCATATCAGACTGTTGAGGCCGAGACCATGGCTGACAGCTGGGGTGTCAAGGTGGACAGACTTCCAGGCAAGAAGCACTATGTGACCAACATCCACAACGGCGACTGGATCAAGGTGAGGAACGTGGACTTCGGCAGCGAGGACGCGACTATGGTATCGATGGAGATGCTCAACTTCAAGCACGAGGGTGTGCTCGAGTTCTATCTCGACGAGATTGGAGGCAGACCTATCGCACGCATCGAGATCAACAACGACAACATGATGAAGACTGCTCCCGTACGCAAGGGTGTGAACGGTATCCATGATCTCTATCTCCTTTTCCGAGGCGGCGACGAGGAGCTCTTCGATCTCGATTGGTGGAAGTTCAACGTCCATGTCAACAGGCCTCTCATCTCGACCAAGTACACCGCCGATCCGGCTCCTATGGTCTACAAGGACAAGGTCTACCTCTATACTACCCACGATGAGGACTATGCCAACGGCTTCGTGATGAAGGACTGGCTCCTCTACACCTCTACCGATATGGTGAACTGGGAGGACCACGGTGCGGTAGCTTCGCTCAAGGACTTCAAGTGGTACGACGGCGACAACGGCGCATGGGCTCTCCATGTGATCGAGCGCGGAGGCAAGTTCTATATGTACTGCCCTATCCATGGACATGGAATCGGCGTGCTCGTTGCGGATTCTCCTGACGGTCCGTTCGTGGATCCTATCGGCGAGCCTCTCGTTTGGCAGAAGGAGCATTGGGACGACATCGACCCTACCGTCTACATCGACGAGGACGGACAGGCATATATGTACTGGGGCAATCCTAACGTATACTGGGCTAAGCTCAACAAGGACATGATCTCTCTCGACGGTCCTATCCACAAGCTTGACTACAAGATCGACTACTATCAGGAGGGTCCATGGCTCTACAAGCACGACAGCCACTGGTATCTCGCATTCGCCTCTACCTGCTGCCCAGAGGGCATAGGATACGCTATGAGCGACTCCCCTGTAGGACCATGGAAGTCAATGGGACATATCATGGACCGCACCTGGCGTACCCGCGGAAACCATCCGGGCATCATCGAGTACAAGGGTCACAACTATGTCTTCGGACTCAATTATGAGCTCATGCATATAGATACCTTCTACCATCATGAGCGTCGCAGCGTGTCGGCTGCTGAGATGTTCTACAACGAGGACGGAAGCATTCAGAAGGTTCCATATTGGCAGGACAACAAGCTCGAGCAGCTTGGCAGCTTCAATCCATACAGGAAGGTTCAGGCTGAGACCATGGCATGGGGCAAGGGCCTCAAGACCGAGAAGGCAGCCAGCGGAATCATAGTGAACAACATCGACGAGGGTGAGCATCTCCAGATTATGGGCGTAGACTTCAGGAAGGGCGGCAAGCAGTTCAGCGCAAATGTTTCCAATCCTGGAGCACCGGCAGTGATCGAGATCCATATCGACTCTGTCGATGGCCCTCTCTGCGGAACTCTCAACGTGGGCAAGACTTCAGGTTACCAGACCTTGAGCTGCAAGCTCAGCGGCCTCTCCGGCAAGCACGACCTCTTCTTCGTCTTCAAGGGTGAAGCTAAGAGCGATCTCTTCAGCTGGGACTGGTGGCAGATCAAATAGCAAGGGCAAAATAGAAGAGGCGGACCTTTTGGGTCAGCCTCTTCTATGGTGTCAGACTAAATAGCTAATCTATTTACGAAGATGCAGAAGCGAGGTCAGTCCTGCAAGAGTGAGGGCTGAGCCGAGTCCGGTATAGAAATAGGCGAAGAAAGAGTCAGGAACGCTTTCGAAGGACCTGAGCGTGATGCCCAAGGTCATCATGAAAGCGATCAGCAGATAGCTCTTCAGGGTAAGGAACTTGTAGAGAGGAGCCTTCTCCCCTTCCATCGCGTGGATCCTCTTCGCATTCTTTGCGATGATACGGAAGAACATCGCGCCGAAGGCCGCGAAAACAGGGATGCACCAGAGCCAGACCTTGCTGCCCTCAGAGATTGCGCACTGGATACCGATTCGTGCTATATTGATTCCTGCTGCAGCCCAGAGGAATGCATTGGCTATTATGAGCCAGAATTTCTTTACCATAGTTAGTCCTTGACATCACGGAAGGCCTCCGTGAACACAGGGTACTGAATTTTCATCAGCACGATGAGATTCACTACGAGAAGGACTCCCGCGATTGTCATTACGATATTTTCTGGAATAAGGAGCTTTATTCCGTTCATGTCACCACCGCCGACGATACGGTTGATCACGGTGAGATAGAGAGGATCAAGCATGAGCATGGCCATCGAAGTGTACCATCCGCAAGCCTTGAATAGCGGGCTCTTCACTGCGCATATCTTCTTTCGAAGAAGCACGAGGACATAGCCGGCTATCAGGGTTGCGATTGGCCCGGCAAGGCAGAACCACCCGAGCTGCGAGTCACCGAGCTGGTCGCGGAATACGTCGATCTGCACACCGAGTATCATGAAGTTGATGTTCTTGAACACTCCATGCGTGACCGCATAGAGGAAATGCGCACCTTCATGGATGATATAGTAGCATATCATCGCGACAAGAATCGAGAGGTACTGTCTGCTCTTCTTGGTCATAGCCTACTTCTCTGTAATCACCTGTTCACGAACCTCTGAAGGCATATTTGACTTGCGATAGGTCGAGACCTCTCCGCTGCCGACAGCCTCGAGCCTAAGCTGAACTCCGTCCGTGATGGTTGCATTATATGACGAAGCCCATGGCTTGCCGTCGGAATACTTACCCGAAAGCACGCCCTTTACCAGGCTCCACGTTCCGTTATAATGCTCGTAGGAAACCTTGTTTCCGAGTCTCTGATAGATGTCGAAGGATGTCTCCGAGAACTCCATCCACACGCTGAGTTCACCGGCAGATACGCCGTCAATCTGCTCGAGGTTCCATGTGCCCTTGAGAGAATCTGAATTCAACGGCTGGTTCTCCTTGTTGCAAGAAGCGAGAAGGAGCGTGAAAAGAGCCATGATTACGTAAAGTATCTTCTTCATATTAGAGCCATCCGTTAGATTGTCCTACATTCTGTCTTGATACGATGGAGATTGTGCGGGAGAATTCCTTTCCACCCATCTCGGAATCCGTTCCGAGCTTGTTTCCGCCAGCGATGGCCTTGACGGTGATCCTCGCACAACCGACCTTGCTGCAAAGTACGGTGAGCTTGCCGCCTTCTGTCTTGACATCGCCGCTGATTCCGACCGCATTCTTATCTGCGGATGAAATCTCGATGCCAGTGATGGTAAGATGCTGAGCATCTCCACCGAGGATGGTATTGAGGTCAATGCTTGTGCTCTCCCCTGTCTTCACAGTCACGAAAGGTACGCCTTCGATGTTCATGAGCACTTTCCATGCATCGATGACGCCCGTTCCCATCTTGCCTCTGAACCTTGCAAGGTCCATGGTTCCCGAAGGAGTCTTCTTCGTTCCTTCGAGACCCGCCTCGAGAGGATTGACTGATGAGAGGATAATGGACTCGAACTCGTCACGACTGAAATGTCTTCCGAGCTTCTTGGCATAAGAGAGTCCGAGAGCGGCAATACCGGATACGACAGGAGTTGCCATCGAGGTTCCATGCATGAAACCGTAGTCCGACTTGCTGGCATCAGACTCGCTGACCACAGTCGATAGCATGGTCAGGCCGAGAGTATTGTCTCCACCTGGTGAGGCGATATTGACGCCGTCTCCATAATTGGTGTACCATGCAGGAAGATTGTCCTGAGAGATTGCACTCACGCATATATAGTCACGATATGCTCCAGGATACTCTGCCTTCGAATTATGGCTGTTACCTGCGGAGATCACTACGATGTTGCCATCGACGACACCGCTGTTCGCATTGGCAGGATCACGGAAATAGTCATACGCAGCCTTGACCGCAGAGAGACTCTCCGAGAATGCCCTGTCAGAGTAGTATGAGCCAAGGCCGAACGAACACTGGAGGACCGATGCGCCGTTGTCAGCCGCGTACTTGATTGCACGAGCCACGGCAGCATTGTCATTCCTCTCAGGGCCGCTGAAGATCTGGCACGACATCAGGCGTACGCCATCACCGTTTCCGCTACCTCCAGCCACGCTGCTGACGCCGATTCCGTTGTTGTTGACAGCAGCAACGAGTCCGGCCACATGTGTTCCATGTCCCTCATCGCCCTGAAGTCCCCAAGAAACTGCGCCGTCCGCTGCGAAGTTATATCCGTGCACGTCATCGACATAGCCGTTGCCGTCGTCATCGATGCCATTGCCCGGAATCTCGCCCTTGTTCACCCACATGTTCTCAGCAAGATCAGGATGGGTGGTCTTCACTCCCTCATCCACGATAGCGACAATGATGGATGGGTCACCGGCGGTGAGTCTCCATGCGTCGCGTATGTCAACGTCAGTGCCGGCCACATTGGTGCTGCCGAAGCTGCTCTTGTCACCGTTGTTGTAGAGGAACCACTGGCTCTTGAAGAGAGGATCGTTCATGGTGACAGGACCTGCAGCCTTGGTCTGGATCTCTGCCTGAGGGACAAAATCATCCTTCACGAACGGGCGGACGAGCTGGTTCGGATATTCGTAATTGATCACCGCGGGTTCGGCCTCAAGCATGGTGGCAAGCTGTGCCATGTCCATGCCATCAGGTACGCTTACCGCATACCATTGGTCCATGCCATATTTCTTCTCCAAAGCCTCCTTTCCCTTGACTGAGGTAAAGAGCCTCTCGGCTACGATACCATCGGGAATGGCATCAGGATCAGAGAATTTGACGAGCATCTGGCCTTCAGCCTCGCCGCATACGGAGTTGACCGCCTTCGAGGATACAGCATCCCCATTTTGAGCCTCAAATGGCTCTCCGGTGCAGGAAAGCACCAGAAGAGCCATCGAGAATATTAAAGTATTCCTAAGATTCATGCTAAAGACTACTCGTCGTCGTCACGTGAAGATGAGAGGTTGATACCGAGGAGGATGACCTTCTGGCCTGCCTCACCCTTCACCTTGAAGGTGATGGTCTCATTATCGAGGGTTGCCTCTGCTGAGGTGTAAGCCTTACCGAGGTTGAAGAAATGGTATGCACCGTTTCCGCTTACGATGAAGCTTGACTGATCCTTTGTCGCAGATTCATTCTCCTTGACGGTGAATGGGTTCTCGTCGCTACTCTTGTAGCTCTCGCCGTAGTATGAAGAGTCAGTGCTCTTGGTGTAGATTGGTCTGTCTGAGCTTCTCTCGAGAGTGAGCTCTACGTCGCCGTTCACACCGAGTGCGAAGAACTTGACAACCTTACGGCCGGCAGTACAGGTGATAGAAGCCTCCTTGCCTGCCTCGATAACGAAGCCGCTTGATGCAGTAGTGTAGTTTACGGTGAAGTCCTTGTACTCAGCGCCGTCCTCTGCGTTGAAAGACTTGATGTAGTTCCACTCGTTAGTCTTGAGAGACTTGGTTGGGCTTACGAAGTTCTGGATGACATAGTTGTCAACACCTTCTACAACATCCTCAGCGAGCTCATTGCCGTCACCTACCTTGATGAGTTCGAGCAAGCTGCCAGCCGCATATATCTTCTTGAGGGAGCCTGAAGTGACTGCACCTGATACATCGAGAGTCTTGATCTCATCGTTGCGGATGTCGAGTATCTCGAGTGCCTTGAGAGATGCGAGGTTGAGTTCACCCTTCACATTGGTACCTGCAATGTTGAGATTCTTGACCTTTGCAAGAGATGAAGTTGAAACCGATGAGGTCTTGGTGCCGCTCATATCAAGGGTCTCAAGCTCATAGAACATATATGGAGAGAAGTCAAGGTCAGCATTGTTTGAAACATTGAGTTCCTTCATCTTGCCTGAAGCGATCTGGCTGTAGCCCATCGAGCCTGTGAGCTTGTTGCTGCTGAGGTCGAGGCATACGAGAGCCTTGGCTGCGTTGAGAGCTACTGAGGTGAGCTCGTTCCTGCTGAGGTCGAGAACCTCGAGGGTCTTGAAGTCTGAACCGTTGAATGAGCTGAGCTTGTTCTCAGAAAGGTTGAGCTTCACAAGCGGGAAGACAGCGAGGTCCTCTGCTGAAGTGAGGGCATAGCCGCTGAGATCGAGTTCGGTAACCTTTGCAGCCTCGTCTGCCGAGATCTTGCCGTCACCGTTCTCATCGAACTTCCTGACGATATACTTCCTTACGTACTCATCCTTGATGCATGCTGCGTAATCGCTGATCTCCTCGCCACCTGCAACAGGAACGAAGGTTACGACAACGGTATAATATGTCTCATCCTCCTGCCAGTAGCCTGTGGTGTACCAGAAGCTGCCGGTGCTTACGCCTTCGGCAAAACGGATCTCCTTGAGCTTGTTGTTAGAGTATGCATACATTGAAGAGAGCTTGGTAGCGGTAGAAAGATCGATGAGAGTAAGCTCAGGACAGTTGCTAGCATTGAAGCTGGTGATGAGCGGAGACTTGCTGAGATCGATCACAGCCACCTTTGCATAGTCAGCATTGAAGCTCTTGAGAAGCGGAAGTTCTGGGAGAGAAAGTTCAGTGAGCTTTGATGAGTTGCTTACAGAGAGTGAGGTAATGGCGTCGCAGCCTGTAAGATTGAGGCTGGTAAGCTCTGAAGTACCTACGCTGATGTTAGAAGCCTTAGGGCTGTGTGAGAGGTCTACAGAAGCAATCTTGGTGCTGTATGTAGCAACAGAAACGAGCTCAGGGTTATTTGAGAAGTCGATTGAGGTAAGACCTGAACCATATGCGGTGAAGGTCTCGAGCTTTGCCATTGAGCTGAGGTCGATAGACTCAACGTTTGTACAGCTTGCAATGACGAGCTTCTTGACCTGGGTAAGACCGCTTACATTGATGGTCTTTACATTCTTCGAGAGAATCTCGATGTTCTCGAGCTTTGAGTTCTTTGAAAGGTCGATAGACTCGAAGGTAGAGTTGGTTGCATAGTATGAAGACGCAGTGAACTTGAAGTCCTTGAGGTTGTAGAATGCCTCGATACCAGACCAATCAGCGATTGCCATGTTTGAAGCATCAGCAATTGAGATAGAGGTAACCTTACCTGCCTCCTCTGCAGAGATCTCGCCGTCACCATTCTCATCGAAGTTCTTGAGAACCCATGCCTTGAACACGTCGCACTTGAATACAGGTGCGGTGTACTCACCTGAAGCCTGTGCGATTGCGATGGTCTGAACAGCTACGCCCTGTGCGTCTACGAGGTAGATGGTACCGTTCCTCTTAGCAGGAGTGTTGTTGGCAGCAACTACGACCTGGAGGTTGTCAGTGCGCACTGCGCCCACCTTGGTGATAGCGCAGGTAAGCCAGCTCTGTGCCTCTGTCTCAACCTCTGCAGTCCACTCCACGTTGCTGGTTACAGGAATGGAGATAGTCGCACCCTCAACTGAAACCTCAGTGGTAGGAGCAACGAGGGTCACCATACCCTTTGCGAATGAGAGGGTCTTGATGTCGGTCTTGCCCTTGCCGTTAGCAGCATATACGAGGACCTTGCCCTTGTCACCGCCGTCAGCAGGAACTGAAACCTCGATGACACCAGCCTCAGCGCTCTCCGCGATTGCCTCAGCATACCAGTTGCCAGAAGCGAAAGCGTCTACCACGGTATTCTCGTCGCCACCGATAACGGTGTAGGCAACCTTGGTAGATGAGCCAGCAACTACATCATATACCTTGCTGTTGTCGAACTCTACAGAGAAAGCCTTCTCACGAGGAAGTACGATCTTGCTGCCGTCTACGAGGGTGAACACGACGCCCTCAGAAGTCTCCTTTACATCAGAGAAGACAGCGTCAACTGCGGTAACCTCAGATGAGTTGCTTGCAGGGCCGAGGATCTCCCAGTTCTCACCACCGTCAACTGATACCTCCCAGTTGCCCTCATTGATGCGGAGAACAGGAGTAACGCCGTCCTTACCATCCTGACCGTTCTGGCCGTTTGAGCCGTTTGCGCCGGTAGCAGGGACCTTGTTGCCTGAAGCATCGAGAAGGAGCTCGCCATCAACGGTCCAATAGTAGGCACCATCAATGAGAGTTACGCCGAGTGCAGGGACTGCTCCCTTGTCACCCTGGTCGCCCTTATCTCCCTTATCACCCTTGTCGCCCTTTGCACCATTGTAGATGGTGATAGGTGAACCTGAAGTGAAGTAGATGGTGTAACCGACAGTAGCGCCGGTTGTCTTGTCCTTAACATCTTCCACAGAAGTGACATACACATTCTGCTGAAGTGCATTCACGATAGTCTGGAGACCAGACACGTTGCTGTTGACCTGGTCAACAAGCTCCTTGAGGGACTTTACGTCCTTCTCAAGGTTCTCTACGCGATTGACGAGAGCCGAATCGTCGTAGGTACAGCTCACTGCAAAGAGTGAAGCTGCTGCCAAGAGGCAAAGAAGTGTTTTTTTCATTTTATATACGGTTATTATCTATTGATCTTTTCAGGGTCAGCCATCTTGATGATGATGTCCTTCTCGTTAGATGAAGGAGAGGTCCAGAAATCGTAAGCCTCGGTGTAACCTACGCAGTACTTTCCGGTTACCTGATCCTTAGGTTCTGGGACAGGAATCAGGAGAGTATAGTGGAGAGGGCCATAGTTTCCGCTTGTATCCTCAGCATAGGCAGTAAGGCTCCAAGGGAAATAGTCGAGTTCCTCACCTTCATCTGTCTTGAACTTGGTAGGTGATCCATTCATACCATACCACCAAGGCTTGAGGAAGCCAAAGCTCTTATTCTTGATGTTATCACCAGGAACATCCATCTGGAGGAGTGTTACAAGATGATCCATACCTCCTGAAGTAGCATAGTTCTCCTTTGGTCCCCAGAGTCCGAAGTAATAGTTCTCAGGGTTGCCTGTAGTAGTGATTCTTACCCTCATGACGCAGTCACCCTCACTTCCGGCCCACATTCCTGGGTTAAGAGCGATGAGGTCGTCACCACGGAAGAGCTCATAGGTATAGTTGATGTCGCAGTCTGCCTTATCGAAAGGAATCGCAGGAGACTTGAACTTGAACTCGTACATAGGAGTAGTGTTCGCACCGGCGTATCCGAAGAGGAGAAGTGAGTATCCCCTGTCAGAAAGCCATGTGCTTGAGAACTTGCGAGGTCCCTGGAACACATACTGGCTGATCTCATCCTCATATACGTCGCGGATCTGGTCCATGATTTCCTTCTCCATGAGCGATCCATCGTTATACCTGTATGTATCAAGTGTAGCGGTAGGTACGAGATATGCGAGGTAGTAGTCGTCGTTGTTGCTAGGAGTGATGTCGATGCTGGTGTTATGCCAGGTATGGGCACCAAGAGTAGCCTCGAAGGTAATGGTCGACGGCTTAGCTGCTATAGTGGTAACGTCAAGGCGCTCGATTGTGGTAGTGCAATTACCCTGTACATCAACACCGAACACATATATTCTATAGGTATGTTCCGGATCGAATGACCATTGATAGTCGCGGCGACCCCACACCTCTGATGTACCAGACGCAACGCCCGGAAGATTGCTCCAATCGCTTACGCCAGCATAGAAGCCATCATCGATACGGTTGTTCTCCATATTGATGATTCTCTGAACCATCTGGTAGTCGTTATAACCCTTGCAGCGCTTCTCGTCGATGAATGCTGTATAATACATGGTCGACTTGTTGCTTGGCTCAATCCTGACCTTGACGTCCATATCCTCAATCTCAAGAGGAGTGATGACGAAGGTACAATCGTCGGTAACCTCATTCGCAGTGGTGGTGAAGGACTCGAGAACCTGGATATCTGTAGTAACTGCACCGGTCTCATCCATTCCCCACGCAAAGATGTGATAAGTGGTACCCATCGAAAGATCAGTAGCGGTCTCATTCGAAGTACCGGTACTAAGGAAGTCCTTGATCGAATAACCGAACACGGCCTGCTCCTTCATTGCGGCAATGAGAAGCTCTACGATCTGAGAAGTCGTATACTTATTGTAATCAGTCTCGGAAACATAGGTCCAGTAGTAGGTAGCCTTAGGATCCGAAGGAACGATGGTGATATGTGCAGAATTTGCCTTGACATCGGTGACGGTCGCAGTGAAGGTCATAGAATTGTCAGACGGGATGTGGGTACTGAAGAGGAAGAGAGCCACCTCTGTAGTCCTGGTTCCGTCGAAATCCATTCCGTATACGATCACATAATACTCTGTATCACGCTTGAGCGTAGAGTAAGTGACCTCGGTTGCATCGCCTTTTACGGTCACCTTATACATATTAGGGATCGAATTGAGATATTCGTAGAGATCCTCATTGTGACTCTTGGCCATATCATTGAGATACTCAAGGTCGCTCTGATAGAGAGCCTCAGCATAAGCCTTGTCACCTGGCTTGTTGGTGTCGAGAGCAAGATACTTGTCGACAGCCGACTTGGAAAGTACTTCAAAGAAGTAATTGTCCCTGTAAGACCTTGGCTGAATCTTTACGGATGCTCCAGTTGGCTTGATGTTGGATACAGAGATATTGAATGACTCAAACTTGAAGCTGGACTGAGTAACAGTCACGTTCTTCGAGATTTCGCCATAGCTGACCTTGAGATCTGCCGCTCTAGGTGCAGAAAGGTTAGCTGTCGCAGAGAAGGTTACGTCTGAATCGACCACCTTGACTTCTGAAATCCAATCTGCATCAGTGCTCGCCTGAAGCTTAGTTCCTTCGACAGAATTCTTGACCGTAAATGGCACAGAGTAATTTCCTGCAGCACCGCCACTCACGACGGACGAGATCTCCCGGGACGGCCTCTCAACAGGAATGTCTTCATGCTTGCAAGATGCGAAAAGCAGAGCGGACAAGGTGAAAGGCAAGAGGGCCTTAAGAGATTTAAATGACATAAAGTCCAATATTTTAGAAAATTTTGATAAAATCTGCCAATTTGGCGTGCGAATTTAGCAAAAAATTCCAAAACACATACAATATAAATTCCCCCACATAAAAAAAGCTGGTCACGTCCGTGGCCAGCTTTCAATATGTGATTCTTATCCCCTATTGCTTGTTCTTCTTGTAATTTCTTGAAGAAAGGAGTATCAGGATGACAGCCACCGTTGCCACTGCGGACGGGATGAGAAGCCCCACGCCCACAGCAACTCCGATCACTGCGGTAACGAAGATGCATGCAGCAGTGGTGATGCCGGAAACGCGGTCGTCATTCTTGATGATGAGACCCGCACCGATGAATCCCACGCCGGTGAGGATCGAGGCCGCGATACGGCCTGGGTCACCGTTGTGAAGTCCGAGGTTGTCCTGACAGATATAGATGGACGCGATGGTTGCAAGCGTCGAGCCGAGGGTGATGAGCATGAATGTCCTCACGCCTGCCGGATGATTGCTGATGAGCCTCTCGATTCCGATCGCGCAGCCAAGCACAAGGCTGACGAGGAGACGGACGAGCGCGACGTTGAGTGTGATTTCCATAATCTGTTACTTAAGGGCCATAACATTATTGACTGGCCAGCTCTGGGCAGTCTTCATGGTAACGGTAGCTGTGTGGCGGATGTCAGTTGCGCTCGCACCGATCTTCACGGTATACTTGCCGGCAGCGGTCTCCCACTGTGAGGCAGCCTCGTTGAAAGATGCAAGAGTATAAGCATCAGCTGTCATGGTGAGGGTCTGGCTCTCACCAGGCTTGAGTTCACGGGTCTTTGCGAAGGCCTTGAGCTCGGACTCTGGCTTAACAAGTCCGCCTGCAGGAGCAGCAACGTAAACCTGTACTGCCTCCTTACCGGCAACCTTACCAGTATTCTTCACGGTCACGCTGACGCTGAGAGTTCCGTCCTTGGCAAGTTTCACGACTGGAGCGCTGTATTCGAAGGTGGTATAGCTGAGACCGAATCCGAATGGATAAGAAACTTCCTTACCTACGGTATTGAAATAGCGATATCCGACGTTGAGTCCCTCGGCGTAGTCAGTATAGTCATAGTCTTTGACCGGCTGAGGATTCCTGCTACCCCTTGAAGAACGTGGCTTGTAGTATGGGAAGTTCTTTGATGAAGGGATGTCAAGGTATGCCATTGGGAAGGTCATTGAGAGCTTACCTGAAGGATTTGACTTACCGGTGAGGATGTCAGCCACAGAGTTGCCGACCTCCTGGCCTGGGGTCCATGCGAGGAGGATCGCGTCAGGAAGCGACTTCCATGAAGCAGTCTCCACTACACCGCCGACATTGAGGACGACGATGACCTTCTTGCCTGCAAGGTGGTACTCGTTGGTCACATTGGTGATGAGGTTGCGCTCAGCTGCGGTGAGTTCGAAGTCACCTGCAAGCACGCGGTCGTCACCCTCACCTGCGTTACGTCCGATCACGATCACAGCAGCATCGTTGCCATTGACAGAAGCCTGTACGACCTCTGGACGGACGGTCATCTCTGCCATCACGCCCTCGCCGAACATTCCACCACCGCCGAGGCCTTCCTGAGGAATGACGCGTGCGATTGCGTTCTCTGCGTTGACATACTCCCTGTATGACTTGTAGAGAGTGCAGATCTTCTCATCGAGAACGAAACCTGCAGCCTTGAGACCTTCGTCGATGTTGCGGATATAAGGCTTGTTCACGTTACCAGAACCGGTACCGCCGGCGATTGACTTATATGCATTGAGTCCGAAGAGAGCTACGTTCTTCACGCCAGCGAGCGGAAGCACGTCAGCATCGTTCTTGAGAAGGACCATTCCGTCGGCAGCAGCCTTGCGAACGCGCTCTGCATGTGCCTTGAGGTCAGGATTGTTGCTGTACTTGTAGCCGTTGAAGCGTGGAGTCTTCACGATGTACTCGAGCATCCTGCGTACATTCCTGTCGAGGTCTGCAATCGAGAGTGAGCCGTCCTTCACTGCGGCGATGATGCGCTGGGTCTCGACCGGAGTACCTGGCTCCATAAGGTCGTTACCTGCATGTACCGCAGCTACGGTACCTTCCTTTGCACCCCAATCGGTCATCACGATACCGTTGAAACCCCACTCGTCACGGAGTATGGTCTGGAGAAGCTCGAAGTTCTGCTGGGTGAAGACGCCGTTGGTCCTGTTGTATGAAGACATCACGGTCCAAGGATCAGACTCGCGGACAGCAATCTCGAAATTCTTGAGATAGAGCTCACGAAGAGCCCTGACAGGGATGCGGGAATCGTTCTCGGAGCGGTTGATCTCCTGGTCGTTGCCCATGAAATGCTTCACAGAGACGCCCACGCCCTGGCTCTGAATACCCCTTACGTACGCCGCAGCCATCTTTCCGCTGAGGAGAGGGTCCTCGGAGAAATACTCGAAATTACGGCCGCAGAGAGGATTTCTGTGGAGGTTCATACCAGGTGCGAGAAGCACGTCGGCACCGTATTCGAGAACCTCGTTGCCCATGAGCCTGGTAAGCTCCTCGACGAGATTCACGTCGAAGCTGCAGGCGAGAACCGTACCTACAGGGAAACCGGTACAGTAGAAAGTCTTGTCAGTCCCCTGGCGGGTAGGGTTGATGCGGAGGCCGGCAGGGCCGTCGGCGAGCACAGTGTTTGGAATGCCGAGGCGTGGAATGGCCTGGGTGGTTCCTGCTGCGCCCTCCACGAGGGAGCGGTCAGATCCTGTAAGGGATCCGGCTGACATTCCACCCCATCCGGAGCCGACCACGAGAGTGGCCTTCTCCTCGAGAGTCATTGCCGAGAGGACCTCGTCGATGTTGTCCTTGGTAAGCTTTGGCTGAGCGAATGCAGTCATCGAAGCGACGGCTGCTGCAGCCACGAGTGTGAGTTTCCTATACATATTATCTTAAAGTTATCAGTCCATTGGATAGACCACGCCCCATTCCTTGCGGAGGGCATCCATCTGCTTCATGATCGAGAGAGTCTCCTCATGAGGCATGTACGGCGACTCGAGGAGTCCCTGGTCCATGGCTTCCTTGCAGGCGATCACCTGATACTCGTAGCCATTGACCTGATCTGGCTCAGGAAGGTACTCTGCGACGAGCTTGTAGTCGGCATCGTAAACGCGGGCACGCTCAGGGCAGTTGATGTTGTCGACGACGATGTAGCCGTCGTCGCCGGTGATGAGACCCTGGCGGTTGCAGCGGCTGAGGCAGCTTGACTGGAGGTTGGCGACCTTGCCGTCAGCCCACTGGAGGATGACGTTGTTGTAGAGGTCCATGCCGGTGTCGTTCTTGATGCACATGGAGTCCGACTTCACGATGTCTGTTCCGAAGAACATCCTTGCGAAGTTGATGCTGTATACGCCGAGGTCGAGGAGCGCGCCGCCGCAGAGGTCCGGACGGACGATTCTCTCCTTGAACTCCATTGCATAGCAGAGGCTGGCCGAGATCTGGCGCGGACGTCCGATCACACCGTCCTTGAGAAGCTGCATGATCTTGAGAGAGAGAGGCATGTACCTGGTCCAGATGGCCTCGGTGATGAATACGCCCTTCTCGTGCGCGAGGTTGAGGAGAGCCTCAGCCTCCCTCGCATTTGCGGTGAATGCCTTCTCGCAAAGGACTGCCTTGCCTGCGTTGATTGCGAGGACAGAATGCTGATAGTGGTGCGAGTGAGGGGTCGCGATGTATACGAGATCGATATCCGGGTCAGCCACGAGTTCCTCATAGCTGCCGTATGCCTTTGGAATATTCCACTGCTTAGCGAATGCCTGGGCCTTCTCAAGGCTTCTTGATGCGATTGCGTGACAGGTTATGTCCGGCCTCTTGAGGCCATTGAGGGCCACCGCCATCCTTTCGGCGATCCAGCCTGCTCCGATTATTCCGACTTTCATAGTTCAAGTGTACTGTAGGTTGATATTATCTTGCCATTCTGTAGATTGCAGCCATGTCGTCACGGCTGAGGACCTTGAGCGCACCGACGGTGGTCTTGCCGTAGTTGCTGCACTTGTCTGCCATTTCCTCGATCTGCTCGTCGGTGATGTCCTTGCCGATGAGTTCGTTGATGCTGGTAGGCATGCCGATTGAGTGATAGAAAGCCTCCATAGCCTGGATTCCGGCCTCAGCAAGCTCCTCACAGCTCATATCGCCCGGATCAACGCCCATGACGTTGACTGCGAAGCGTGCGAAACGGCTCATGTTCTCCTCGCGGACGTAGCGCGCCCAGCTGCCCCACATTGCAGCAAGACCGGCACCGTGCGAAACGTCGAACATGCCGCTGAGCTCGTGCTCGAGGCAGTGGGTCGCCCAGTCGCCAGTGGTGCCGCAGCCGGTAAGGTCGTTATGCGCAAGGCTGCCCGCCCACATGATCTGCGCGCGTGAATTATAGTCGGTAGGGTTCTTGAGCACCTTCGCAACCTCGGTCTTCACTGTACGGAGGAGAGCTTCTGCGATGGCGTCGGTGATCTCCATATCGTCATTGATAGAGAAGTAGCGCTCCATGGTGTGCATCATGATGTCCACCGCTCCGCATGCAGTCTGCCATGCCGGAAGGCTGTATGTGAGCTCAGGGTTCATGATTGCGAACTTGCAGCGGAAGATATCGGTGCAGTAGTCCTTCTTGAGGCCGCCGTCCTCGTTGGTGATGACCGAGCCGTCGCTCATCTCGCTGCCGGCAGCCGGGATCGTGAGTATGCAACCGAGAGGGAGGCATCTGGTAACATGGTCCTCGTGCTTGTAGAGGGTCCAGACATCACCCTCGTAATAGAATCCTGCAGAGATCGCCTTGCATGAGTCGATGACAGAGCCGCCGCCGACTGCGAGGAGGAAGTCGATACCCTCGCGATGGCAGATCTCGAGTCCCTCGCGCACCTTCGAGAGTCGCGGATTAGGCACTACACCACCGAGAAGAACATACTCTATGCCTGCTTCCTTGAGCTGTGCCTCGACCTTTCCGAGGAGGCCTGACTTTATTGCGCTCTGTCCGCCGTAGTGGACGAGAACCTTTGTTCCACCGAACTGTCTGATAAGCTCGGCAACCTTATTTTCCGTATTCTTTCCGAATTCAACCCTTGTAGGTGCGTAATATTTGAAGTTTACCATAAGTAAGTTTGTTTATACTGACCAAATATCGCAATTTTTTCTCATTTTTGTATCATATGCGAACAACACTATGAGATTAAGGCTGATTATCTGTATCTTAATACTGTCGGCACTCCACTTGTCTATCCCGGCCGGCGCACAGCAGACCAGGCCCATCCCCAGGATAAGGCCCGGATATGAATGGATACGCGACAAGGGGGACGCGCTTGTCGGCAAGGATTCCTGCATGGTGTTCTGCAACCAGCTTCTCCAGACTGCCAGTGAGGAAGAAGACAGCTATCTCCGGTGTCTTGCCCTCCACTACCGGGTCAAGCATTTCAACAGGCTCAGCTCCAGCGTCGACAATACCGAGTACTACAATCAGATCGTCGAGAATTCCGAAGATCTCAGGGCGACAGCGAAGCAGTATGGCTACGACGATCTGCTGTTCTTCGGCTACTACGATGAGATCAACTACCACATCGCGAAGAAGATGGGAGTGAGGGCGCTCGAGCTCACGAACGCCATGCACGCGGATGCGCTCCAGTGCAAGGACAGCAACGGACTCTACCTGAGCTACCGCTGCTTCATCACCATCTCCACGGCGCGCAGCAGCGACGAGTTCACCAAGATATATCTGCGCAAGGCCATCGACCTCGTGCTCGCAGACCTTCCGGACAAGTCGGTGAGCAACATGTGCAAGAACATGGCAGACTTCTACCCTGTCGGCTCGGACTCGGCCGCATACTACCTCAACCTCGCGGAAGCGAACATGAGGCACGAGGATGACACCACCTTCATCTACCGTGAGAGGCTCTACTATGCGGCAAAGGACAACGACAGGAATGACTTCAACAAGTACTACAAGCTCCTGAACGACTATTACGAGAGGCGCGGCGCCACCATCCCGCGCGGTACGATGGGGATGATCACCCTGCACAAGAGCGCGATGGACGGCGACTGGGAAACCGTCGACAGCATAATCGGAAGTTTCCGGAACAAGACCGCAAGGCTGGGCTACGAGTATCAGTTCGCGCTTGCGAAGAAGGATTCGGCAACCGCGCTCGACAAGCTTCTCCAGATCAACCATATCGAGGATTCTCTCAGGACGGCGAACTCCAACCATGACATCATCGAGATGGCTGCGCGCATGGACGTGAACAACTACCGCAACCAGGTGAGCGTGCAGGAACAGATGATCACCAGCCTCGAGAAGAAGAATTCCATCATCATCCTCGGTTCGCTCATCACCGCCATCATAACCCTGCTGCTCGTCCTGCTCTTCAGGCAGCAGTACAAGAACAAGGCGCTGAAGAAGGCCAACGACATCAAGACATCCTTCGTCCAGAACATGAGCCACGAGATCCGCACCCCGCTCAACTCCATCGTCGGATTCTCCCAGCTCCTCAGCCTGCCCGACGGAATGATAACCGAAGAGGAGAAGCAGGAATACGGAGAGCATATCATCAACAACTCGAACATGCTCACCATGCTCATCGACGACATCCTCAACCTTTCCGACATCGAC
Organism: Bacteroidales bacterium; assembly: GCA_024402115.1. The sequence goes on along the minus strand of JAKSJQ010000007.1, from coordinate 56,296 downwards.
GGTGGCGTATACAAGATAAACCTCGGAGACAACCTCGTGAAGGGCATATGCGACAGAGCCCTGAACACCGTGACCTACAGGGTGCCGGCTGGCGTGGACCTCAGGATGGAATGCGAAGTGGACGACAGATATTCCGTCTATACCGACGGACGCCGCGTCCAGCAGGTCATCATCAACTTCCTGACCAATGCCTGCAAGCACACAACCTCCGGAGAGATAGTCCTCAAGGTCTCCCTGACTGAGAATCCGGGCATGGTCACCTTCTCCGTGACCGACACAGGTACCGGAGTCCCTCCAGAGAAGGCCGAGTACATATTCAAGAGATTCACACAGCTGGACAATTTCACACAGGGCAACGGCCTCGGTCTGAACATCTGCAGCATCATTGCAGAGAAGCTCGAGGGCAAGGTGATGCTCGACACGACATACACGGACGGAGCACGTTTCGTATTCATGATTCCGGACAGGAAGAATCCTGACGGCAGGAGCACGAATCCTTTCATCGGGTAGCAGCGGCGCAGCTGAAAAACACAAAAGGCGATGACCGGAAAGTCATCGCCTTTTATTCTATTGGCACCCTTCAATCTACTAAAGCGGAATCTCTGGCTCTGGTACGTTAGGGATAATGTCGATAGGAGCCGACTTGAGTGGAATCTCATCGATTGGAACGTTTCCGTAAGGAGTGTCCTTGGTACATGATGCTGAAAGGAGCATCGCAGCTACGAAAGTAGCGACAAGAAGTAACTTTTTCATCTTGAAGTAATTTGTTGTGTGAATAATTAATTGGGTATAACTGCGACTTGAAGTCTTTTGCAAATATAGTAATTCAAACATTCTTGTCAAGACGTTTCTTTTAAAAAGGTATTCCCGTATTGACAAGAGATCATCCCTTTGGTCAATCAAGACTGTTTTTGTGTCTTGAAGAAATTAAAGTGGGAGGGTAAAAACGAACCTGGCACCTGGTGAATAGCTCGTATCAAGATAGACTGAGCCACCAAGCTTCGACGCTACCGTACGGCAGATATTGAGTCCAAGTCCTGCTCCCTGCACGAAGGTATTGAGCTTTGCGAAGCGCTCGAATATGTTCTCAGCCATCTCAGGCGGCACTCCCGTTCCCGTATCGGCTACGGAGAAGGTTACGTTTCCAGGAATCTCGGATATCGAGCAATGCAGATGTATCTCGCCCTGACGGGTGTGCTTGCATGAATTTGTCAGATAGTTGATCAGCACCTGATGCACCCTGCGTGGGTCTGTATGGATGAGGTAGGAGTCGTCCACCTCAGAGGTGTAGTAGATCTTGACGCCCTCAGGGACTCTGTACTCGACGCTCTTGATCGACTGGCGGAGTATCTCGTTGCATTCCGTGTCGCAGATGTCCACCTTGTAGTTGCCCTTCTCCACGTCCCCGAGGTCGAGGATGTCATCGATGAGCATCATCAGCATCTTGGAGTTGATCTGGATGTAGTCGGCGTACTGGAGCTTTTCCTCCTCGCTGTTCACACCCTCCGGAAGGCTCAGAAGCTGTGAGAAGCCGATTATCGCATTCAGCGGGGTGCGTATCTCATGGCTGACGTTCTGGACGAACTGTGTCTTGATCCTGTCATTCTGCTCCGCGCTCCTGCGGGCCTGGATGATCTCGGTCTCGTCATGCATGAAGATATGTACGTACTGGTTGCCTTCAAAGACGGCGAAGACCTCGCTGAACATCTCCAGCTCCGAATTCTTGAGCGCGAACCTGGTACTCTTCTCCCCGGCCTCCATCGCCTCGTTCAGGTGTTCGATGAAATAGATGCCTGAACCGGGGAAGGTCTCGAGCAAGGTCTTCTCACCCAGCACCAAGCCGTTCTCCTCATACCAGTCACGGGTCTGCCGGTTGGCCCTGACGTTGCGTATGTCCTTGATCCTGCCCTGTCCGTCGAGTATGAGCTTCGCCTTGACGAAACTGATCGGGACCTCTTCGATGAGGTTACGATAGCGGACCGAAGCGTCGAATTCCCTTTGTCTCAATCTCATCGACTTCCTGGTCTGGACATAGAGCGTGAGGATGAAGACGATGAGCAGAAGAAGTATGAACACGACACAGAGGCTGATGGTGAAATAGATACCATCAGTCCCTGATGCCATGGTCCGGAAGGCCATGGCATTGGATATCGCGCCCTTCAATATCATTATATTAAATAGGATTCAGTCTATTTCTTGAGGAAGCTTCCGAGTATGCCTGCGGCCGCACCGAGAAGACCCTTGCCCGCACCGCCCTTGAGGGTGATGAGGATATCGTTGATGTCAACGTCACCGTCGCCGTCCTGATCCTTGATGAGGCCAGAGAGTTTGGTCATCGAAGCTGGAACGAGACCTGAGAGCGCACCGGAGATCGCCTTGTCGAGGTTGAGCTTGCCAAGCACGTTCTGTGCGAACATGTTGGATGCGAGAGCTGTGACTGCGCTGTTTGCAGGATTCACCTTGCCAGAGAAGATATCCTTGAGCTGGTCGAGTCCGCCGGCCTTGGTCGCGGTCTGGGTGAGGCTGCCGAGGATGGACTCAGAGAGTCCTCCGAGAACCTGGTTCTGGATATTGGATGGAATCTGGACCTTTCCAGAGGCCGATTTGACGGCCATTGCGATGATGTCGTTGATGGTGTTTGCCATGATAAATGTATGATAACTGTCTTATTGAAAATCAAATGATGCAATAAAGTTAATTCTTTTTTCCTAATTTTACGAGGAAAAAACAGTTTTACCATGAAGAAATACACCCATGCCTGGCTGGCCATGATGGCCATGAAGAGATTGCAATATGCTGCAATGCCGACCGAACAGCTAGCGGACGATGCCGCCTCACTTGTAAAATGGTTCAAGGACTACCGCGATTTCGTGGTCGAGGGAGCCTGGTATCCGGACGAGGTCTTCAAGGACATGGCAACCAGCCACGTCATCAAGTACACCCCGGCAGCGGAAGGCGGAGAGAGGGAGTTCAAGAAGCTTCCCGCAACCATGGTGCTTCCCACCCTCGTCAGGAAATCGCCTCTCATGGGCAGGGAATTCAAGATTGAGAGCGGCAACCTTGCCGACAGGTGCGAGGCCGTGTGCCATGACATCGTGGATGACTTCAAGATGCTCAAGACCGAGGACAAGGGATGTCCGGTGAGCCCTTCCTGCAACCATATCGCGATCAGGTTCTTCATCCTCAGCCACTACATTGCAGACTGCCACATGCCGCTCCACTGCGATTCGAGGTCTTTCTCCGAGGGAAAGAACATCCATGGTCATATCGAGAGCGAATGGGACAAGGCTGTGAAGAAATCATACGTGATAGACCTCAAGAACGAAAGGTTCGGCTACGATCCCGAGGGCTATCCGCTCCTCACTGGAAAGGAGACCGAGCTGATCAAGGCCGTCGAGGAAGACCTCAAGACAAGGGTCTACAACCACAGCTGGGGCACGAAGAACAGCAACTGCTGGGACTACATGAGCTCCGTATCGGAGTATTCCTATCTCCTTTCGCATGCCATGCTTCCGGACAGCGTGGACCCAGAGACCATCGACGCGAAGGCTTTCAAGGCCCTCGACTCATATGCGGATTTCGAAAAAAACAGCGCCGCAATCATGTGCGACGCTGTAGATTCGATTGCAAGAGTCTGGCTCCATGTATGGGCCCGCTACCGCAAGTGGGCAAAGCCAGGCAAGAGCGAAGAATAGACAGTAGAAGGAGAACGATCAGTATCATCCTACATAAGACGGAGCAACGGGTATAACTTTCTCCGGAAGCTGAGGGATGACCATTCCCTCCTTCACTGACGCGTCGTCAGAGAAGAATACCGAGCGTACCTGCTCGAAGAGTTCGGACATGACGATAGGCTTCTTCACGTAGCCGACCGCGCCCATGTCACGTGCCTGTATGAGGTTCTCGCGCGCAGTGAACGCGCTCGCGATAAGGACAGGAACCCCGCTTGTGACAGGATTTGACTTGATTGCCGAAAGTATGTCATAGCCGCTGATGTCGGGCATGAGCAGGTCGAGGATCACGAGATCCGGCTTATTTACCTTGAGCCATTCCAAGGTCGACTGGCCATTGGAAAGTGTTACTACCTTGGCGTTGCACGCAGTAAGCATCTTCTCAACAAGTACGGTGTTGAACTTGACATCATCGACGGCAAGTATGAGCTTTCCGTTGAGATCCGGGAAAGCTGACTTGTTTGTGTTCTGTGCGTTTGTATTCATGGGTATAATGTTTCGATTGCGAAGGTAGAGCATATCTTCATGTTCGCAAATTTTGACATTTCCGGTTTTCCCAATGATATTCCGCTAAAAGCAAAAATGGCCTCCACAGCACGTGGAAGCCATTATTGTTTTCACAATTCCTTACACAAATCAAAAAACCTCTGCCAAATTCTCCTTCAGAGCGCCAACAATGGTGTGTGGGCGGTAAGGCTCCTCGAGATAGGCTGCATCCGCATCGCTGAGTTCGAAGTCCACGGCCCTCACGGCCTCGTCGAAATGGTGCATTTTCGAAGCTCCGACGATAGGAGCTGCGACCCCTCTCTTGATGTGCCAGCTGAGCGCGATCTCCGACATCGAGACTCCGTATCTCTTTGCGAGTTCGTCCACCCTTGCGATGATCTCGAGGTCATTCTCCATCGCATGGTCGTACTTTCCGCGTATGGTCATGTCCGTCTTGCTGCGCATGGTGCCGCTCTCCCATCCGGTGTGGCTGAGATGGCCTCCTGCGAGCGGAGAATAAGGAATGCGGCTCACGCCGTACTGCTCGCATATAGGTATGAGCTCGTGCTCATCCTCGCGATAGAGAAGGTTGTAGTGGTCCTGCATGGTCTCGAACTTGGTCCAGCCGTTCTTCTCTGCACATACCTGCATGTTGTGGAACTGGTAACCAAACATTGCCGAAGCGCCGATTGCACGCACCTTTCCCGCCTTCACGAGTGAATCGAGGGTCTCCATGGTCTCCTCGATAGGCGTGTCGAAATCGTAGCGATGGATCTGGTAAAGGTCGATGTAGTCCGTGTCGAGCCTCCTCAACGATCCTTCAACCTCGCGGAGTATAGCCTTGCGCGAGAGGAAGCCCTCGTTGAAATAGACCTTGGTCGCAAGCACTACCTTATCCCTCGGGATGCCGAGATTCTTGAGCGACCTACCAACGTATTCCTCACTTGTTCCGTGGGCATAGGAGTTCGCGGTATCGAAAAAGTTGACACCGAGGTCGAGGGCATGGCTGATCATCTCCTGGGACTTCTGCTGGTCAAGGGTCCAGAGGAGGAAATCCTCGAAAGGCTGTCCGAAAGACATGCATCCGACGCAGATGCGTGAGACTTCGATGTCCGTATTTCCGAGCTTAGTATATTTCATAGTCTTTCCGGTCTTACTGAATTACTGTAACGGTCATGGTGATATCCTCCTCAGGACGGTCTGCGCCATCGGTAGCGACGTTCTGGATTGCATCCACTACCTCGAGTCCGCTCTCCACTTCACCGAAGACGGTGTACTGTCCGTCAAGGAAAGGAGTGCCACCGACGGTCGAATATATGGTCTTCTGTTCTGGGCTGAGCTTGCCGAGGCCCTTCTCCTTCACGATGGCCTGGGTCATGGCGGTGAGCTCGTCCTGAAGTGCTGAGAGGCCTGCGCGGTCGCGGTTGCGTCTCATGTCGAGAATCTGCTCACGCCTCTCGGCTGCAAGCGAATTGAATACGGTCTGCTGCGCCTGCATCTCCATCTGACGTGCAAGCTGTCCGAGCTGACCCTCAGAATAGGTCTGGCCCCATACGATATAGAACTGTGAGCCGCTGCTCTTGCGCTCCTGATTGGCCTCGTCGCCGAGTCTTGCCGCTGCGAGAGCACCTCTCTTGTGGAAGAGAGCCGGATTGATCTCTGCTGGAAGAGTATAGCCAGGACCGCCTGAACCCAGGCGAGCGCCCTTTGCTGCACCCTTGCTGTCAGGATCGCCACCCTGGACCATGAAATCCTTGATGACCCTGTGGAAGAGGGTTCCATCGTAGTATCCCTGCTTTGCGAGCTGGATGAAGTTGTCCCTGTGGTATGGGGTCTCGTCGTAGAGCCTTACCACGATCTCACCTTTCGGTGTCTTGATGCTTACTTTTGCCATTTTATTCTTGTCTATTATCTTTCTCTTTTCGTCAACCTTCTCGAAATCGAAGGCTATCCTCTTGTCGTCGTCGAGCTTGAGCGCTGCCTCGAACTCATTTCCGGGCTTCGACTTGAAGCCCTTGAGCACCTGCGTGCGTCCGGTGGTGATGAGTTTCTTCATCGTCGCCTCAGAAAGGAGCTTACCTGCCACGGTTCTCCAGAGAGAATGTCCGCAGACCTTGCACTTGACATTGTTGTCCCACACCTTCATCGGTCCGCCGCAGCATGGGCACTTGATCGCGTCTGGTTCAGCCTCCGCCATCGCGGCAGCCTTCAGGGAGACGTCGTCGATGGAGAGTATCTCTGAGGTAAGCGCCTGTACATAGCGTCTGATGGACTCGTCGAAAGCCGCTGGAGAGACTGCCCCGTCAACGATCTTTGCCAGCGATGTTTCCCACCTTCCTGTCATCTCGACATTGGCTATATACTTGTCCTTCACGGACTCGTAGATTGCCAATCCGATGGAGCTCGGCACAAGAGCCTTGCCCTGACGGGTGACGTAGCCGCGCTTGAGTATGGTCTCTATCTCGCCTGCCCTGGTCGCCGGAGTTCCTATTCCCACGTCCTTGATCGCGCTCTTCAGGTCATCGTCCTCGACCTCCTTTCCCGCATGCTCCATCGCTTCGAGGAGCGTGGCTTCAGTATGGAGAGGCTTAGGTTTGGTCTTGCCTTCGGTACATTCGACAGCGGTGACCGGAGTCACATCTCCGACCACGAACGGAGGCAGATCCTGTTCTTCCTCCTCCCCTTCCTTCTTCTTGTCGGCCTTGTCGTTCAGCACGGCCTTCCAGCCTGGATTCACGACTATGTTGCCCCTGGCTGAGAATACGATGTCATCGGCGACGAGCTCTGCGCTGGTCGAGATCATATCACACTTCGGAGAAACAGACTCGAGCAGTCTCGCAAGCACGAGATCATATACCTTCTGCTCAGTATCCGACAAGCCCTGCGGGAGGACTTCGGTCGGAAGAAGGGCATGGTGGTCAGTGACCTTGGTGGCGTCCACGCTCCGTCGGTTCAAGGGCTTACCTTCCAGCCCGGACGCCACAGCACCGAAGCGCGGATGTGCGTTCTGGAGACGGATCAGTGATGGCAGAGTTGCAAACACATCGTCCGGTACGAACTTCGAGCCGGTACGCGGATATGTCAGGACTTTCTTCTCGTAGAGCCTCTGCGCGGTATCCAAAGTATCCTGCGCGGACATGTTATATCTCTTGTTAGCCTCTTTCTGAAGGGAAGTAAGGTCATGAAGGTACGGAGGAGCAAGCGACTTGTCCTTCTTTTCCATCTTCGTGACGGTGAGCGAGCCCAGCTCCTTCACTTTCTCCACTGCAGCATCCACCTTCTCCTTCTCGAGGAAGCGGTCCTTGGTCACGGCCTTGAACTCGATTCCGTCGCGAGTGGCAGTGATCCTGATATTCCAGAAGGTCTGGGGCACGAAATCGCGATTCTCCAGATAGCGCTTGCATACCATCGCAAGGGTCGGAGTCTGCACCCTTCCGAGTGAACGGACGCCCCTGCCTGCGACTATCGACAACGCCCTTGTGGCATTGATGCCGACAAGCCAGTCAGCCTCACTGCGTGCCTTTCCGGCGGCATAGAGGGTGTCGAACTCGGAATTCTCATGGAGATTATCCAGTCCTTCTCGTATCGCCTTGTCGGTCAAGGATGAAATCCAAAGCCTCTTCACCGGCTTTGTACAGCCGACATATGCATATATGTACCTCTGGATGAGCTCACCCTCGCGGCCGGCATCACCAGCATTTATGATGTAGTCACATTCGTCGAAAAGCTTGCGTATCACCTCCAGCTGATGTACATATCCGTCGTCGGCCTTCTTTTTACCGTCCGCGCCGGTAGTCTGTCCTGGCTGGAGCAGGAAGGCCGGAGGCATCACTGGGAGGTTCTCAGCCCTCCACGGGACATCCGATTCGGGCGCCGTTATCTGCACAAGATGGCCAAAGGCCCATGTCACGCAGTATCCGTTTCCGGAAATGAATCCATCCTCTCTCCTGTTCGCGCCCACGATGTGCGCAAGTTCCCTCGCCACTGACGGTTTCTCTGCAATGATGACGACCATCTACTTGATGAGATTAAGCGACCTTTTGTACTCGGAAGGAGTAAGGCCTGTATAAGACTTGAATGCGTTGTAGAAAGTGCGGCTGTTGCTGAAGCCGCAGATCGAAGATATGTCGTCGAGTTTGCTGTCCGGATTTTCCTTGAGCATGCTGACGGCCTCCGCTATCCTGTAAGAATTGAGGAAAGCCCTGAAATTTGGAGCAAGCCTGCCCACGGCAGAGGAGACATAGGTACGGTTAACTCCAAGGGCCTCGGTGAGAAGCTCGAGGGAGAAATCCGGATTCAGATATGGCTTTTCACTCTGCATGTATGCGATTATCTTTTTGCCGAGATCGTCGTCCTCGTCGACATTCCTCACATGAGCCTTGTTCTCGACTATCTGCTGACTCTTGAGCACGAGCTGTCGGTTAGCCTTGCCGAGCTTAGCCAGCACATAGGAAACGGACGCCAGCGCGATCAGCACCAACGCAAATATCACGGCAAAGAGTACCATGATCACACGTTGATTGTGCTTCTCGGCCTCCTGTCGCGCTCTTTCCTGCTCGCGCAGCTCCGCCATGACATGTATCTCCGGAACGATGCGCTCCGACCAGCGCTTCATGTCATCCGGCGTTCCCCACTTGTTCAGCACGCGGTAGATCGAGATGAACCATTTCTTCGAAGTATCCCAGTCCCCCATCGCACGGTAGCTGAGCGCAAGATAGAAGTGGCCCTCGAACTTCACGTTGAGGTCCTCGCTCGGCGTTCCGGCCTTCGACACGAACTCCTTGAGAGTCTCGATGGCTTCCTGGTACTCACCGGCTTCATAATAGGACTTGCCCTGCTCCAGGAGTTCCCGGTCAAGGACGAAGCCCCAGGCTGAAGAGACAGCCAGGAAGAAGGCGAAAAGAAGTGCGGTTATCTTTTTCATTACAGAAACAAATTTACGAACTTTTTCCCATATATTTGCCCTATGAACTGGCCCGAAGACATAGAAAAATACGGAAAGCACTATTCCGACGGATCTTTCTGGAAGAAGCTTATGAAGCATGCGAAGAAGCTGGGAGCGAAGACCATGTACATGGCCCTCCTTCTTTTCTATGCATGGCAGAGCGAGGGAGTGACCAACAAGGAAAGGGCGATGATAGTAGGAGCCCTGGGCTACCTTATCTTCCCTGCCGACCTCATCCCGGACTTCATTCCTGCGGCAGGATACGTGGATGACATAGCCGCGCTGACGATCGCAATCTACAAGGTCATGAGGAACATAACCCCGGAGATCAAGATGCAGGCGAAAGCCAAGCTGCGAGAGCTGATTGGAGACTTCGACGAGGCCGAAATCATCATAGATGATACCATCGACGAGCAGTAGAAGAGTATGAATTTCGATTCATGTTCTTCAAATAAAGCCCAAATATCTTCGTTTTGACCCCAAAATATGCCGGCATCCTTTCAGGATGTTGGCTTTTTTCATATCTATCATTATCTTTAATTGCTAAAATAGCTGATTAGCACAAAACCAGTTTACATTATAACCACACCATGAAAAAAAGATCAGTTCTCAGGGCTGGCATCGCGGCTTCCGCAGCTCTCGCCCTCGCAGCCTCGGTAGCATTCGTACCGGCTGACAAGAAGGTCACCAAGACCACGCCGATCTACCTCAACACGAACTACACGTTCGAGGAAAGAGCCGTCGACCTCGTGTCACGTCTCACCCTTGAGGAGAAGGAGAGTCTTCTCGGCAACAACATGGCTGCCGTTCCAAGGCTTGGCATCAAGCAGTACAACGTATGGAGCGAGGCTCTTCACGGAGTCCTCTCCGGAGCCAATCCATCAGTGGGTCTTCAGGGCCCTACATCATTCCCAGGCAGCGTCGCTCTCGGCTCATCATGGGATCCTGAGCTCCTCGAGCTCGAGGCATCCGTAATCGCAGACGAGGCACGTGCAATCTTCCAGACCGGCACCAAGGGCCTCACCTTCTGGTCACCGGTGGTAGAGCCTATCCGTGACCCAAGATGGGGTCGTACAGGAGAGTCTTACGGTGAGGATCCATTCCTCGCAGCCACCATGTCAAGCGGCTTCGTAAGAGGTCTCATGGGCAGCGACGAGACCTACATGAAGGCAGTACCTACCGCAAAGCACTATTTCGCGAACAACTCCGAGTTCGACCGCCATGTCAGCAGTTCGAACATGGACAGCCGCGACATGAGGGAGTTCTATCTCTATCCTTACAAGGAGCTCATCGAGAATGACAACCTCCCTTCAATCATGTCATCTTACAACGCAGTAAACCACGTCCCTACCTCAGCCAGCGAGCTCTATCTTGACACCATCGCCCGCAGGACCTACGGTATGAAGGGTTACGTGACTGGCGACTGCGCAGCGATCGAGGACATCTACACTGGTCACTATTATGTAGAGACTGCAGAGGAAGCAACTGCTGCCGGCCTCAAGGCTGGTGTCGACTCTGACTGCGGTAGCGTATATCAGAGATTCGCGATCAGCGCTTTCGAGAAAGGCCTCATCACCATGGCTGACATCGACCGTGCCCTCGTGAACATGTTCACCGTCCGCATGAGGACAGGTGAGTTCGACCCAGAGTCTATGGTTCCTTACACCAAGTACCCAGCAAGCGTCGTAAACTCTGAGAGGAGCCAGGCCATCGCCGAGGAAGTTGCAACCCGCACTCCTGTCCTCCTCAAGAACACCGTCCCTGCAGGCTTCGCAAACAAGGCCCTCCCTATCGACGTGAACGCAATCAAGAGCATCGCAATCATCGGCCCACAGGCTGACGACGTAGAGCTCGGTCCTTACTCAGGCCGTCCTGAGGAGTCAAGCAAGACCACGCCTTACCAGGGCTTCACCAAGTACATCGCAGACAAGGGCCTCGACATCGACCTCACCCTCGCTTCAGGCGGTAGCACCAAGAGCAAGAGCAACCTCCTCTATGTTGCTTACTTCGAGCTCGCAAAGCCAGACGGAACCGTCACCAGGCAGGACGCTACCCAGTACAGCTTCTCATCTGAGGGTATCACCGTCGGCTCAGGTATGGGCGACGAGGAGCAGGTTCGTTCTATCGACGACGGCTCATGGACCGCTTATGAGAACATCGACCTCATGAACGTAGAGCAGATCACCATCGGCCTCAACATCCCTACCGAGGGCGGTATCGTCGAGGTACGCGTAGGTTCTCCTGAAGGAAACCTCATCAGTACCATCGAGGCTACCAAGGCATCCGGCAAGCGTGTCGGTGGTGTCTACGGAGCCAGCATGCCTCTCGAGGCAAAGGTCAACAAGCTCGGTTACAACGGCCCTCAGACCCTCTATCTCGTATACAAGGCACCAGAAGACGAGGAAATCGACCCTGCAGTCATCAAGGCAGCCAAGGAGTCTGACGTCGCTATCGTATTCGTAGGTACCGACGAGAACACCGCTACCGAGGAGGCTGACCGCCTTACCCTCCTTCTCCCTGGTAACCAGGTCAAGCTCATCCAGGCTGTCGCTGCCGTCAACAAGAATACCGTTGTCGTAATGCAGACCCTCGGCTGCGTAGAGGTTGAGGAGTTCAAGAACCTCGAGAACGTATCAGCCATCCTCTGGACCGGCTACAACGGCCAGGCTCAGGGTGCAGCTATCCCTAAGGTTCTCTTCGGTGACGTAACCCCAGGCGGTAAGCTCAACGCTACCTGGTACAAGAGCGTCAACGACCTCCCTGCTATCACCGATTACACCCTCCGTGCTAACGACGGCAAGAACGGACGTACCCTCTGGTACTTCACCAAGCCGGTTTCATACGAGTTCGGTTACGGTATCTCATACACCACTTTCGAGTACTCTAACTTCGAGATCAGCAAGACCGCTATCACTCCTGACGACAAAATCACCATCAGCGTAGACGTGACCAACACCGGCTCATACGACGGCGACGAGGTCGTACAGATCTACATGACCACTCCTGACAGCCCTGCATCTCTCCAGAGGCCATTCAAGAGACTCAAGGGCTTCCAGAGGGTAACCATCCCTGTAGGACAGACCAAGACCGTAGACATCGACATCGACTGCGCAGACCTCTGGTTCTGGGATATGGACAAGGATTGCATCACCTACGATTCAGGAAGGTATGTATTCGAGGTAGGTTCATCATCGAAGGACATCCGTGGTACCGTTACCGCGAACATGAACGGCAAGAGCTTCAAGCCAGCCCTCAAGGTTGTCGTTGCTGACTGCGGCGTCTCAGTAATGAGAGCAGGTCAGACCGCACAGACCAAGGTTACCGGCAGCTTGACCGACGACAGCTTCACCGATATCACCAAGGCTAAGGTTCGTTACATCAGCAGCAACCCTAACGTTGCCAGCGTTGACGCAAACGGTCTCGTGACCGCCAAGTCAATGGGTGTAGCTACCATCACCGCAAGGGTTACCGTTGACGGCAAGACCGTAAGCGGAAGCTACGCGATCAAGGTGAATCCTGAGCTCGCTCTCGCAAGCCTCACCGTTGACGGAAAGTCTATCCTCAAGAGCGGTGTGAACCAGTACAGCATCGTAAGGAAGGCTTCTGCAAAGGCACCTGTAGTCAAGGCTACGGCTAAGGATCCTAAGCTCGAGGTTGTCGTAAAGCAGGCAAGCTCAGTTCCTGGTACCGCCATCGTGAAGGTCATCGACAACGTAACTTGCGACGAGTCTGAATACGCAGTATGCTTCGGCGTGAAGGGCGTTTCTGACGACTTCAACGGCGCAGCACTCGGCAAGACCTGGAACGTGGTAAGGAAGAACGCCTCTGCACTTTCAGTGAAGAACGGCGCCCTCAACATCACCACCGCAAAGGGTGACCTCACCCTCGCAAACAACAACGCAGAGAACCTCGTTCTCCAGAGCGCAAACAGCGACTGGACCATCGAGACCAAACTCAGCACTTCAGCAACTCCTGGCAACCCTGGTCAGAATGCAGGTCTCGTGGCATACGAGGATGACGACAACTTCGTCAAGCTCGTTTACGCGAACATGTCATTCGGCCGCGGTATGCGCATGCCTGAGGCAGGTGCTCCTGCTACCGGCAGCGTACAGCTCGTAGCTGAGGACAACGGCAACAACAAGACTACCATAGCCGTGAACCTCGACTCAGCAGCTGACGTCATCTACCTCCGCCTCGTCAAGAAGGGTATCAGCTACACCGCTTCTTACTCTCTCGACGGCAAGACCTACACCAAGCTCGGTGAGACCGAGGTGCTCCTCAAGGACATCCAGGCAGGTGTGATGGCAACTGACGGCGTACGCAACGCAGCAATGATGAGAATGCCACGTGGCGTGACTGGCATGAATATGGAAGATGCAGCTCCTATCACCGCATCATTCGACTCATTCAAGATCACTACCAGTCTCAAATAAATGAAGAGACTACTCCGCATAGCAGTAATAAGCCTGGCCATGACACTCTCATGGTCGGGCTTCGCTGCGGACGGAGAACCTGACATCAAGGGAAAGACCGTTTGCGTCGCTTCCTTGGACAACATGAAATATCTCGTCACTGACGCGGGCGAGATCGCAAGCACGAAGGACGGAATCACATGGAAGACCTTCGACTTCAATGAAAACTATGCCGGATACTATGGCCATGTGGACTTCTCATGCATATGCATGTCAGGCCTGAACATACTGGCTGCCGGCACCTACGAGGACGGACGTCCTGCCGTATTCGTATCCACGAGGGGAACGGTATGGTCAGAGCGCTCACTCACATACAAGATCAACGGACAGACCTATGAGCTCGAGGCTGCACCACTGGGAGCCGCTTATGACAAGCACCTCGACAGGTACGTCCTGGAATGCACGGACGGGATATACTTCGTTCTCCCCAACTGCTCACATTGCAACCAGATAGGCTTCCAGATGACAGAAGACATCAGCCGACTGACCTTCTTCAGGAAACAGGACTGACACACATCAAAGCGACAAAACGTAAACTCTATAATAAAGATAAAATGAAAAGAATCATTGTTTCACTCGTCTGCCTCCTCGGCATCGCAGTATCCTCATACGCACAGAACGCGAACAAGGACGTGAACGTTGACAAGCACAAGACGAGGTACACCAGCATCATCGACCTCATCAAGGGTATCCCTGGAGTGAGCGTGTCCGGAGGTGGCGACGGCGTCATGCCCGATGTCATCATCCGCGGAATCGGCACAAACTCAAGCAACACACAGCCTCTGTTCATCATAGATGACGTGATCACCAACGACTTCACCTATCTGAACCCGGACGACGTGGATCACGTGGAGGTGCTCAAGGACGGAACCGCAGCAATCTACGGAATCCAGGGCGCCAACGGTGTCATCATGTTCTACACCAAGACCTTCATGGAGCAGCAGGAAAGGGCTGCGGAGCAGGCAAGGCTTGAAAGGGCCCAGGCAAAGCAGGCCAAGATCGACGCAAAGGCTGCCAAGAAGCAGGCTAAGAAGAAGTAGTTACTTCAGATTGGCAATATTCCTATCCATCCATTCCCACTTCTTGACGAAGCCGTCCTTGATCCTCGCGACCGCCTGGTCGAAGCTCATGCTCTCGTCTCCGTTCTCGAAATTGGTATCGATAGGCCACATATCGTGGTTGATCTCTTCAGAATCCCTGATCTGATCAGCCACTTTCTGTATATAGTCAGGTAGCTTCCTAAGTTCGTCCTTCTGCATATTCCAACGTTCCAGGAGTCTCTCGCGGAACTTAGGATCCTTGGTCAGGGCCGGATAGTAGAGGGTCTTCGTCGCTCCTGCCCACATATTTGAATAGGTAGGGACGAAACCGTGATAGTCGAAATCCCATACAGGTCCATGCATGAGCTTTCCTCCCCTGTCCTTGTGCATATAGCAGCTGTGGGTACCCGGGCTAGGCCAAGTATTGTAGAAGTCGGTGTTGTTCGTCAGTTCCTCTACGATAAGGTAGTCAATACATGAGTCCACGTCGAGATATTCCTCATACTCGTGGGCCTGGAGCCTGTCATTGTCCTTGAGTATTGCTTCGAGCTCCGACACATAGCCCTGAAGGTAGCTGAAGGCAGCAGGGGAAAGTTCCTCCTCGTCCGGTTCCTTGAACATATATGGAAGCCTGAACTTAGGAGACTTGAACTTGTTCACCTCATCATAATAGGTATCAATTTCGAGAAGGTAGCCGCCTGAGATGAGCTCAGGATCCGTCTCCATCGGCTCCATCTTCTCTATGTTCACGCGGTTCTTGTCTATCTTTATCTGCTCGCAGAGATAGTAGTTGCCCACATGCTTTCCGTTGAGCACGACCTCGACGAACTCGCCCTTCACGGTATAGTCGAGTCCGCTATGGCGAGAAAGCCAGAATGCAGCGTCATTTCTCATCAGGGTGCGGTCCTTCCAGTTCGCCAGAAGCACCCATCTCTTGTGCTTTGGCATTCCGAGCACCTTGGCCTTCTCGTCAAGCTTGATAGCGTAAGGCTTCTTCACATAGTTCCATGTCGAGTTTCCTCTTCCTCTGACGCTGGTACCCCCTTCGAGGTCGACCGTTCCATCAGGAAGGACTATCTTAATGCTTCCGCCTTCCACCCATGTAGTCTTGCTGGTGATTGGCTTAGGAGTCTCGATGAAAACGGTCGGAAGGCCGGTATTCCTGACCTCCACCTTATATTCTGCCGTACTGTTTCCGACTACTGCCTGAAGAGTCACAACCTTATTGAAATCCACCTTTGAACTGCCGGATGTAACTTCCTTACCGTCCGCCATGACCTTCTCGGCCTCTGCGACGAACTCCAGCTTCAGGTCTGAGAACTCGCTACGCGCAGGGACGACAGCGGTGAAGGTCGAAGTTGCGGCATTGAACTTTGCCGGTCTTCCCTCTATGGTCACGGCGCTGATGCCTGGATTCGCAAGCTTTGCTTCGACGAGTGCCGTCATCACGTTCTTCGCTCCGCGGTCAACACGAACCATGAATGAAGTACTCTCAGGCGCACCCGACTTAATCTTAATATCAAGTTCCCAGAGTCCTTCCCCGAGATCATGCTTGTCGCTCACCACAAGATATGGATTCTCGACTCCGCTCTGGGCCTGGAGGCTGAGCACGGCATTCTTCTGTGCAAGAAGATTGTCCGGGGTTGTCCTGACACGAATATGCCCGACGTGGTCCTCCGCATAATACATAGTCTTGGGACAAGACAGCCTGATGGAGAAATTGTCGCGGTTCTCCTTTGTGCAGGACTGAGAAAAAAACGCCGTGGTCATAAGCACCACAGTGATAAGCATTATTGAGAATTTCTTCATCATATCTGTTCCTCCCCCATCATGACGAAACGATAGAGATTGCAACCGACGAAGTTGCCAATCACGATACAGACATAGAAAAGGAGTATGCTCCAGAGGTGCTCACCCCAGAAAGAAAGTGAACAGGTCAGGTAATAGAAAGCATCTGCGACGCAGTGTGGGAAGCCGCAGACGATGAACATAGGCACACAGAAGAGAAGCGGAAGGAACTGTCCCTTGCGAGAGAAGGTAACGGCAGTTGTCATGAGGAAGCCGCAGCCGATGGCGAGCAATCCGCCTTTCCATGGTCCCAAAGCCAATCTACCAGCGAGAATCTTCTCTGCAGCCTCCTGGATAGGCATAGGTGAAAGGCGGGCAAGAAGTCCGACGAGAAGACAGCCTATGATATTGCCGAAGAGAACTAGGAAGAGATGTCCCACCTCACCCTTGACTATGAAGCCTGCCGTACCGGTATAGAGCTTGAGCTTGTAGCTCACGACTGCGATGAGTCCGCATGCGAAGAGCACCGCTCCTGCGATTCCCCCGATTGCGAGGTATCCGAATCCGGCTATGCCTATACATATGCCGGCAAGAATCGAAGACTTGATAGTGGTCGATGGTTTCATGGTTTCTGGGTCTTTATGTGGTAACTGTCAAACGGGCGGCTACAGCTTGGTATAGTCTGTAAGTTCAAGGTCGAGAGGATGGATGAAGACGAACCTCGCGCCATCCGTATAGCTTGTATCTACCTTGACGGTACCCTTGAGTTTCTGAGATACCATCTTACATATATTGAGGCCGAGGCCTGTACCCTGTACGAAAGAATTGAGCTTGGTGAAGCGCTCGAAGATATGCTCCGCCTTTTCCTCTGGAATACCGTCACCGGTATCAGTAACGCTGAAGGTTATCATGCCTGGATTCTCCTCTAGGGATGCGTCCACCGTAATGCTGCCTTTCTTGGTATGCTTGCAGGCATTTGTGAGATAGTTGATGAGCACCTGCTGGACACGGCCAGGGTCAGTATTCATCGTGAAGCCTTCAGGGAGCTTTGCGTTATTTATCAGAGCGACTCCGTCAGGAACCCTATATTCGACGCTGGAGATGGATGAGTCGAGTATCTTGTCCACACTGACATTCGTGATGTTTATGCTATAGTTGCCGCTCTCGATATCCGCGATGTTGAGGATGTCGTCGATGAGCATGGTCAGCATCTCTCCATTGTTCATGATAGCCTTGCTGAACTGCTCCTTCTCGGCTTCCTCCCAATCGAGGCCAGGGGAAGAGAGCAGCTGAGAGAAGCCCAGGATCGCGTTCAGAGGGGTCCTGATCTCATGGCTCATGTTCTGGACAAAGAGGTCCTTCATCTTGGATCCTGACTCCGCCTTGACACGGGCCTCATCAATTACCTTGTTCATGGCCTCAAGCTCGAGGAACTGCCTATGCTTTATAAGGAGCATATAGGTGATGAGGAAGGTCACGATGATGAAGAGTGCGGAGACGAGCACCATCACGATGATCACGAGACTCTGTCTCTTATGTTTCGCCTGGTTCTCGATATGCTCGGTCCTGAACTTCACAGAATACTCAGCAATATCGCTCGCGGAAGCCTCAGTGGTGAGAGAATCCTTGTGTTCCTGCTGCTTCTCGAGATTCTCGAAGGCCATCTTCCAGTCACCCTTTGCCTTGGCATATTCTATCCACTCGTTGTATACGTCGCGGTTGGTATTGCTTGCGCTCTCACCTATCAGCCTCTCGGCCTCTTCGAAGTCCTTGCGCTGGAGAGCGTCTGTGAGAAGTATGCTGAGATAGCTTTCGTCCATAGGGCTAAGCACGTTCTCCTTCTCGAGATAGTCGAAATATCTGTAGAAGTCATCGTACTCCTCACGAGAAGCGTAGACGAGAGCTGCCGCAGTGGCATACTTGAGCGTATCCGCATAGGTCTTGGCCGTCTCTATGACCTTCTCCACATAGAAGAGAGTCGAGTCATCCTTAGCCGGCATGAGGGTCGCAACGTCGAAATATGTCTGTGAAATGGACTGGGTATCCTTGAGGTCGGTGTTCCAGTACCACTCAATAGCCTTCTTGTAGTTCTCCACAGCGAGACGCTTGTTGCCCCTGAGATGGTAGATGTTCGCAATCGCTCGGTAAGAGCCAAACACGCCGTAAGCGTCATTCTCCATCTCCGCCTCGTGCATCACCTCGTTCGCGAGGTCAAGAGCGCTCACGACCTTTCCCTTGTTCAGGAGCAGGCCGACCTGTGAATTGAAAGCATGGTAATAGTACTGTGAGAAGCCGTACTGGCGGGCAATCTTCCTGAGGTCGTCTGCGACACGCATGAAATTGGCCTCGTCGGAGAGGGTGTAGTAGTGGGCAAGCTCGGAGCTCATGATGACGCAGAGTCCCTTGTAGTCGCCCTTATCCACTGCCAGCTGCTGACCTGCCTTGATGTAAGGAATGCACTGGTCCGTGCCCTTTGCCTTTCGTGAAAGGATGAAATAGTCGTACACCTGATCGTCTATCTCATAAGGGTTGTTCTGTGCGGACACCCGAAGCGAGAGGAAAGACGACAGGACCAGCAGCGCCGTAAGTATGACTATCCTAACTTTCATAACAAGGCAAATTTATAAAAATTTGGGATTATTGTGTAACAAATCTGCCTTCTCCGTCCAGTAATTGGGAATTCAGGAAAAGAATTGTAAAAAACTTCATGTTTTATGTAACAAATCGGACCCACCCTGCGTCTAATGAGCAAATCGAATGAAAAAAATTGGAATATGAAAATGAATAGAAAACTCTCATTCGCAGCGATTGCTGCCGCCTTTTCGGCCATCATCTCTCTCGCATCTATTAACGACGCGTACGCAGACTCAAAGATCAGAAGGAACACAGCAGATTTCCATGCGATCACCAACATGGCCCCTGTCGACGTGATCTACACTCACGGAGAAAGATGTGAGGTATACCTCGAGGGAGACATGAAGTACATGGACAAGATCCACACCGAGGTCAAGAACGGCACCCTCAACATCTACGTCGAGAGAGGCAGGTACTACAACCTCAGGATGTCCGTCATCGTCAGCTCGCCATTTATCGACGCCCTCACAGTCGCTGGCAGCGGCGAGATCAAGGTCAACGGTCCTATCGGAGGTCAGGGATCTATTAGGATCGGCGTAACCGGCAGCGGAGACATCGAGACTGAGTTCATCGACTACGCGAGAATTGACGCATACGTGACCGGTAGCGGAGACATCAACATAGTCAAGGCATCCGGAGACTTCTGCGAGTTCAAGGTCACCGGTTCGGGCGACATCGACGTAGACAGCATCGACGCTGACGAGATCAACCTTCTCGTGACCGGCTCAGGTGACATCTCGATCCACGGAAAGGCTGACGTGCTCAAGGCCAACGTGACAGGTTCCGGCGACATAGCAGGTTCGATGCAGGTAAACAAAATCGAAACCAGAAAGACTGGTAGCGGAAGCATCAGGCTCTAACATATTAGTTTGCTTTTACAATGATCAAAGGCGCCGCGATTCTCATCGTGGCGCCTTTTCGTAAAAAAGTATTGTTCCTAGTGTGTGTTGTGACTTTCAATTTCTAGAGATACTGTCTCAGTCCGAAGAAGTCTGAGCTGCTGAGCAGCCTCTTGAGAGCCTTCTCCTTGATCTGGCGTACCCTCTCCCTTGTGAGGTCGAGCTTGTCGGCGATCTCCTCGAGGGACATCTCAGGCCTGCCGAGTCCGAAGTTCATCCTCACGATGTCGGCATCCCTCTGCGGAAGTATGCTGAGCGCTCTTTCAAGGTCGGTCGCGAGAGACTCGTCCATCACTGTAGCGTCGGTCGCGTCAATAGAAGTATCCGGAATGACATCGTAGAGATTACCGTCCTCATCGTCTCCCATGAACGAAGCATCCATGGAAATATGGCCTCCGGCCACCCTGTTGCTCTCCCTGACCTTGTCCTCCATTATGCCGGTGAGTTCTGCAAGCTCCTCTGCGGTAGGTTCGCGCATCTCCCTCTGGAGGAAGTCGGCGCTGGCCTTCTTCATCTTGCTGATGTTTCCGATCTGGTTAAGAGGAAGCTTCACGACCCTGGACTGCTCCGAGATTCCTTGGAGGATGGACTGGCGGATCCACCATACTGCGTAAGAGATGAACTTGAATCCGAGTGTGTCGTCGAACTTCTCCGCTGCCTTGATAAGGCCCATGTTTCCCTCTGTGATAAGGTCTCCGAGGTCGAGTCCGCTACCCTGATACTGCTTGGCGACGCTGACTACGAACCTGAGGTTCGCCTTCACGAGTTCCTGGAGCGCGTGCTCATCTCCCTGACGGATTCGTCTGGCGAGCTCAACTTCCTCGTCAGCCGTGATCATAGGGTATCTTGCAATGTCCGCAAGATAAGAATTCAGGGCATCGCTCCTATTTGTTATAGATTTTGTTATCTTTATCTGCTGCATATAAAACTCCCTTTTTTCACGGGGTCGATAAATGATACGGACGAACAGAAAAAATGTTTCAGCAAAAAAGTGTTGATATTTTCGTTTTTTTGACAATCAACACAAATAATTGGATACAATTAGTCTGTTTAGCAAAAAAAAGGTAATTTTGGGAATCATGGATCTTAGCATATTGAACGAAAGACAGAGGGACGCAGTCGTCTCTACGGAGGGCAGGATAAGAGTAGTTGCGGGCGCCGGTTCTGGAAAGACCAGGGCACTCGCCTACCGTTATGCATATATAGTGAACGAGATTGGCATCGATCCCGCGAACCTGCTGTGCCTGACCTTCACGAACAAGGCGGCGCAGGAGATGAAATCCCGCATATCCCAGCTCGTCCCTCCGGGCTACACCAATGATTTCGTATGCACCATCCATGGATTCTGCGTCCGCTTCCTGCGCGAGGAGATCCACCGCCTGGGCTATCCCAAGACTTTCCAGATTCTAGACGAGGACGACATGAAGAGCCTCGCGAAGCAGGTGCTGACGGAAAACAACACCGAACGTTCGGTGAAGACAGTGCGCGACCTTCTCGACAAGCTCGCCGGATACAAGACCCACAATCCTTATGTCAGGGACATAATCGTGGACCGCAAGACCATCGAGGACAGGGCCGTCCTCTCCCAGCAGGTACAGCTCATCCACAAGCAGAAGGACAAGCTCGCCCTGGATTTCGACGATCTGCTCGCGTTCACGCTCCATATACTCCACGCATATCCGGAAGTCTGCAGCAAATGGCAGGAAAGGATGAGCTATGTAATGATTGACGAGGCTCAAGACTGCAACGGTTCGGACTGGGACCTCGTGGAGACGCTCTCCGCCGTATGCGGCAACCTCTTCGTTGTCGGCGATCCGGACCAGTCCATATATGAATGGAGAGGCGCCAAGCCCGACAGGTTCGTCAGCTTCGGCTGCGACAGGACCATAGTGCTGGACGAGAACTATCGATCAACTCCGGGCATACTCAGCGTCGCAAACGCCATCATCGTGAACAACAGGAACAGGATTCCGAAGGACATGTTCACCAGACGCGGTGCCGGCGAGAACATTGTCCACTTCCATGGTCGGGACGAGAAGCAGGAAGCTGCATGGGTATGTGCCGAGATCATGCGCAGGATAGGCGAAGGTGCAAGATATTCGGACTTCGCTGTGCTCTTCAGAGCCGCGCATCTCTCCCGTTTCATCGAACAGACGATGATACAGATGGGCATACCTTATGTTATGTGGGGCGGCGTGCGCTTCTTCGAGAGGCAGGAGGTAAAGGATTGCGTCAGCTACCTCAGGCTCATAGGCTGCGACGACGACCTTGCCTTCGAAAGGATAGTCAACACCCCTTCGAGAAAGGTGGGAAAGATCACCCTCGAGCTCATCTCCACCTACGCATCAGAGGAGAACACCTCCCTCTTCCAGGCACTCCGGAACCACCTTGGCGAAGGCAAGCTGGACAAGGCAGCCCTCCGTGAGTTCGTGGACCTGGTGGAGAACTGCAGGCTCAGGATGGACTCGATGCCGGTTTCCACGATGATGGAGCACATACTCGAAAAGACCGGTCTGAAGAAGGAATACCGCGACGACAATGACGAGCAGAGGCTCGAGAACATCACCGAACTCCTGAATTCGATGAGGATGTGGGAGTCCGAGCGCATAGACCAGGAAAGCGACCTGAACGCATACCTGCAGGACATAGCCCTCTACACAAACGCAGACTACCGCAAGGAGACCGACAAGGTGAAGCTGATGACCGTGCACCAGTCCAAGGGTCTCGAGTTCCCATATGTGTTCATCATCGGACTGAGCGAGGGTATCTTCCCGAACGCACGCAGCATCAGGGAAAGGAAGAAGGCGGCGCTCGAGGAGGAGAGAAGGCTCATGTACGTCGCCACGACAAGAGCAGAAAAGCGCCTGTACATGACCGAGTCCGAAGGATTCAACGTCCAGGCCCAGCAGGAGAAGCTGCCGTCAAGGTTCATCGCCGAGATCGGAAGGGAGCTCTTCGTCACCGAAGGCGAGATGGACGAGGCTCTCTGGAACAGATTGAAGCTCCACCTTACCATAGAAGAACTCCCGGACAGCCCTGATTCGTCATACGAGGACGAGGAAGAATCGGGAATCAAGCCGGGGATGACGGTCGAGCATCGTCTCTTCGGTACCGGCACGGTCGAGGAGATCACAGACAACGGCTCATGCAAGGTCAGGTTCGGCAACGGAGCCATACGATTCCTCCGTCCCGACGTACTCAAACCTGTCGCCGTCGTCAGCATCCCTGTCAGCCCTCAGAAAGGCAGGAATAAACTGTCGTAACTGTCAGTTCGACATAACATGATAGACATAGTCGTTAAGTAGGCAAAGTAGAAAAAGAGGAAGAAAAACTTGTTTTCATAGGAATTTGACGTACTTTTGCAGCGAGTTCCGGCGGGTGCCGGGGCAAGTGTGCTTGGTACCACTATAAAAACAAGTCAAATGAAAGACAACAATTCCTCTAAGGGACAGATGACACTGTCTGTCACCTTCCTCTGGCTAGCAGTGACTTTCTGCGTCTGCCTCATCGCTTCAAACACCTTCGTACCACGTCTCTGGCAGGTCGGGAATCTTCCCCTCCAGCTTACCGGCGGCGTACTGATCTTCCCTGTTTCTTACATCATCAACGACTGCCTCACCGAGGTCTATGGCTATAGAAAGGCTCAGATCGTGATATGGATGGGCTTTGCCATGTGCCTTTTCGTCGCTGTGGCCTCCGGCCTCGTGACCATGCTCCCGAAGCCTCTCTATCCGGACAGCTACGCGGCTCAGGAGAGTTTCGACCTCCTTTTCTCTCTTGTACCTAGGGTGATGGTCGCATCCCTGATCGCATTCCTCGTGGGTTCGACCATGAACGCATGGGTGATGTCCAAGATGAAGGTCGCAACCAAGGGCAAGGGATTCGGCGTGAGGGCCATTCTTTCGTCAATCGTCGGCGAATTCGCCGATTCTGTGATATTCTTCCCTATCGCGCTCGGCGGCCAGCTTCCTTTCAAGGGTCTGGTCGGCATCATCTGCACTCAGGTGGTGGTCAAGACTCTCTTCGAGGTGGTCATTCTGCCGGTCACCAGCGTAGTGGTCAAGAAGCTCAAAGCCTTCGAAGGCATAGACACCTACGACCAGGGCATATCGTATAACCCGTTCAAGATCAACTAAAGCCATGAAGCTCTCCGAATCAGAAGCACTGGTAGTATTCAGCGGCGGACAGGACTCCACCACTTGCCTCTTCTGGGCACTCAAGAGATTCAAGAAAGTCAGCACGCTCACCTTCACCTACGGCCAGAAGCATTCCCTCGAAGTCGAGATGGCAAGGAGAATCGCAGAAGAGGCCGGAGTAAGCTTCGACCTGCTGGACGTATCATTCATCAGCAAGATAGGAACAAGCGCGCTTACCGACACGTCGATCAAGATGGACGAGGAGAAGTCTGAGGACGGCGTTCCGAACACCTTCGTACCTGGAAGGAACCTCTTCTTCCTCAGCGTGGCCGCGGTCTATGCAAGGGAGAGAGGTATCAAGCATCTCGTCACGGGAGTCTCACAGACGGATTTCAGCGGCTACCCTGACTGCAGGGACAGCTTCATCAAGTCCCTCAACGTGACCCTCAACCTCGCGATGGAGGAGCAGTTCACCATCCACACCCCTCTTATGTGGATAGACAAGGCCGAGACCTGGGCACTCGCGGACAGGCTCGGCGTCCTTGACCTCGTGAGGACAAAGACGCTTACATGCTATAACGGAGTCCCCGGCGATGGCTGCGGGCACTGCCCGTCTTGTAAGCTTCGCAACGAAGGACTCCGTCAGTATCTGAATTCGAAGAACAGGTAATCCTAGAAATCGATCACCTTCTGTCCGAAAGGAATCAAGGTATTCTTGGCAAGCTTGAAATGCTGGACGCCGAAAGGAATACCTACTATGGTTATGCAGAAGAGCAGGCCGAAAAAGGCATGCACGAGGGCTATCTCCCACCATCCGCAAAGCACCCAGACTACGTTTCCGATCAGAGAAAGGCATCCTGGCTCGCCAGGAGCGAAGGTCATGTCCTTTCCGAAAGGGAAAAGAGCATAGGTACCTATCTTCATCAGCTGCCATCCGAAAGGAATGCCGATGATGGTGATGCAGAAAAGGAATCCTGCGAAAATATAGAGGAATGATACGAGAAGGCCTCCGAAGATGAGCCAGATGATATTGCCGATAAGTTTCATTTTCGTTTTCTTTTTTCACTATTAGACGACGTTCATCCGGATTTGTTACAGTTTTTAGCTAAAATCTGTATCCGATTCCGGCCTTGATGCCTATCCACTCAGATCCCAATCCCAGCTCCGCCAGACCAAAAAGTCTGTCGGCACCGAACTGAATTCCTATAGGAGTCACGTTGAATGCGAAACGACACTGAGGCTTCTGGTCTTTCTCACATTCCATGTTTACCACATCAACTCCTGCTTCCAGGTCCGCATAGAGGTTCACCTTCTCCCAGCGATGAAAGGTGAATCGCAATTC
Organism: Bacteroidales bacterium; assembly: GCA_024402115.1. The sequence goes on along the minus strand of JAKSJQ010000007.1, from coordinate 30,823 downwards.
CGGCATTAGCGCGAAAGTCGTCATCGAATGAAGTCCTGCATAGCTCTTGACGGATTCTCCACTCTGGGAATCGGTCTGGGTATGGTAATTCTTGGACTGGAGATGCTGCAGCTGGACTTCTCCTCCGACAGAGAGCCATTTCAATATGTTGTACCTCGCACCCACGCACAAGGCAGCTGGCACGATGAATTCAGGTGCCCTCTCATGACCGTCAGCCCCGTATTTCTCTACTGCGGAAGAACCGGAATGGGCAATGTCGGAGATACCGAAGAGGATGAAGGTATTCAGGTATGTGATACCCGCCAGGCCAGCCTCGATTTCCACCCTGTTGAAATCGTCTTGCATGCCTCCGCTACTCTGGGCGAAAGATGACGCAGAGCAGATTATAAGTATGCTTATCGCTGCAAATAGTTTCTTCATGGGACAAATGTAATCATTAAGACGACAAAAGGACGCCTTTTCTGACGTCCTTTTGTTATATTTGGTGTACTGCTACGCGAGACGCGCGTCAATCAAGGCCTTAGCCGAGTCGAGTGACTCGCACGGCACATGGTCGGAAATGCCGTTCTCGCGAGTAAACAATACCAGGAAGTTCTTTCTCGTGAATTCGACGATCTTGCTGTCTTTGTACTTGTATTCTTTCATGGTCAGATGTGTTAAATGATTCACTAAGTGTTGTCGTTTGTGTGTATTGCAAATGTATGCTCAGTGAAAAACAATTTCAAGGAGGAGATTTCGCGCATCTACAAGCCCGATTCAATCATTGACAAGCGAACATTCAAGGGAACACAAGAGGATTCAAGGAATGACAAGCGGGATTACAGAAAAAACAAAAGAGAAAAAAAATTCCGGGGTGATGAAACATTTCGTTGCGTTTCTCCGTCTAACTGGCGAAGTTTCTGAAAAATGGACTTCTGAATTGAATTATTAACTGAATAAAACAATAAAGCCATGTACAATCTGTTAACAGCGAATCAATCATTCTTCGCGCTCAATCAGGACCTGCTCATAGTTGTCTGCGTATGCGTCATCCTGCCGGTTTCAGTGGTTGCCCTCATCGTATGGGTGGCCAGGAACAACACCAACAAGAAGGCGGAGATCATGACGAAGGCAATCGAGGCCGGCGCTACCATTCCAGACGATTTCTGGGACAGGATGGGTGGAAAGACCAAGAATGGACGCAAGATGGAGGAGAGCACGATCAAGGGTAAGCTCCTCAAGTCGCTTCGCTCCGGAATTATCGTAAGCGGTCTCGGACTGATATTCACGATCGCAGGCCTCACGAAGATCAACATTGCCTTCAGCAAGGAATTATTAGCTTTTGCAGGTCCTATCATGCTCGTCGTCGGCATAGCCAACATCGTTTACTATATCGTTGCCTCCAAGAAAATGGCTGACAGGATTCAGGCTGAGGAGGAGATCGAGATTGATAAGATTCTCAAAAGGAAGGAGAAGTTAGACTAGTATCAGGCTTGGATCAGATGACCAGGGAGCAGTTCATATACGAGGTGAAGGCATGTCAGGAGCCGTTGAGGCGGTTCCTGACCACCTTGTGCGAAGGTGACACGGCGAAGGCGGACGACCTCGCCCAGGATGCCTTCGTGAAGGCATACACTTCACTGGAGAGCTACGGAGGCAGGTCGAAGTTCTCGACCTGGGTCTTCAGGATAGCCTACAACTGCTTCATAGACGAGAGGCGTAGGATAGAGGCAAGGGGCGGACGGGGCGAGGACCTGTCCTCGCCGGCCGCGCAGCGGCTCATATCGTCGGCGCCCGCCGACGATCCGTCCGCCCGGTTCCGATACCAGTCACTGTACCGGGCCATCGAAAAGCTGAACGACCACGAACGCTCCGCAATAATACTGTTCTACATGGAAGACATGCCGACCAAGGAGATTGCAGACATACTCGAAGTCGGAGACGGAACAGTGAGGACATGGCTTGCAAGGGGCAGAGAACACCTAAGAAACAATCTAAGACATGAATAACGACCAGGACATACGCGATCTTTTCCAGGCAGCAAAGCCTGAGCTTTCTTCGTCGGAGGATTTCCTCGAGAAGCTCTGTACGAAGCTCGACGAAGTGGACGCAAAGACCGCAGACAGATACACTCTGGAAGACGTGCTTGAGTATAAGCGCGCCGCAGAGCGAAAATATAGACGTGCCATCGCCGCAGCGTTCGGAATCGGACTGCTCGCAGGCATCACCGTCATCCTCAGCATGATGTTCTCCCCTTCTGTGAGCCTCTTCCCAATGCTCGAAAGCCTGGGACTCGACACGAAAGAAATCGGCTCTGTAATCGAGTCTGGAAAGACGCTGTTGCCTCAGATCAAGCTCATCATAATAGCAGCAATCCCGCTGCTTTCCATCGCAGCGGGATTGTTCACTATCAGAAGTTGGCAGGATTAGACAGTCTACTCGACGTCTTCCTGATTGCCATTCCAGCAATGCCATTCAGAGCTTCCGAACTTGCTCTCACAGCTCACACGGCCAGAGCAGTTCTCGCTGTTCCACTCTATCTTGACAGTCCAGAACGCATTCTCCATATGGCTGTAGCATGCAGTGATGGTTGAATCATAAGCATCATCGCTTGCTCCTGCCACATACTCGATATAGCTGCTGTTGAAGAATGGATGGATGCCGCAGCAGAGATGGTTGAGGGCATAAGTTATCTTGGATGAGAGAAGCTTGCTGTCGTCTGCGGTCCAATCGATGGTCACGAGCACGTCTGTGTCGAGCGGATTCACCTTGACAGACCACTGTCCCTTCCTGCCGTCCTTTGATGACCAGCCGCTGATCCAGCAGAAATCCTCATATCCGAGAAGGCCGTCCTTCGAGACCCTGAGTTCCCACTCAGTCTTCTTTCCCTTGTCCTCACCATAGAGCTTAACGGTATAGAGCTGGTCAAGCATGTCCTTGTATGAGACAGTCCAGACCCATCCCTTTCCTTCCTGGACAGGGGTGCTGTCGATCACGAGTTCATACCCGTGAACTGGGATATTGATGATCTGCTCATAGATCTTGATCCAATTCGCAAGAACCTGATCTGCCGCGAATGTGAAGAATTCATCGATTTCGTCTGATTGAGCCTTGGTGGCAGTGGTAGAGAAAGCGGAAAGGTCGAGAGCGACTGATTCCGCCTTTGGAGGAACTGGTGCATGATTGTCTTTCTCACAGCTTGCGAAAAGCATGGAAGACACGGCAACAGCCATTACAATAAATAATCTTTTCATGACACTAATAAATTTGTACACAGTACGATAGATGCAAATTAGAGGCAAATGTGCATGACATTGATAGCCACTTTTGCCTCATTTATTCACACTTTGTATTATATTTGAAGAAATAACACAAAACTCATGAAAAGATTTCTTCTCTCGCTCGCCCTCATGGCGGCATCAGTGGCCTTGTTAGCACAGGCCCCAGCGCAGCGTGCGCCTCAGCAGAGACGCGGCGGTTTCTCATTCGGCCCACGCGTAGACACAGTCAAGATATGGCCAAACGGAGCACCTAATGCATTCGAGTCTCCTGCAGGCAGCAGATATACAGAAGCATACATGGAAGTCTATCCTGCAAGGAACCCTAACGGCTATTGCGTCATCGCATGTCCGGGCGGCGGATACGCCATGCTCTCGGACACCCACGAGGGACGCGACTTCAAGGATTGGTTCAATGCCCACGGCTACACCTTCTGCCTCCTCGAGTACCGTCTCCCGAGAGGACATCATGACGTACCGCTCAGCGACGTACAGGAAGCCATCAAGATCATGCGCGGACGCAAGGATCTCGGAATCGAGCATGTCGGCGTGATGGGATGTTCAGCAGGTGGCCACCTCGCGTCTACCGCAGCCACCCACTTCACCAGCGACGAGAACCGTCCTGAATTCCAGATTCTCTTCTACCCTGTGACCACCATGGACCTCTCATACACCCACAGAGGCTCTTATGACGGCCTTCTCGGCGAGAACCCTTCACAGGAGCTTGTGGACCTCTACTCAAACGACAAGCATGTCACTCCGAACACTCCTCCGGCTCTCATCCTCCTCTCATCTGACGACTTCCTCGTACCGGTTGCCAACAGCCTCAGGTACTACGAGGCCCTCGTAGCCAACAAGGTGAGCGCATCAATGCACATCTACCCTTCCGGCGGCCACGGCTGGGGTTGGTCAGAAAGAATCTTCAAGCGCGAATTCGTCGGCGAGATGGAAAGGTGGCTCAACACCGAAGTCCGCAAGATCGAATAAATCAGAGAATCTTCATCGCGATCGCGGCGCAGGCCTCGGCATCTGCGAGCGCGTGGTGATGGTTCACAAGAGAATAACCGCATGCTTCCGCAACCGTCTGCAACTGATGGTTCGGAAGCATGTTTCCGTAATGGCGCCTTGATGCGGCCAGGGTATCACGGAACTCGTAGTCGGGATAGGTCATGCCATAGACGGAGAACACAGCCTTGAGGCAGCCTTCGTCGAATCGGCTGTTATGCGCAACGAAAGGAATCCCCATCTCCTCGAGGGACAAGCCCTGACCTATCTCCTTCTCCAGAGCCTCCCAGACATAGGGAAAGACAGGAGCATCATCCGTGTCGCAGTGCCCGAGTCCATGCACCCTCTGGCAGAACCATTTGTAGTAGTTTGGCTCGGGTTGAATCAGGCTATAGAATGAGCGCACGACTTCCCCATCCTCGAACAGTACGGCACCGACGCTGCACACGCTCGTAGGACATTCGTTTGCTGTCTCGAAGTCGATTGCTACTCCCCTGCGCATTTACTCGAAGATGACCGTCTTGTTCTTATAGGTAAGAATCTTGCGGTCTATGTGCTTGAGCACGGCACGGCTGAGGACAATCTTCTCAAGGTCCTTTCCCTTGTAGACGAGAGTCTCAGGGGTATCCTTGTGGGAAATACGGATCACATCCTGCTCGATGATAGGACCTGCGTCGAGGTCCTCAGTCACATAGTGGCTGGTAGCACCGATGATCTTCACGCCCCTCTCGAAAGCCTGATGGTAAGGCTTCGCGCCGATGAAGGCAGGAAGGAAGGAGTGGTGGATGTTGATGATGTTGTGAGGATACTTCTCTATCATCTTCGGAGAGATGATCTGCATATACTTGGCAAGCACGATGAAATTGATGCCAAACTCCTCGAGGAGCGCCATCTCCTTAGGCTCGAGCTCATCCTTGTTGCTCTTGTTGATCGGGAAGCAGTAGTAAGGGATTCCGAAGCGCTCGGCAACTGGGCGGAGGTCCTCATGGTTGCTTACTATGCATGGGATCTCCACCTCCCACTCACCCGCAGTGTAGCGCGCAAGAATGTCGAAGAGGCAATGGTTCTGCTTGCTCACGAAAAGAGCCATCCTCGGCTTCACGTCGCTGAAGTAGATTCCGAATTCCATATCGAACTTCTTCGCGAAGATGGTACGGAAATATTCCTTTATCTGATCGCGAGGAATGGTGAAGCCCTCGAGCTCCCACTCCAGCCTCATGAACAGGACGTTGTTGATCCTGTCCACGTACTGGTCTGTATATACGATGTTTCCGTTGTTGACGGAGATGAAGTTCGTGATCTCAGTCACGATACCCTGCCTGTCCGGACAGTGCAGAAGCAACTTTGCGGTAGTTCCCATGGCAATCCCTCCGTAGACTAGAGCTGATCGCTGTAAACTGCGCCAGGGAGGTCGTGCTGGTTGTAGCGAGAAGCCATCGACATACCGTACGCACCTGCTGACTTGATGGTGAGAAGATCGCCACGGCGGGTCTCAGGAAGAGTAAGGCTCTCTGAGAACACGTCGGTAGACTCGCAGGCAGTGCCCACGATGGTGTAACGCTCCTTCTTAGGAGAAGTAGAGGTGATGTTCTCGATCGAGTGGTATGCTCCGTAGAGCGCAGGACGGATGAGCTCGGTCATGCTGGAGTCAACGATCACGAGCTTGCGGCCGGTCGCGGTGGTCTTGTTGTATAGCACGCGGGTGATGAGCTCGCCGCACTCTCCTACGATGGACCTACCGAACTCGAAATGCACCTGACGGTCACCTACGCGGAGGTGAGAGTTGATGATAGAGAATACAGATGCGAAGTTAGGGATAGGCTCGTTCTCAGGCATGTCATAGTTGATTCCGAGTCCGCCGCCGACATCGACGAAATCAAGCTCGAATCCGAGGTTGGTGAGATTCTCGACGATGACGTTTACCTTATTGCAGAGGTATTCGAAGACATGGAGCTCGCGGATCTGCGATCCGATATGGAGGTGCATACCCTTGATGTTCACGTTCTTGAGCTGCTTGATATCGGAAGCCCTCTCGAGTATCATCTCGTATGAGATACCGAACTTGCTGTCCGCCTGACCTGTGTCGATGCACTTGTTGGTCATAGGGTCGATGTCCGGGTTCACGCGGAGCCCCACGTTCACCTTCCTGCCCATCTCACCTGCAAAGCGGTCGATGACCCAGAGCTCTTCCATGCTCTCGACATTGATGGAGAAGATGTCCTGCTCGATGGCGTACTTTATCTCCTTGTCCTTCTTGCCGACACCTGCGTACACGATGGTATTAGGGTCGAAGCCGGCCTCGATTGCACAGCGCACCTCATTGCCGCTGGCGCAGTCGATGCCGAGTCCGTACTCGCGGATCACCTGGAGGATGTGCGGATCATAGTTAGCCTTGATGGCATAATGTATTGCGTAGTTGTACTTGCTTGCCACTGAAGTGAGAGACTCGAGAGTCTGACGAAGCAGGTCGATGTCATAAAGATAGAATGGGGTTTCCTTCTCTACGAGAGTGGACGCCAATTGTCTGCTGAGCATAGTCTTAAATATTCTTTTTCGTTAGTCCGTAAGAAAGGCAAAGGTAAGGATTCGTGAATTAAAATGCAAGCACACGACTGTGATCGGCCATTTTCGTGAATTCTTTAAACCCAAGCCAGTATTTTTCGTCAAATTATAGTCATATTTGGGAATGAAAGACATCAAACAATAAACCGATAACATGAAAAAGACACTTCTCACCATCGCTGCACTCGTATGCGCAGCCATTACCCTCACCGCACAGCCAGGTGGCGGAATGCCAGGAAGACCAGGCGGCATGCCAGGCGGAAACCGCGAACCTAACACCACCGGAATGTTTGGAATGATGCAGGTCAGCTGCGACTTCGACCCTTATGTAGCAGAACCAGAGGGATTCGACGTCGAGCGTCAGGGCATTGACCATGGCGTCCTCGAGACCGTCGAGTACTTCTCAAACACCACCGACACCACCCGCAGGGCTACGGTATATCTCCCTCCTAAGTTCGACGCGGCAAAGAAGTACAGCGTCCTCTACCTCCTCCACGGTATCGGAGGTGACGAGAAGGAGTGGCTCCAGGGCGTTCCTAACGTCATTCTTGACAACCTCTACGCAGAAGGAAAGCTCGCAGACATGATCGTTGTGATGCCTAACGGCCGCGCACAGAAGGACGATCGTCCTATCGGCAATGTATATGCAGGTTCTGCAGCGTTCGCAAACTTCGAGCATGACCTCATCAACGACCTCATCCCATTCGTCGAGGGCAAGTATAACGTCTACACAGACAAGGATCATCGCGCAATCGCCGGCCTCTCAATGGGAGGCGGCCAGTCGCTCAACTTCGGTCTCGGTCACCTCGAGCTCTTCTCTTACGTAGGTGGCTTCTCATCTGCCCCTAACACAGGCATGCCTGAGCAGCTCATCCCTGACATCGAGAAGACCAAGAAGGAGAACAAGCTTCTCTGGATGGTATGCGGCGGCAAGGACGGTCTCATGTACAACAGCTCAAGGCTCAAGGCCTTCTGCGACGAGAAGGGTGTGCCTTGCACCCTCATCAACTATCCTGACGGAGAGCACAACTTCGTAGTATGGAAGTACGGCTTGTATTACTTCTCTCAGAAGATCTTCAAATAGATTCTAACACCTAAAAAATAGGCTGACCTCACAAGGGCCAGCCTATTTTTTATTATCCCTCCGTCAGCGTACGTCCCACGGCGTCCGCCCATCCGGCCTTCAGCGCCGCAACCTTCCCCTCGTCTGCCGAAGCCTCGAACACGCGTTCCGCCTTCCACTGCATCTTAAGTTCGTCTATGTCTTTCCAGAATCCCACAGCGAGTCCTGCCAGGTAAGCTGCACCGAGGGCGGTGGTCTCCGTCACCTCAGGCCTTACGACCTTGGTCCCGAGTATATCAGACTGGAACTGCATGAGAAGGTTGTTCCTCGATGCTCCACCATCCACCTTGAGCTCGCCCAACGGCATCTGCGCATCCCTTTCCATCGCCGCGACTATGTCCATGGTCTGGAACGCTATTCCCTCCAACGCCGCCCTTGCGATGTGGGCAGCCGTGGTTCCGCGAGTCAGTCCATGTATGCTGCCTTTCGCGTACTGATCCCAGTATGGAGCGCCCAGACCGGTCAGCGCCGGCACGAGATATACTCCTCCGTTATCCGGAACCGAAGTTGCGAGCGCCTCGACATCCGACGACTTCCTGATGATTCCCAGACCGTCACGCAGCCACTGGACGATCGATCCTGCCACAAAGATTGAGCCTTCGAGAGCGTAATTGACCTGATCGCCTATCTTCCATGCGATGGTCGTGAGCAGGCTGTTCCGAGAAAGGATAGGCTTCTCGCCCGTATTCATCAGCAGGAAGCATCCTGTTCCATAGGTATTCTTGACACTGCCGGGCTCCGTACACATCTGCCCGAATAGCGCAGCCTGCTGGTCACCCGCGATTCCTGCAACCGGCACCTCACTGCCCATGAGCATCGTATGCCCATACACCTCCGACGAGGAGCACACCTTCGGCATCATGGACTCGGGGATGTCGAGAAGTTCGAGAAGTTCCTTGTCCCATTCGAGGGTGTTGATATTGAAGAGCATGGTCCTCGACGCATTGGTGACGTCGGTGATATGGATCTTGCCGTCGGTGAGATTCCACACCAGCCAGCTGTCCACCGTGCCGAAGCGCAGCTCTCCCCTGATGGCCTTCTCGCGTGCTCCAGGCACATTGTCGAGCTGCCACTTGATCTTCGTTCCGGAGAAATATGCATCTATGATCAGGCCTGTCTTCTCCCTGACCTTGTCGGTGAGCCCAGCGGCCTTTAGACTGCTGCAATAATCCGATGTCCTGCGGTCCTGCCATACGATGGCATTGTATATGGGCTTTCCCGTGTTCGCATCCCAGACTATGGTGGTCTCGCGCTGGTTGGTAATTCCTATTGCCGCGATGTCCGAGCCCTTGAGGCGGCGCGATGCCATCGCCTCCGTCATCACTGCGTACTCGGTAGACCATATCTCCATCGGATCATGCTCGACCATGCCCGGTTTCGGGAAATGCTGGGTGAATTCCTTCTGGCTTACGGCTACCGGATATCCGTTCCTGTCGAAAACTATAGCTCTCGAAGAGCTGGTGCCCTGGTCGAGGGCTATCACGTAATCTCTCATCTGATGGGGTTCAGGGTAACAGTATGTTCAACAAATATAGAAATTATCGGCAGAAAAGGCTACATTTGCAATACACGCAAGCAATATGAAGAGAACTCTTATCATCCTCGCAGCGGCAGCTCTCTGCCTCGTCTCATGCAGCCAGCCAAAGGCTGAACTCAAACCACGCATCGTTGTAATGACCGACATCGGTCCGGGTGAAGTCGAACCGGACGACATGGAATCGGCGGTAAGGCTCATGTCATACGCCGACCGCTTCGAGATAGAAGCTCTCATCACCACCATCGGTTGGAACTGCGACCCATATCCGAGCGGGTGGGCTGAGTACCTGACCAGAGTCATCGACGCGTACGGCAGGGACGTCGACAATCTCAAGGCACGCTCTGCGCAGAAGGGATTCAGGTCCCTGGAGAAGGAGAACGGCCGGCAGGAGCTCGGATACTGGCCCAGCGTCGACTACATCCGCAGCCGCGCGATGATGGGCAGTCAGAGGGCCGGCATCGGAGTTATCGGAGAGGGCAACGACACTCCAGGCAGCGACTTCCTCATCAAGCTCGCCGACGAGGACGACCCGCGTCCGATATGGGTATGTTCATGGGGTGGCGCGAACACCCTCGCACAGGCCATCTGGCGCGTGCAGCAGACCCGCAGCGATGAAGAGCTGACCAGGTTCGTCAGGAAATTCAGGGTTTATACGATCTCCGACCAGGACATGGTCTATGCGCGCAGATTCGACCGGGCCTACAGCTCGCACCAGTGGATGAGGATGAACTTCCCGGAGGACCTCATGCTCATCTGGGACGAAGGTGCATGGCAGCGTCAGTGCGACCTCGGCAAGGAGAACTGGGAGCTGCATCAGAAGAACATACAGACCAGGGGCAATCTCGGAAGCGAGTATCCCGACTATCTCTGGGGCGTGGAAGGTGACACTCCTTCCTTCCTCAACATCATGCCTAACGGGCTCAACGACGCAGAGGATCCAACCCAGGCCAGCTGGGCAGGCTTCCATGTACGTGGGATCTGCCCTGACCTCAAGACTGAGGCCTGGAACAGCTGGCAGGAGCCGGTACGATCGATATCTGTAGCCTTCAAGGAGCGTTTCTATCCTGACGAACTCAACGATTTCATGGCAAGGATGCAGTGGGCTGACGAGGGAAAGGGCAATACCAACCCTCATATCCGCCTTGTGGCAACGGTAGATGACAACAAGCCGTTGAAGATAGCAGAAGGCGTCGCTCCCATTCATTTAAACGCGAATCCAGGCTCGGTTGTAAAACTCGACGCGTCTTCTTCATATGACGGCGAAGGAGACAATCTCAATTACCATTGGTGGCAGCAGGAACACGCCGGCACTGAGGTCATAGGTTCATACCGGAACGAGGAAGGCCAGACCGAGCTGATTCTCAACGGGGCACAGCAGCTGCTTGCGATTGATTTCAGGCATGAGCCTTCCATCTACGTGAAGATTCCTCTCAGCGCAGCAGGCCAGTCCATCCACATCGTCTGCGAAGTACATGATGACGGTGCATTCAATCTCGTCTCTTACAGACGCGTAATCATAGACGTCCAGAGGTAAGACATATAACGAAAAAAGCTCAGGAAAATTCCTGAGCTTTTTCGTGAGGTGCGTAGCGGAATCGAACCACTGTAGCAGGTTTTGCAGACCTGTGCCTAGCCACTCGGCCAACGCACCATATTTCCTTTTGGGACTGCAAATATAAGAACAAATTCTACAATTGCAAAACTATTCTACATAGAGTAGAAGTCCCTTGAGGTATTCTCCTTCCGGATGGTAGATATTCACAGAATGATCAGCTGGCTGATTAAGGCGGTCGAGTATCCTTACGCGGCGTCCAGACTGTGCCGCAGCCGAGAATACTGCGAGTGCGAATGCCTCCTTATCCACGACCTGTGAGCAGCTGTAGGTAAATACGAGTCCTCCAGGAGCCACGCGAGAGATTGCGGCAGCATTGAGCCTCTGATATGCTCGAAGGGCATTACGGAGCACTCCCCTGTGCTTTGCGAATGCTGGTGGATCGACGATCATGAGATCGTACTTGCCTTCAGGAGCGGACTTCACGAAATCGATGGCGTCGCAGCAATAGCTGGTATGCTGTTCTGCCGTGAAGCCGTTGAGCGCGACGTTCCTGTCCACCATGTCCATCGCCTTCTGCGAACAATCGACAGAATCCACATGCTTTGCTCCGCCGGCGAGGGCGTAGATAGAGAATCCGCCGGTGTAGCAGAAAAGATTGAGCACGTTCCTGCCGGCAGAATAGCGTCCGACGAGGTTTCTGTTCTCGCGCTGGTCAAGGAAGAAACCGGTCTTCTGGCCGCTGGTCCAGTTCACATAGAACTTGTGGCCGTTCTCGAGAACGAGTTGCTCGTCGTCACGGAAGCCCTCGGCGCGGTAGATATATCCGTCGATGAGGTCAAGTCCCGCCTTGAAAGGTGCGGTGCCCGAGCTCTTGTCATATACTGCCTTGAGCGAAGGTCCGTAGACCGCCTTCAAGGCCTCACATATCTGGCTCTTCGCGCGGAACATGCCCACAGAATGGGCCTGAAGCACGCACACGCCGTCATAGTAGTCGATGATGAGGCCAGGGAGATTGTCGCCCTCGCCATGAACGAGCCTGTAGCAGTTCGTATCGTTCGGACCATCCTTCGCAAGGCCCACCGCGCGCCTGACATCGAGAGCCTTGGCGAGCTGGGTCTGATAGAAGTCCGGACGGAGAGCCTCATCGGAGAAGCTCAGGACGCGGACCGCAATGGAACCTATCTGATAATGACCGACTGCAAGGAAAGTGCCATCGGCAGAATGCACTGACACGAGGTCACCCTCGGCAGGTGAACCCTGGATTTCGGAAACGGCGCCTGAGAACACCCATGGGTGGAAGCGTCGCAGGGACTCCTCCCTGCCCTTTCGCAATATTACCTTAATCATATTTCGCATGGCGGACAACCGCCTGATTGTTATTCTTCACTGACTGGAGCCTGGACTTCAGCGGAAACGGCACCCTCTGCAGCCGTATTCCTGCGCGAACGGGTCCTGGACGGCCTCCTTCTCTTTTTCTCTGCCGGGGCAGCAGACGCATCTGACGGTGCTGCAGCCGGCTTTCTCCTTCTTCTCCTCGACTTCGGCTTTGCCTCTGAAGCCTCCTTCCCGGCATTCTCAGCGGACTTGGTCTCGACCTTCTCCGGAACAGGATCAGGCGGGAGAGGATTCTTCTCCGTCTCGAGAAGCTTCCTGTACATCTCGAGGCACACCCATGAATCAGTAGCCGCATACATCGCCTGCGCGTCGGTGAGAGCCTCCGCCTCCCAGTTGGAGAGCTGCTGGGTCTTGCTGATGCGGATGTCGAGTATGATACCCGCCATCTTCTTCACGCTCTTGTCCCTGATGCCCCATTCGCAGCCTATCTTCTGCAGGTCCACGAAACCGCCGGCGACGAAGTCATGCTTCTTCTGGAGTCCGCGGATATCGTCATGCACCGCAGCGCCGATCTTGAGTATCTTGGTGCTTGAGAGCAGGTTGCGCAGACGACGGTTGAGTTCCATCTTGTTGATCCTGAACAGGAATGCATGGTCAGGACCGGAGAGCTGAAGCAGCGCCACACCATAGTGCGGCTGATGAGGAGAGAAGCACGGACGGGTCTCCGTGTCGAATCCAATCATCTCCTGCCTGCGGAGATAACGGATTGCGCGGTCGAAAGCCGGGCCATCTCCGGTGATCACATGGATCTTTCCCGGAAAGGAAGCCATCTGGAGCTTCGACAACTCGTCTGGTGTTATACTTTCCTTGAACATTAAATACCGCTGAAGCTGCTGAAACCGCCATCCACAGGAAGGATGACGCCGGTTATGAATGATGCCGCGTCTGAGCAGAGGAACTGAGCCGCGCCGTTGAGCTCGGTGATGTCACCGAACCTGCGCATCGGGGTCTTGTTGATCACCTTCACGGAACGCTCGGTGAGCGAGCCGTCCTCGTTGAGGAGAGCCGCACGGTTCTGCTTGCCGATGAAGAAGCCCGGAGCAAGCGCGTTCACGCGGATCTTCTCTCCGTACTTCATCGCCATCTCAGCCGCGAGCCACTTGGTGAAGTTTGACACGCCAGTCTTGGCTGCGCCGTAGCCGGCCACGCGCGAAAGTGCGTCATAGGCGGCCATGGACGAGATGTTGAGTATGTTGCCGAAGCCCTGTCTCGCAAAGATCTTCGAGAAGACATGGCATGGGTATACGGTACCGTTGAGGTTGAGGTCGAGCACCTTGTCCCAGTCCTCGAGCTTCATGTCCCAGAAATTCTGGTCAGGCATAACATTGGCGCCTGCCACGTTTCCTCCCGCAACATTGACGAGAGTGTCGATCTTTCCGTACTTTGCGACCACCTCCTCGGCGATTCCCGCAAGTACTTCGGTGTCCATCACGCTGCATGCGTAACAGGTCGGGTCGCCGCCGAGAGCCTTGAGCTTCTCGAGCACGGTCTCCACCTGCTCAGGACGGTGTACCAGGGCCACGACGTTCGCTCCCTGAGATGCAAAATGGCTTGCGATGCTGCCACCGAGGACGCCTGCCGCGCCGGTAACCACTGCAACCTTGCCTTCAATGCTGTACATTTCGTTCATATCTCTTGCTAATTATTATCTGTTTGAAGCCATCTCATCACGCACGACGGCCATCATGCCTTCCACCTGGCCGAGCGCGAGCATGCGGCCGTGGAATGAATAACCTGCATTGTAACCCTTGTCCTCGTCACCGAGCATCATCCTGCCGTGGTCGACACGCATTGGAAGGTTCCTGCCCTCCTTCTCGAAGATGCGGACGAGCTCCACGAGGTTGGCGCGGCCACCGGTATGCGGAGCCTCGATGAAGTTGCCGCCTGGAAGCACGTTGCAGCTGCGCAGATGCACGAAGTGGGTCCTGCCTGCGAACCTGCGTGCCATGTCAACGACATCGTTGTGGGCACCGGCGCTGAGCGAGCCTGCACAGAAGGTAAGTCCGTTGTGGAAATTGTCGACCGCGTTGAGGAACCATTCAATGTCCTCGGCGCAGGTCACTATCCTCGGAAGTCCGAGCACCGGCATAGGAGGATCGTCCGGATGCACGCACATATTGATGTCGTACTCGTCGCAAACCGGCATGATCGCGGCGAGGAAGTATCTCATGTTCTCGCGAAGCTGCTCCTTGGTGACTCCCTTGTAGAGGTCGAGGAGCGACTGGAACTTACGCACTGGCTCCCTGTCTCCCTCGGAAATGTTGCCGTTTACGAAACCCTGGGTCTTCACGATGATGTTGTCGACGAGCTGATGACGGTCAGCGTCGGTCATGGTCTTGTCGAGTTCCTTGACCTTCTCCACGATCTCGGCAGGAAAATCCTTCTCGGCACCTTCCCTACCCACTATCCTCATGTCGAAGTATGCGAAGCGGGCGTAGTCGAAATAGAGCGACTTCGTTCCGTCAGGCCACTCGTGCTCGAGGTCTGTGCGGGCCCAGTCGAGCACAGGCATGAAGTTGTAGCAAATGGTCTTGATTCCGCATTTTCCGAGGTTCGCGAGGCTGACCTTGTAGTTCTCGATCAGCTGGTCGCGCTCAGGTCCGGCGTACTTGATCGCCTCGCAGACAGGGAGGCTCTCCACCACCGACCAGCGGAGTCCGAATGATTCGATGTAGTTCTTGAGGTCCATGATGGCCTCCACGGTCCATATTTCTCCGTTCGGGATGTCATGAAGTGCGGTCACAATGCCCTCGACGCCAATCTGGCGAAGCATTGACAGTGTGATCTTGTCCTTCTTTCCGAACCATCTCCAAGTCTTTTCCATGACAGATATTTTTAATGCGCCCGCAAAGTTAGCAGAATTTTCGGGATGAGAAGGCTCCGGACGAACTCTTCCTCCATAAAATGTGTTCCGTTATACAAAGTATAAGTCCCGGGGCCGAACTGACGCTCCCATGCACGCACGCTGACCACTCCTGTCCGGCGGTAATGGTCATGCTCCCCGAAGTAGGCGTGCACGTCCATGCGGCCGGCGCCATCCCCGCACTGGAGGATGTCATGACGCAGCCTGCGGTACTTGCGCATGGTGCGGAAAGTGAAGTGCAGGGGCTGCCTGTCTCCGGGCCTCGGACGGTAGATGCGGTCGAGCAGAGAAGTGACTCCGGGCACCAGGGCGAGGAAGGCTAGATAACCCATGAAAAGAGGTGCGTTCAGAGCCGGCGAGACGAAGATGTACGGAATGTCAGAACGTCTGATTCTCAATGCATTGCAAGAGCCTAAAGATTCTCCTACGATAAGCTTTGGAGAGAGTTCCTCGACCCAACTTTCGAGCTGCCGGTAAGCGATGTCAGGATCGAAGTCGTAGGTACGGCAGACGACCTCGACCGACGCATATTCCGGCCGTTCCGAGAACCACTCTCGGAGCAGTCTCGGGATGCGGCTGTCGGAGCCTCCGCCCATTCCATGTACATAGAGAATCACCATAACACAAATTTAAAGAAATAATTGCTATATTTGTGAATTCGCACGTGAAATTATAACGACAGAATATATGAAAAAGACCATCATCGCGGCAGCTGCCCTCCTCATGGCTGCCGGTTCAATCGCACAGGCGCAGACCAAGGCTCCTGAGTATGAGTTCACAACCATCAAGGAGAACAGGATCACCCCTGTGAAGAACCAGTACCGCAGCGGCACCTGCTGGTGCTTCTCAACCCTTTCATTCATCGAGTCCGAGATCCTCCGCCAGACAGGTGTGGAGACCGACCTTTCCGAGATGTTCGTGGTAAGCCGCGCATATCATGACAGGGCTGTAAAGTATGTACGCCTCGACGGAACCCTCGGCTTCTCTGCAGGAAGCTCTTTCGGTGACGTTTTCCAGGTGATCAAGAAGTACGGTATCGCAACCCAGGAGCAGTACCCGGGCCTCCAGTACGGAACCTCGCTCCCTGAGCAGAACGAGATGGACGCCGTGCTCGCAGCTTATGTGCGCGCCGTTGTGGCAAACCCTAACAAGAAACTCTCCACCGCATGGCTCAAGGGTCTCGACGGTGTCCTCCAGGCATATCAGGGCGAATGGCCGGAGCTCTCTGCCACCCAGGCAAAGCGCGACGAACTCAAGATCAATGTCGACGACTATGTGAACATCTGCTCTTTCGCAAGCGAGGAGCTCTATGAGCCTCACATCATCGAGGTTGCCGACAACTGGCGCTGGGGTTCAGCATACAACGTGACCATGGACGAGATGATGGACATCCTCTACAAGGCCGTGGAAGGCGGTTACACCGTGGCATGGGGTGCTGACGTAAGCGAGTCAGGCTTCACCCGCAACGGTCTCGCGATCGTCCCTAAGCCGGTTGAGGCAAAGCCGGCCGCAGGTTCAGACCAGGAGCACTGGCTCGGCAAGGAGGAGGCGAAGCCTGAGCAGGCTGCCGCCGCACTCCCTGAGGAGATGACAATCACCGATGAGATGCGCCAGCTCGCATACGACTGCAAGGAGACCACCGATGACCACGGAATGCACATCTACGGTATCGCAAAGGACCAGAACGGCAACAAGTACTTCATGGTCAAGAACTCTTGGGGCGACTCAGGCAAGTACCACGGAATCTGGTACGCATCTGACGCTTATGTACGCTACAAGACCCTCAACTTCATCGTCCACAAGGACGCACTCAGCAAGGACATGAAGAAGAAACTCAACATCAAGTAATGTCTCTCGTAAAACATATACCTAACACAATCACTTCGTTGAATCTTGTATCAGGATTCATCGGAGTGATTGCCGCTTTCTACGGCAGGAGCGACATCGCGTTCATGATGATGCTCCTCGCTGCCGTATTTGATTTCTGCGACGGACTTTCGGCAAGGCTTCTCGGAGCGTATTCCGAGCTCGGAAAGGAGCTCGACTCGCTCTGCGACTGCGTGAGTTTCGGTGTGCTTCCGGCTGTCATGCTCTTCAAGCTCAGCACCGGACTCGGAGGTGGCGGCTGCTGCTTCATCACAGCCGACATAACCCTCTGGAGCCTCTTCCCCATCCTCATCGCAGTCTTTTCCGCAGTCAGGCTCGCAAAGTTCAACATCGACGAGCGCCAGAGCGAGAACTTCATCGGACTCGCGACTCCGGCATGCGCAATGATATGCGGATCACTCGTGCACTACGTGACCAAGACCCCTGACAGCTTCCTCAGCGCATGGTGCGCCGGGCCTGTGTTCATCCCCGTGCTCTCGACCATCCTCTCCGCCCTTCTCGTCAGCGAGTTCCCAATGTTCTCGATGAAGTTCAAGAAGGGAGAGAAAAGCTACTCCGCAGTCCACAGGCTGAGACTTTCCTTCCTGGGAATCGTCGCCGCGACCTTCGTAGCAGTGATGCTCTTCGGTCTGAACTGGTCGATGACAGTGTTCTTCGCCTTCATAGTGTACATCGTGATGAACATACTCCACGACATCCTCGGAAGGAAGTAGAAAGAAATGAACGAAACTGACAAAAACTCCCCACAAAAACCCCACTGGGGCGTGGCGCTGATACCGCTCGCGTTCCTGGTCGTCGTCCTCTCCCTCGTCATACGCTTCTTCAAGACAGGAGCTCTTGACGGAGGCAGCCAGGTCGCGCTCCTCCTCACCTCGGGACTCGTGATAGCGATCGGAATGTTCGTCTACCACATCCCATGGAAATCATACGAGGAAGCCATTGCGGCCAACATCGGATCGGTTGCGACATCACTTCTGATCCTCCTGATGATCGGAGCTGTAGCCGGCACATGGATGGTCAGCGGCGTCGTACCCACCCTCATCTACTACGGACTCCACGTCATCAGCCCGAAGATATTCCTCTTCGCATGCTGCGCGATTGCAGCGCTGGTCGCGCTCATGACCGGCAGTTCATGGACCACGATCGCAACCATCGGCGTCGCACTCATCGGCATCGGTGACGCGCTTGGCTTCTCCGCAGGCTGGACCGCCGGTGCGATCATCTCCGGAGCCTATTTCGGCGACAAGATATCACCTCTTTCGGACACGACCGTGCTCGCATCCTCTTCCGCAGGCATAGACCTGTTCACCCACATCAGGTACATGCTCGGCACGACCGTACCGTCAATCACCATAGCCCTGACGGTGTTCCTCATCGTGAGCATCTTCCACGATTCAGCCTCGGCAATCGACATCGAGAGCTACTGCAGCTCCCTGCAGTCGACCTTCAAGATTTCGCTCTGGCTCATGATCGTGCCTGTCATCACGGTGGTCATGATAATCAAGAAGGTTCCGGCAGTGCTCACGCTCATGATATCGGCTCTCACCGCAGGCGTGACCGCCCTCATCGCGCAGCCCGGCATAGTGGCTGGAATCGGCGGGGCGGACGTCCTGGACTTCGCGTCCGGATTCAAGGGCATCATGATCACCATCTATGGAGAGACAGCTGTCAGCACCGGGAATCCGGAGCTTGACGAGCTCGTGATGACAAACGGAATGACAGGAATGCTTCCGACCATATACCTCATCATAAGCGCCATCGTGTTCGGCGCGACCATGGTGGGCAGCGGAATGATACGCAGTCTCACCGAGGCGCTCACCAAGAGAATAACAGGAAGGTTCGGCACGGTCACCGCGACAGTGTTCACAGGCCTGTTCAACAACATGGCGGTCGGTGACCAGTACCTGTCCATCATCCTGACATGCTCGCTCTACAAGGACCTCTACGACAAGAACGGACTCGAGGGCAAGCTCCTAAGCCGTGCCGCGGAAGACTCCGCCACCGTGACCTCAGTCCTCATCCCGTGGAACTCATGCGGCATGACCCAGGCGACCGTGCTGAGGGTTGCGACAATCGAGTATCTCCCGTACTGTCTCTTCAACATACTGTCCCCTCTGATGTCGATGTTCATCGCCGCCATCGGGTACAAGATTGTGCAGAAGGAGGTCAAACGATAGATTTTTACTATATTTGCATCATACGAAAACCAATTAATATCTATACCATGGAAAATCTCAAGGGCACTAAGACCGAGGAAAACCTCAAGGCGGCGTTTGCCGGTGAGTCACAGGCAAGAAACAAATACACATACTACGCTTCAAAGGCTAAGAAGGACGGATACGTACAGATCGCAGACATCTTCGAGGAGACTGCAAACAACGAGAAGGAGCACGCAAAGATCTGGTTCAAGCTCCTCCATGAGGGCAGCGTCCCATCAACAACCCAGAACCTCCTCGACGCAGCTGAAGGCGAGAACTTCGAGTGGACCGACATGTACGCTCAGTTCGCCGCTGACGCACGTGCAGAGGGATTCGAGGACATCGCAAACCTCTTCGAGAAGGTAGGTGCGATCGAGAAGACCCACGAGGAGCGCTTCCGCAAGCTTCTCGCAAACGTGGAGGGCAACATCGTATTCAGCCGTGACGAGGACATGATCTGGGAGTGCAGCAACTGCGGCCACATCATGATCGGCAAGAAGGCTCCGGAGATGTGCCCAGTCTGCCAGCATCCTCAGAGCTACTTCAAGGTTCGCGCAACGAACTATTAACAGTCCCTGATGGCGAAGGCGAAAAAGAAGAGCAACAGCAGAAAAAGAAGACGCAAGTCTTTGAAAATAGGGCCAGGGGCATCGACACTCTTGGCCCTTTTCATAGCTGCATGCATAGCATCGGCTCTCGCCTTCCCCTATCTCCGGCGCAGCGTGATGGACACGGGGTGCGAGCTTCCTGAGCTGGCGCTTCATTCCACCGGATTCGCAATAGACATCTCCCACTACCAGGACAAGGTGAACTGGGACTCGCTGATGGTCCTGCGCGATGCCAGGGGCCGCACGACCAGAGACCTCACCCGCTCGAAGCAGGCATGGCCGGTCAGGTACGTCTTCATCAAGGCCACCGAGGGAGAGAGCATGGTGGACCCGGAATTCGCCCAGAACTGGGAGGCGGCGGGACGCAGCAGCATAAGACGTGGAGCATACCATTTCTTCCGCAGTTCGAAGGACCCTCTCACCCAGGCCGCAAGCTTCGTCGCGACGGTCGGGGAATTGACATGGCGCGACCTTCCGCCTGTGCTCGACGTCGAGACCATGCACAAGGGCTGCACGAAGACTGAGCTGAACGCAAAGGTCCTGATATGGCTCCAGGCCGTAGAGAAACATTATAAAAGGAAACCGATAATATACGCTTCGGACAGCTATCTTCGCGATATCCTTAGCAAGGAGATAACCGGGAACTACCCCATATGGGTCGCGCACTACGGCGTGGAAAGCCCCATCGCCGAAAAATGGGTGATGTGGCAGTTCTCAGAGAAGGCCGTGGTCCACGGAGCGGACGGAAAGATAGACCTGTCGATAGTAAGCACACAACTTTAACGCAAGCAAGATGAAACATCCAAAAGGACTGTATCTGCTCTTCGCCACAGAGATGGCAGAGCGCTTCTCCTACTTCGGAATGCGTGCAATCTTCACTCTCTACATGGTTGCCGCACTCTTCACGATGGAGGACGCATCCCAGATATATGGAACCTACACAGGTCTCGTATACCTGACACCGATGATAGGAGGATATATCTCTGACCGCTATCTGGGCAACAGGAATTGCATCATCACCGGCGGTCTCGTCATGGCAGTCGGACAGTTCCTGATGTTCCTCAGCGCGTGCTTCGTGAACCAGGCCATCTTCTCCGAGGGCGGAGCGATGGACCCGGCGGTCGGCAACCAGATCTCGGTGGCGCTGATGTTCGCCGGCCTCACCTGCCTGATAATCGGCAACGGCTTCTTCAAGCCGAACATCGCATCCATGGTCGGCGAGCTTTACACTCCCGACGACAAACGCAAGGATTCGGCATTCACCATCTTCTACATGGGCATCAACATCGGTGCGTTCTTCGCACCGCTCGCATGCGGCCTCTTCGAAGGCGACTTCTCAGATCCGGGACGCTTCCGTTGGGGCTTCCTCGTCGCATGCATCGCAATGGTGATATCCGTGGTCGTTTTCGCTGCCCTGAAGAACAAGTACCTCGTCAGCCCGGACGGCACAGCGGTTGGAGCCGCTCCTGAAAGGCTTCCAGCAGCAGAGGAAAGCACCCAGGCCAAGCAGCCTCTCACAAAGCAGGAATGGGCCCATATCGGAGTCATTCTCATCGTCGCTCTCTTCGTGATATTCTTCTGGGCAGCATATGAGCAGGCCGGAGTGTCACTCACCTACTTCGTCAAGGAGCAGACAGACAGGAACATACTCGGAAGAGAGATTCCGACCAGCTGGTTCCAGTGCCTCCCTGCCATCTTCTGCGTGGCTCTCGCTCCGGTCATGGCCGGACTGTGGGAATTCCTCGGAAAGAAGAAATTCAGGGGCACCAGCCTCGAACCCTCATCCACCCAGAAGCAGGCACTCGGTCTCGCGCTGCTCTCACTCGGCTATCTCGTGATCTCCTTCGGAGTGAAAGACCTCCAGCCCGGCATCAAGGTCAGCATGATGTGGATCACCAGCCTGTACTTCATCCATGAACTCGGAGAGCTTTCCCTCTCGCCTATCGGTCTCTCGCTCGTGAGCAGGCTCTCGCCGAAGCGATTCACCAGCCTCATGATGGGCGTATGGTTCATGTCCAGCGCCGTCAGCAACTTCATCGCCGGCAAGCTCGCGACATTCTATCCGGGCAGTGCCTCCGAGGTAGCAGCAAAGTCCATCCTGGGCTTCCAGATAGCCAATCTGCACGATTTCTTCATGATTTTCGTGATCATGTCCGCAGTTGCGTCTCTGGCGCTATTCCTCCTCAGCCCGGTTCTCAAAAGAATGTCGCGATAATGACAAGATTTTGACTAAATTCGCATAGACAAAAACAAAACGATATGACCATCGATTTCACTTCAATGGAATTCACCTCCCTGCCCAAGTTCAAGGGCGGAGAGAAGGAGCTCAAGGCCCAGATGTACTGGGACGGGACCGACCGTGCCCTCCACGGTATACTCGTTCCCGGCGCAAGCATAGGCCAGCATGTACATGACACCAACTGCGAGTTCATCTTCGTGATGAAGGGTTCAGGCACGATCATAGATGACGGCATCGCAAGCCCGATCCGCGCAGGCCAGTGCACATTCTGCCCAAAGGGCCATTCACACAGCCTCATCAACAGCGGCGACGAGGACCTCGAGTTCTATGCTGCCGTGCCGAACATCGGATAAACAACCAAAACATCTCATAACATGAACACAAGACTTATTCTTTCAGCAATGGCAGCAATGCTCGTTGCACAGGGTTCTATGATGGCCCAGGGCCCTCGTCCTGAGGCAATGCCGGCAGGCAGCGTAGCACCTGTAACCAACATCAACCAGAACTCATACCCAAGGCTCAATAAGGACAACAGTGTCTCATTCAGGCTCTCTGCTCCTGACGCAAACAAGGTCCAGCTCGATCTCGGAGGAAAGAAGTATGACATGCAGAAGGACGCCAACGGCGTATGGACAGTGACTTCTGACCCTCAGGTACCCGGTTTCCACTACTATTCCATCATCGTCGACGGTTACTCATTCGCAGATCCTGCCAGCGAGTCTTTCTACGGCTGCAGCCGCATGTCCAGCGCTGTAGAAGTGCCGGAGGCTGGATGCGAGGACTTCGAGAACCAGGACGTTCCTCATGGAATGGTACGCACCATCTACTATTGGTCAAAGGTTGAGAACGCATGGCGACCGGTAATGGTCTACACCCCTGCAGGCTATGAGAACAACAAGAAGAAATATCCTGTTGTCTATATCCAGCACGGCGGCGGCGAGGATCACCGCGGTTGGATGCAGCAGGGCCGTGTCGCCCAGATCATGGACAACCTCATCGCTCAGGGCAAGGCCGTACCAATGATCGTTGTCAGCGCAAACAGCAACGTACGCGCAGCCAACGGCGGCATGGCCGGTGGCGGATACAACTGGGACGGCATGCAGAACTTCAGAAATGAGATGATCGATAACGTCGTTCCTTTCATCGACAAGACATTCCGCACCAAGGCTGACAAGAAGTATCGCGCGATGTGCGGTCTCTCAATGGGTGGCGGTCAGTCATTCTACATCGGTCTTCGTTCACCTGAGACCTTCGCAAATGTCGGAGTATTCTCTTCTGGCATGTTCGGCGGCATCTCCGGTGCAGCCAAGCTCGCTCTCGACGAGGAGGTTCCAGGCATCTACTCGAACACCAAGGCTTTCAACGATGGCCTCGACGTGTTCTTCATGACCTGCGGTGAGCAGGACCCACGTATCCAGTACACAAGGAACATCGTGAAGGAGATGCAGTCTAAGGGCGTTGACGTAAAGTTCAACTCGTACCCAGGTGACCATGAGTGGCAGGTATGGCGCAAGTCATTCCGCGAGTTCGCCCAGTATCTCTTCAAATAGTCTTTAGAACAAGTATATGAAACGAGCAAGATTCTTGATTCCGACTCTGGCACTCGCTGCGGCCTTCATGGTCGCATGCGGGAAGCCGGACAATCCAACTACCCCAAGCGTTCCGGAGATTCCGGAAGAGCCATCAGAGCCTGAGGAACCGGACACTCCTGACACGCCGGATGAACCGGACGAGCCAAGCTTCGTAAACCTCAGCGAGAAGGAGACAGCCAACTGCTATCTCATCGAGGTCGACGGCCCATACTGCTTCGACGCAACGGTTGCAGGCAACGGAGCAGACGCTCCAAGCTTCGCTCCAGACACAGCCAAGGTCGTATGGCAGACAGTCGAGGGCCTTGTCACCGAGTTCTGCTATAAGGACGGCGTCATCAAGTTCAACCTCTCCGACAAGGCAGGCAGCGCACTCTTCGCCGCTGTAGATTCTGAAGGAAAGATTCTCTGGAGCTGGCATATCTGGAAACCGGAGGAAAGCCTACAGTCATTTACGACAAAGACCGGGTATGAGATTGCCAGCCTGAACATAGGAGCCCTCGTATCCACTCCCGGCTCACTCGACAGCTACGGAATGTACTATCAGTGGGGTCGCAAGGATCCGTTCCCAGCAGGCCCGACACTCACCGGTGATTCATCCACCATGCCTGCAGAGCTCTATGACATGGACGGAGAAACCGTCATTGTCAGCTATTCATCTTGGTACAGCGACGCTGCCAACAATCTCGAGTACTCGATTGCGAATCCTACCGTCGTTCTCGCCGGCCAGCCTCTCCCGGGTTCTTACAAGGACTGGCTCAAGGAGGAGGACAACACCCTTTGGGGCAACCCAGATGGAAATTTCAGAAATGACGGTAACGAGTATCCCAACAAAGGCAGCAAATCCTGCTATGACCCGTGTCCTGTCGGATGGCGCGTACCTCCTGTGGATGTCCTCAGGACAGCGACTCCTTCCGGAGGATACGACATTGACGAGAGTCAGTTCGATGTAGACGGTGAGTTCAACTACGGTTACTGCATGAACATGGCGGAAGGCTCATCTTTCTTCCCTGCATCAGGCAGGTACTATGGAGCATACGGAATGCTTTACGGCACCGTCAGCGGCCTTTGGGGCAACTATTGGAGCAATGCTCCATACGCAAGTGACGGCAACCAGATGGGTTCCATCATCGTAGCTTTCCAGAAGACTGCGACAGCGGCTTCAATGTCCCCTCTCGCTGGCGGCGCGAAGTCCGATGCCTATCCTGTCCGCTGTATCCGCGACGCGGAATAATCCGAGCATCCATTCCGCAGCGGCAATCAGCTCAAGCAGCCTGTAGCCGCCCGCGGCTTCATGAGCGGGAGGGGCCCAGCGACAGCTGGGAGGGACGAGCGAAGCGAGGGCTGCGGAGCTGATGCCGCTGCAGAATGGTACAACGAAGAAATGGTACAACAAAAAAGCCGGCTGGAATCCAGCCGGCTTATATTGTCTGATGAGGTCAGATCTACTTGAAGCTTACCCAGTCGATCTCGATATGGCTACCGCTGGTCATGAGGACATAGAGATTGTGGAGGCCCTTGATCTTCTCAGAAGCGACAGCAACCTGCTCAGTCCAGCCCTTGCGGCCCTCTACAGGGATAGTAGCGATCACAGGACCGTCAACTGCATCAGCCCTGAGCTCGATGACGCCGCCTGCGAGTGAGTTCACGCGGATGGCAGCTGCATTGTAGTCACCTGAACCGAAGTCAACGCGGTCATAGCTGATCCATGCAGGAGTCTTCTCCTCGGTGGTGTTCCACATGATGGTCTTCCAACCCTCGAAAGGCTCGTCAGCGTTAAGGAAATCAACCTTGACGTAGACATCCTTCATGTTCGAGTAACGGTCTACCTGGATATTTGACTTCGCAGGAGTATTGCCCACACCACGGAAGGTAGGTACAACAGGGACGATGGTACCGTCAGGGTTGAAGTGGAGCTCATCCACGCATACTGACCTGTTCTTGTCGAAATATGGAGAATAGTCGTTGTGATGGTAGAAGAGATACCATTTGCCCTGGAAATTCACTACAGAGTGATGGTTGGTCCAGCAGATGGTCTCTGACTGCTCCATGATCTTACCCATGAACTTGTATGGTCCGAGAGGATTGTCTGCCATTGCATATGCAAGACACTCACGCTCCTTCTCAACCCATGGGAATGAATAATAGTACTTGCCGTTTGCCTTGAAGAGGTAAGGACCTTCAGTCATACCCTTAGGGATGACGGTTGACACATTGTAAGGCTCACCTACTACACCTGACATGTCAGCAGCAAGCTTCTGCACCTGCAGGCCACGGCCTGACCATGCAAGATAGGCGCTTCCGTCGTCATCTACGAAGAGACAAGGATCGATACCGCCGATTCCAGGAATAGGTTCAGCCTCAGGAGTGAAAGGACCGTAAGGAGTATCGGAAGTTGCGAAACCGATACCGTTACCGGCGAATCTCTGACCAGGCTTCGGCTTCTGTCCAGCAGGGAACACAAAATAGTACTTGCCGTTGACAAAATTACAGTCTGGCGCCCACATATTGTAGCCCTTCGCGTTCACCCATGGAACGTCCCTCTGGTCAACGATAACACCATGGTCAACCCAGTCGACGAGGTTGTCTGAAGAATATACATGGTAGTCAGCCATTACGAACCAGTCCTTTCTTGCATAGTCGTAAGGAGCTGGTATATCATGTGAAGGATAGACGTATACACGTCCATCAAACACATGGGCAGAAGGGTCTGCAGAAAAGTTGCCCGAAATGATCGGGTTCTGTGCAGAAAGCGACACAGAAGTGAGCAGCAATGCTGCAGGGATCAGTAATTTTTTCATATCGATTCAGGATTTGTGCTGTTACTTTGCAGGTTCAATCACGCGGTAATTGCCGCTGAGGTGCATGAATGCGAAGAGACGGAGGAGACCATCATAATATGCATCGAAATAACCGTCCTCATATGGCTCATTCTTGCTGTTCCAGAGTCTCTCGACAAACTCGCCGCAGATATCGTTGTCTGCTGCAAGGGTGACAGCTGCAGCAGTTGCCACGAAGCCGACTGAATGGCGGAGACCATTGCCCTGATATGCGCTCTGACCTGCTGACCAAATGAAGTCAGGAGTGGTACCGTCTACATTGTACTGGTCAACGAACTCGTCGATTCCCTGAGAATAAAGGAATGACTGGATAGTGTTCGCATAGTTGTTCTGCCACTCCTTGTCCGCGCAAGCCCATGAATAGTCGAGAGCGATGTTCATAGGGACACGCCATGAATCGTAGCGGAAGGTCTTCTCTTCCCTGCCGCCGAATCTCTTCATGAACGAACCGTCGTAGTTGTTGTAATCAGGGTTGAGACCGGTCTCGGAATTGATTGACTTGTGGAGATACTCGCGGCTGGCCTTTGCGCACTCGCGGTAGAAATCAGCGCGGCCGTCATTTGCCCAGCGAGCCCACACTTCGTAGAATGCAGGAAGATGGTATGAAGGGTCAGTATAGTTCACGCCGAAGCCGTCAGGTGTGAAGGTGATGAGATGATGCTCCTTGTTGATGAAAGGCATGATGCCGTCCTCGCTGCCATCCTTCTCCCATGAGCTGTTGAGGATGTTCTGTGCCTCTGCGAGATAATTGATGTCACCGTCATTGCCCCAGCGGTTGGAAGCGAAGATCAGCGATGTGATGAAATAGAGCTCACCGTCAGACGCAGGACCACGACCCTTGATGGTGCCGTCGGTCGCAAGGCTCCATGCAAAGTAGCCCTTCATTGGGCCATCCTGATACTGCATGTACTTCTTTGCCCATCTCCAGATGCGGTCGAACACATCCTTCTTGTCAAGCTGTACAGCAACCATGAGGCCGTATGACATGCCCTCTGTACGGGCATCGTAGTTCTTGATGTCGGATACATATCCGAGTGAGTCGCCTACCTCGAAATAAACCTTGTTAGGTCCCTCGAAGACCTCTTTGTAGATCTCATCGAGCTTCTGGTCGATTTCCTGCTGAGAGTATCCCATCTCAGCGAAGACATTACGATACTTGTGGGTTTCGAAACCACCCTTGCTCCAAGGTTCCTGGATTCCCTTAGGAGCACATGCAACGAGGCAGAGTCCCGCTGCGATTGTGAGGATAAACCTTTTCATATGTGTACTGGTTGTTATTAGTGTCCGATATAAATCCAATCAAATATAGGTATTATGACTTTCATATCAAAAAAGTGCACAGATATTCCGCTGTTGATGAACTAAAAATGATTAAATTTGAAGGCATAAGAATAATTTCGATGGAAAACAGTCAGAGAGAGAAGGAAATATACAAGGTTACGCTGGCGGGCAGCGCGATCAACGTGGCTCTGCTCGTATTCAAGTTCGTGGCAGGCATACTTGCGCGAAGCTCCGCCATGACCGCAGACGCCGTGCACTCCCTCTCCGACTTCGTCACCGACATGATAGTAATCATCTTCGTCAAGATAAGCAGCAAGCCCGATGACGAAGACCACACCTACGGACACGGCAAATACGAGACCCTCGCGACGACCATCATAGGTCTTCTTCTCGGCGGCGTCGCCGTAGGCATCATCGTGAAGGGTGCCGTCATGATAGCGGACTGGGTGCAGGGAGGCGAGCTTGAAAGTCCCGGAATGCTTGCTCTCTGGGCTGCACTGGCATCCATCATCCTCAAGGAACTCGTCTATCAGTATACCGTACGCAAGGGCAGGCAGATAGACTCCCCTGTCGTCGTCGCAAACGCATGGCACCACCGAAGCGATGCGCTCTCGTCAGTCGGCACCCTCATCGGCATCGGCGGAGCCATACTCCTGGGCAGGAGATGGACCGTGCTCGACCCTCTGGCATCGATAATTGTCGGAGCGATGATCATGAAGGTCGCCATCAGGCTGCTCAAGGACGGACTTGACGAGCTCATGGAGAAGTCACTTCCACCGGAGGACATGGAGAAGATCCTCGCCATCGTGAGGGAGTATCCCGACGTGGAGGAGCCTCACCACCTGCGCACGCGCCGCATCGGCAGCATATCCGTGATCTCCATGCATTTCAGGATGGACGGAGAGATCAGCCTCAGGATGGCGCACACGCGCACTTCCCAGATCGAAAGAAGGCTCAAGCAGGAATTCGGAGCCGACACCATAGTCAATATCCACGTGGAGCCTATCAAGAGGCCCGGCGAGGACTATCTGTGCGAATAAGCCTATGATCATCGAGCCGATCGCACATATCCGGAGCGCGTTCCCGGAAAAATTCGGAATCCCCCGTCAGAGCGGCCTCGCAGAGAACCTCTCCGCGAGGATAGTGTTCGAGCCACGGTACAGGAATGCCGACGCCCTCCGAGGTCTTGCGGAATTCGACTACATCTGGCTGATATGGGAATTCTCCGCAAATCGCAGACGTGGCAAGAATGAGGAAACGGAATCCCCATGGCAGCCGACCGTACGCCCTCCGAGACTGGGCGGGAACAAGTCCATGGGCGTCTTTGCAACACGCTCCCCCTTCCGTCCCAACCCTCTCGGACTGTCATCCGTGCGCATCGACCATATTGAGCTTGACAGCGCTGAAGGCCCGGTTATCTGGGTCAAGGGAGCCGACCTGATGGACGGAACGCCTATCTATGACATCAAGCCATACATCACCTACGCAGACTCCCATCCTGAGGCCGCAAGCGGATACGTCGACTCGCTCCCGGAGAGAAAGGTGGAAGTCACAATCCCCGAGGGGCTGGTATCACGGTTCGCCCGCAACGGAAAGTTCCTCGTCGAACTCCGCGAGGTACTCAGCCTGGACCCACGCCCATCCTATCAGGACGACCCGGAGAGAGTCTACGGTCTCTCCTTCGGGGGTCATAACGTCAGGTTCAAGGTCGCTTCCGGCCTCCTCACCGTAACAGACATAGAATAAGGCAGACAAATTAAAGAGGCGATGACTTTCGGTCACCGCCTCTTCTTATTGGGGAAAATTTGTTAAGTGCCTGGGGAGTTAAGTTCGTCCTTGGGGAGAGGAATCGATTAATATACGCCCTGGGCCATCATTGCCTTTGCAACCTTCATGAAGCCGGCAACGTTCGCACCCTTCACGTAGTTCACATAACCGTCAGGCTCGGTACCATACTTCACGCAGTTTGCATGGATGTCGTCCATGATAGCGCGGAGACGGCCGTCAACCTCGTCAGAAGTCCAAGAGAGACGCTCAGAGTTCTGTGACATCTCAAGACCTGATACCGATACACCACCGGCGTTGGAAGCCTTACCTGGAGAGTAGAGAACCTTAGCCTCCTGGAGAACCTTGATTGCATCAGGAGCGGTAGGCATGTTTGCACCTTCGCAGACAGCGATCACACCATTGGCGACGAGAGCCTTTGCGTGATCCTCGAGAAGCTCGTTCTGGGTAGCGCAAGGGAGAGCGATATCTGCCTTCTCAGCCCATGGCTTCGCGCCGTTGCCGACGTACTTCACGCCATACTTCTCAGCATACTCCTTGATACGTCCACGGTAACCGTTCTTGAGGAGCATCACATACTTGAGCTTCTCCTCATCGATTCCGTCTGGATCGTAGATATATCCGTCAGAGTCCGACAATGTGAGAACCTTTCCACCGAGCTGGAGAACCTTCTGTGCAGCATACTGTGCAACGTTACCTGAACCTGAGATGAGGACTGACTTGCCCTTCACGTCAAGACCCTTGGTAGCGAGCATATCCTGAAGGAAGTAAACGACACCGTAACCGGTTGCCTCAGGACGGATGAGTGAACCTCCGAACTCGAGGCCCTTGCCTGTGAAGGTACCGCTGAACTCCTTGGTGAGCTTCTTGTACATACCGAACATGAAACCTACCTCACGTCCGCCTACTCCGATGTCACCTGCAGGGACGTCGATGTCCGGACCGATGTGGCGTGAGAGCTCCATTGCAAATGCCTGGCAGAAACGCATGACCTCTGCATCAGACTTGCCGCGTGGGCTGAAGTCGGAACCGCCCTTTCCGCCACCCATAGGGAGAGTGGTGAGAGAGTTCTTGAAAGTCTGCTCGAAAGCGAGGAACT
>JAKSJQ010000069.1 GCA_024402115.1 Bacteroidales bacterium | reverse complement strand
CTTTCTTCTACCTCAGGTCCGCTACCCACTGAGTTAAATAGCAATATTTTGCAAAATTGGGAAAACTAGATGACAACGACAAGACTCTTTTTCTGAAAGGTTAAAGGATTGATAGCCAATGAAATAATATACGGACGGCTCCCTCGCGCAGGGGAACCGTCCGTATGGGAAGTGATTGAAATTCAATATGTTGCGATCGTCGAAACGAGGCCGGCGACAGAGGTGTTGCTGTCGCTGCAATCCTTGATCGATCTACCTCGCCTCCATCTTGTGGAGGAAGGCCTCGATGGTGTTCTCCATGAGGCAGCAGATGGTCATAGGACCGACTCCGCCAGGGACAGGCGAGATCACTGAGCACTTAGGCTCGACATTCTCGAAGTCCACATCTCCGCAGAGCTTGCCGGTCTCAGGGTCGCGGTCGATACCCACGTCGATGACGACGGCGCCAGGAGATACCATGTCTGCGGTAAGGAACTTAGGCTTACCGATGGCGGCGATGATTATGTCTGCGTTGCGGGTGAACTCTGCAAGATTCTTGGTGCGGCTGTGGCAGATGGTCACGGTCGCATTCTCGTTGAGAAGGAGCTTGGCGACAGGAAGACCCACGATGTTGCTTCGGCCGAGAACGACCGCATGCTTTCCGGAGATTTCCACGCCGGCTGCCTTGATCATCTTGATGCATCCCTTAGGGGTGCATGGGAGGATGAATGGAGAGAATTCTCCGATAGCCTTGTCTGAGACAGGGGCGGACTTGTAGCGCCAGAGGTCGGCCATGTTCAGCGGATGGAATCCATCCACATCCTTGGACTTGTCGATGGCGTCAAGTACCTTGAGTTCATCTATGTGCTTAGGAACGGGGAGCTGGACGAGGATACCATCGACACTGTCGTCCGCATTGAGTGAGTCGATGAGATTGAGAAGCTCTTCCTCGGTGGTGCTTTCTGCGAGGCGGATGGTGCTGCTGCGCATTCCTATCTTCTCCGCAGCGAGGCCCTTGTTGCGAACATAGGTCTGGCTTGCGGGATCTTCGCCCACGAGAATAACCACAAGGTGAGGAACACGGCCGAAACGGTCGGTGTAAGTTGCTACCTCTGAAGCCATTTCCTGCTTCAACCTGGTAGAGAGGTCTTTGCCACTGATGATCATAATGATACAAATATAATCTTTTTATTCGTGACAAAAAATGCCTATCTTCGCAAGACTATTATAGATACTATGAGAGATTTATATATAACCAATACGCTCTCCCGTACCAAGGAGATCTTCAAGCCTATCAATCCTGGCCGTGTGGGACTCTATGTCTGCGGCCCTACCGTATATGGTGACGCACATCTCGGACATGCCCGTCCAGGCGTGACCTACGACGTGCTCGTGCGCCTTCTCCGCCATCTCGGATACAAGGTCCGCTACGTGCGCAACATCACCGACGTCGGCCATCTCGAGCATGATGCCGACGAAGGCGAGGACAAGATCGCAAAGAAGGCAAGGCTCGACCAGCTTGAGCCTATGGAGGTGGTTCAGAGCTACACCCTCCGCTATCATGAGGCAATGCGCATGCTCAACGTCGCTCCTCCTTCAATCGAGCCACGTGCATCAGGACATATCGTCGAGCAGATCGAGGCGGTGAAGAAGATTCTCGCCAGCGGATACGCTTACGAGTCCAACGGCAGCATCTACTTCGATGTCCAGAAGTACAATGCCGACCACCACTACGGAATCCTTTCAGGCCGCAATCTCGACGATACTCTCGAGGGTACCCGCAACCTTGACGGCCAGAGCGACAAGCGCGCTCCTTACGACTTCGCTATCTGGAAGAAGGCCGAGCCGCAGCATATCATGAGATGGCCGTCTCCATGGGGCGAAGGCTTCCCGGGCTGGCACCTCGAGTGCTCGGTCATGGGCGAGAAGTATCTCGGTCACGAGTTCGACATCCATGGCGGTGGAATGGATCTCATGTTCCCTCACCACGAGTGCGAGATCGCTCAGAACGTCGCATCGCGCGGCACCAGGGGCGTGCACTATTGGGTGCACAACAATATGATCACCATTAACGGACAGAAAATGGGCAAGTCTCTCGGAAACTTCATCACTCTCCCTCAGCTCTTCGCTGGTGAGCATGACAAGCTCGAGCAGGCCTACAGCCCTATGACCATACGCTTCTTCATCCTCCAGGCTCACTACCGTGGAACCCTCGATTTCAGCAACGAGGCGCTCCAGGCGGCGCAGAAGGGTCTTCGCAGGATCATGACCGCGGCGAAGGACCTCTATGCTCTCGCAGCGGCTGCCGGCGTCGAGCGCTCGACCGTCGGTACTGAAGGCCATCCTGCAAACCAGATGGCTTATGGCGAGTTCATCACCAGCGTGGCTCCTGAGAGCTGCGCGGCGGACAATGCCGAGGTGAAGGCTATCTTCAACGGAGTATATGACGCCCTCTGCGACGACATGAACACTCCTATCGCCCTCAGCCACATCTTCGACGCCGTACGCATCATCAATACCGCGAAGGACAAGAAGCTCACCCTCAGCAAGAATGACCTCGCTACTCTCTGCCAGGTTTTCGACGACATCGTTTTCGGTGTCATGGCACTTCGCGACGAGGAGGCATCGGAGGGCACTTCAGGCAAGATCATCGACGGACTCATGCAGATGGTTCTCGAGGAGAGGGTCGCAGCACGTGCAGCAAAGGATTGGGCACGCAGCGACCAGATACGTGATGCCCTCAAGGCCCTCGGAATCACCATCAAGGACGGTAAGGAAGGCGTAAGCTGGACAATAGAATAGCCCATGAAGCTCGTTTCTTGGAACGTTAACGGCCTGCGAGCCGTGGTAGGCAAGGGATTCGCGGATATCTTCGATTCCTTCGACGCCGACTGCGTATGCCTGCAGGAGACCAAGCTTCAGGCAGGTCAGATCGACCTTGAGTTCCTCGGATATACCTCGTATTGGAATTATGCTGACAAGGCTGGATATTCCGGAACGGCGATCTATACCCGCGTCGCTCCGTTGTCCGTCAGCTACGGCATCGGTGTGGACGAACATGACCATGAAGGTCGCGTGGTGACCCTCGAGTTCGAGGATTTCTACCTTGTGAACGTCTATGTTCCGAATTCGCAGGATGAACTTCGTCGTCTTGAATACAGAATGAGGTGGGAGGATGACTTCCGTGCTTATCTCTGCTCGCTCGCGAGCGGAACCGCCATCGCGTCAGACGGTACTGCCCGCAAGGCAAAGGGCGTCGTGGTATGCGGAGACATGAACGTGGCTCATGAGGAGATAGACCTCAAGAATCCTAAGACCAACCATTTCAGTGCAGGTTTCTCCGATGAGGAGCGCGGCAAGATGACAGAGCTTCTCGGAGCCGGATTCATCGACAGCTGGCGCTATCAGCATCCGGAGGAGGTGAAGTATTCGTGGTGGTCATACCGTATGGCTGCCAGGAGCAGGAACGTGGGCTGGCGTATCGACTATTTCCTGGTCTCAGGCCCGTCTCTCGGCCCTCAGGCCGACCTTTCCGGACGCATCCTGGAGACTGAGATCCACAATGAGATTCTCGGCTCCGATCACTGCCCGGTATCGCTCGTCTTGAAGTAGATCTGAAGCCAACACTAAGAATATCAGCTATTTAATATAAGGACGGCTCCTCCGAAAGAGGGAACCGTCCTTATATTAAATGCCTATCATTCAGATAATTGCGATCGCGTTATTCTTCAGAAGCCCAGATGTAGACCTTGTCAGCGCGGCGAAGCTTCTCGGTAGGGGATGACTGACCCTCCGGATCGACAGCCGATGCGAGGGCTTCGGCACTTACTGGAATTGAGCAATAAACGCCCTTTCCTGCCTCAGGCACTGGCTTGAGGTCGACCCTTATCTCGCATACAGTAGTCTGGATACTTCCTGTGGACGGACCCTGGATGAGGATTTCGTCACCCTGATGGAGAGAAGCAGACTCGACGAGAATCTCGACCACTCCGAGCTTTGCGAACCAGTTGGTGACCTTTCCGCTGTAAACCTTCTTGCGGGTAGCCTTGCTGCCATATACCTCACTCCACTCACCGAGTCTCGCACCCTGATAGTAGCCGTCCCAGAATCCACGGTTGAATACCTCGGAAAGCTCGGTCTTAAGGCTGGCGGCCAGTTCGGGAGCGTATGTTCCGTCGCATACCGCATCCGCCGCCCTGCGGTAGCAGTTGGCACATTTGCGGACATACTCGGCGCTTCTTGCGCGTCCTTCGATCTTGAATACGGTGACGCCCGCCTCGATGATCTTGTCCATGAACTCTATCGTGCAGAGGTCCTTAGGGGACATGATGTATTTGTTGTCCACATGGAGCTGGTTGCCTGTCTCAAGGTCGGTGACCTCGTATCCTCTGCGGCATATCTGGTAGCATGAGCCGCGGTTCGCAGATGCCCCGTATTCGTGGAGGCTGAGGTAGCACTTGCCGGAGATGGCCATGCAGAGTGCTCCGTGTGCGAACATCTCAATCTGTACCTGGCGACCGGAAGGTCCGCATATGTTCTCCTTCTCGATCACGTCCTTGATTTCGCGCACCTGCTTGAGGGTCAGCTCGCGTGCAAGTACGATGACGTCCGCCCACTGGGCATAGAACTTCAGGGACTCATGGTTCGAGATGCTGAGCTGGGTCGAAATATGCACCTCCACCCCGATCTGGCGCGCATACATGATTGCTGCCATGTCCGATGCAATCACCGCGGTGATTCCGGCTTCACGTGCTGCGTCGAGGGTCCTGTGCATGGTCTCGATCTCGTCGTTGTAGAGCACGATGTTGAGCGTGAGGTACGATTTCACGCCGTTCTCGCGGCAGATTCGGCACACCTCCGCTAAATCCTCCATCCTGAAGTTGTTCGCAGAGTGGGAGCGCATGTTGAGCTTCTCCACACCGAAGTAGACGGAGTTTGCTCCGCCCTGTATCGCTGCGTGCAGGCATTCGAAATTGCCCGCAGGAGCCATTATCTCAAGCTGTCTTCTTTCCATCTTAATTACTTGCTGCGTGCTACGAGTGCGTCTGCATAGCGCTTGAGCATCTCGACGCGCATCTTCGAGATTCCGAGCTTCTGTACATGGTCCATTGCGACGCTGTGGAGGCGTACTATCTCGGCCTTGGCCTCGTCGCCTACTCCGAGCTCGTCGTAGATGGCGCGTACGGCAGCGATCTTCGCAGCCTTTCCTGCCTCGTCCTCACATGGCATGGCCATGGCCTCGAGGAGCCTCTTCCTGCAGTCAGCATCGGCCTTCTCGAAGGAGCGGGTGAGCAGCCAGGTCTTCTTGTCGTTGAGTATGTCACCGCCGATTGCCTTTCCGAAGACCTTCTGGTCGCCGAAGGTGTCGAGCCAGTCGTCCGCAATCTGGAATGCGAGTCCGAGGTCATATCCGAACTTGTAGAGAAGCTCGCACTGCTGCTCGCTGGCGCCTGCGATGAGGGCACCGATCTTGGCGCTGCAGGCGATGAGGACGCCGGTCTTGAGACCGACCATGTTCATGTACTCGCTCATCGGAACGCTCTCGCGGTTCTCGAAGTCCATGTCGTACTGCTGGCCGTCGCAGACCTGGGCTGCTGTGTTGCTGAACAGTTCCATGACCTTTCCGAGCACGGCCGCAGGAGCCTTGCCCATCCTCTT
This sequence comes from Bacteroidales bacterium, assembly GCA_024402115.1. The sequence continues at coordinate 1,692 of JAKSJQ010000069.1, read as the reverse complement.
GTAGCTGTCGATGCACATCACGTCACCCGAGAGGATGGCGGTGTTGTCGTCCCACTTCCTGCATACGGTCGGCACGCCCCTGCGCACGTCGGCATTGTCCATGATGTCGTCGTGGATGAGAGTGAAGCTGTGGAATACCTCAAGACCTGCCGCAGGCTCGAGAATCTCATTTCCGATCTCGTCCTTGAAGAGCGAATAGGCAAGGATGCAGAGACGAGGTCGAATCCTCTTTCCTCCGATGCCGATCATGTATCTGAGCGGATCGTAGAGGCCTGCAGGTTCCTTGGTGAATTCAATGTTTGCGAAAAGGTCCTTGACGCATGCGTCGATCTGTACTTCGGTAATCATGTCACTGAGTTGTTTATCCTACAAATATAGTCGGGAAAAATCATATCTTTGCACAAATTTTCAAGTCAATACGTTGAAGAAGCCTTTTTAGGCTTGAGCCTGAATGAAGATGAAGGGTACTGCGACAGTAGTCAAGCATACCGGCAGCCATTATCTGCTGGCCGAACTCCCGGGTTGGAATCTCTTCCCGGCAGTCCTTCGTGGAAAGGTGCGCCTCAAGGGCAGCACGGCGACCAATCCGGTGGCCGTGGGCGATCTCGTCGACTATGAGCTGGACGAGGCTGCCGAGGGCGACAGCATGGCCGCAATCACTTCCATCCATCCGCGCCGCAATTATGTCATCAGGAAGTCGACAAACCTTTCCCGACAGAACCATATCATCGCTGCGAACCTTGACCAGGCAGTGATCATCACCTCGCTGATGTTTCCGGAGATCAAGCTTCCATTCCTGGACAGGATACTGGTGACATGCGAGGTGTACAACGTCCCTGCGATCATAGTCCTGAACAAGGTCGACATGTACAGGGATGCCGCGAAGGAGGAGGTGGAAGCCTTCAAGTCCATCTATGAGTCGGCTGGATACCGCGTGATCGAGACTTCCACGAAGACTGGGGAGGGTATCTCCGAGCTGCGCGAGCTCTGCAAGGACAAGGTGACTCTCTTTTCCGGAGAGTCGGGAGTGGGCAAGTCTTCGATGATCAAGGCCATTGACCCTAGCCTGGAACCTAGAACCGGTGAAATTTCAGATGTCCATCTCCAGGGCAAGCATACCACGACCTTCTACGAGATGTACCGTTTTTCCGTCTCAGACGGCGGTTCGGGTTACATCGTGGATACTCCTGGCATCAGGGGCTTCGGACTCGTCGACCTCAAGAAGGAGGAGATTGCGCTCTACTTCCCGGAGATGCTCCGTGCGTCCGAGGATTGCCGCTTCTCCCCATGTACCCATACCCATGAGCCTGGCTGCGCGGTCAAGCTCGCGGTGGAGGAGGGTACCATCACCCCTGAACGCTACAGCTCATACCTCGGAATGCTCGAGGATGAGGGTAAATATCGTTAGAAAATGAAGCGTGGAATAAACAAGGAAATCCTCAAGCTTGCCATACCAAGCATATTCGCAAACATAACAGTCCCACTCGTGGGAATGGTCGACATAGCGGTTGTCGGTCACATCGGCGGCGACGCTGGAATCACCGGCGGCTTCAGCACGGCTGCTCTTATCGGTGGCATAGCCATCGGCACCATGCTTTTCGACCTTCTCTATTGGAACTTCGGATTCCTTAGGGTTTCTACCGGTGGCCTCACCGCGCAGGCTTATGGACGCTGGCAGGCGGCTCTTGCTGC
>JAKSJQ010000068.1 GCA_024402115.1 Bacteroidales bacterium | reverse complement strand
AGTGGCAGGCGTGGCATGGGTCACAACGACGGACCCGCCGACGGTCTCGGATGAGCCGCTCGTCCCACGCCAGTCGAGAAGACGCACGGACATCGTGTGCCTTCCGGAATCAATCGGCAGGCTGAGGCTGGCCTGGTACAAGCTGATGAGAGACTGCCATATGGCATCGGGCGCCTCGGGACGGGACCATTGTGCCAGGTGGTATGTCGTGCCGTCAATCGTCACCATTGCGTGGAGCGCGTATCCGTAATCGGGTGTCATGTCGCATCGGAAAGTCGACGGTGCGTCCGTTACGAAGTCCTTGGAGACGATATCCTGATAGTTGACGAGAATCTGGTGTCTTGTGGAGGAGACGCCTGGTGGTATGACCCGGTCGGCCGTGCGTATGGACATGCACGGCTCCCCGTGACGCAGGCTCCAGACCATCTCCGTGGCGCTGCCGTCCTTCATCCCGGCGAAGAGCGGCGATGCGTGCCCGTCGAATCCCTTCACCTCGATGTCCGGCGTGGACTGCATGCATGACATCGGGGAGTCGGCGTATCTGTCTATTGTAACCGGACTGTCAAGTCTTGCCGAGTATGACCTGCACGCAAGCCATACCGGCCGCATCGCGAGTCCTACGATGACGACAGTCCTCTCAGAGGGGAGCGCAGGGATGTGCCTTATCACGTATTCGCGCTCCTGCGCGTCGACGACCAATCCGTCGCGCAGCTTGGCGATACCTAAGACAAGCCCTCTAAATCCTTCCGACACCATGTCGTCGTGGTCAGGTCCCGGCCTGTCTGCTGGATAGAAGTATCTCGTCTCCTCCGACATCATTTCGGGTGACGCTCCGCGGCTGCTTCTCCGGTGTGCCTCTGTGGTCATGAGACGGTCAGGGTTATATGTGTATTCGTAGCTGTCCACGATGAGGCTGCCATCGTCGCATCGCTCCGTGACCACGCGCGACCTGAGGGACGGATATCCGCAAGGGACCTGATTGTATGCGTAGAAAACAGCAAGGCCGAAACAGTGAGACAACTTTGATGCGGAAGCATATGTCATGCCGTCAATTGATTCGTATGTCATCTCCTCTGCGTGAATGGCATTCCCGTCTGAGTCGTACAGGCTTTTTCTTAAAAGAAGTCCTCTGCAGAGAGACCTTGAAGTGATCTCGGCAAACAGTGGACAGCCTTCAATCCTTCCCAGTTCGAGATAAGGCATCCTGTCCCGATACTCTACCTGGTCGTTGTTCGAGAATCGGTATTCGGCGTAACCTCCGTCCTCGAATGTCTCTCGTACGACAGTATAGCTCACGTGGCTTCCGTCGGTCTCGGAGAGTGGGAGGATTGGGGTCTCGCTGTACATGCCAAAGAAGCCCGTGCTTTCCAGATATCCGTTATTGATGTTGTGGTATCCTGTTGCAACGCATGAGGGATATGCACTCAATACTCCTGTGGAGATGCCTTCCTCCAAGTAGGTGAATGACCTGGCAGAAGAGTGATTGCCAGAGGCGTGATCGGTGATGGAGCGTATGCGCAGACCTCCTGCGACAAGGGAGTCCGCATTCTCGGGAATGAAGTCCGGCGGACACACCATCATTCCGTAGCGATGTGCTTCCCAGTCATATTCTGTCCATCCGCCTGAAGGATATCGGACGGATATCAGAGTCTCCGCTTTCATGAAATCTTCCGAGGGCGTTCTCTGATTGTCAAAGCCCGATTCGAGGCTTCCTCCCGCCGTCTTGTAACAGTGACCGTTGTAATATCCCCAGTGGTCGGTCATCTTTGAGTTATACCTAGGGAGAGGGGTGCTGTCATAGGCGAACTCCCAGCAGCTGTCGACCTGGCCTTGTGCTTCCTCTTCATTATTCTGGAGTATTCTTATTCCAGTGAGCTTGAGCCTTGTTTCTGGACAGTCAGTATAGTCAAAACGTATGTCTCTCATCTTGCCGTGAATCCTTACCAGCTTGGCATAGTGGTCATTGAGCCTGAACTGGCTGTATGGGAAGTAGGATTCTACCTGCCCGTCATGCAGGTCGGCCACGTGAAGGCAGAACTCCTGTTCTGAGTAGTCGTATCCGAGCTCGTTACTGTCTTCATTTTCGAAGTCCAGTGAATCTCCTGAAAGAAGACATCGTATGCCCGACAGGTAGCATGGAAGGAGGAAATGGAATTTGTAGTTGGGTTTCAGTGCTCCTGGGATGTTATTGTACGAATTGTATACTTGATCAAATGAGCCGATATATCTTGGCGGCCATCCTCTTTCTTGGTCATAGAACCCATAATAAAACCCGAAGTGCATGTCGCTGAACACGATTGGAACTCCATTCCTTTGATATGATAATTCGAATACTTCTCCGTCTGCGCGCTCAATGCGTGTGAGCATCCACGTGTTTGCAGTGGCAACGGCATTCCATTGACCCGTATTGATGGAATTTCCTGCTGAATCAGGAGCGTAGTTGGGGTGTTGAACCACAGAATACTCTATAGACTCCTCTGTCCCGCCGAAGATGTACCTGTTGCCATCCTTGTCTCGCAGTATTATTGTCTTGATGTACTTGAACCGGCGTGCCTTGAGACGGTCTCCTCCCTGGCCCGGGTAAAGGTTAAGCTGCGCGTTGTCGTGGTCATTCCCGATCTCTATGTCCTCGAGGGTGAAGCATGACTCTTCTCGTGATTTCACCCTGATCTGCCTGTCTCCGACTATGACGAAAGTCGCAGATATTCCAGGGGCACTGACGATGTACTCGTCAGGCTCGTATTCATCAATATTTGGATTCAGCCTTTGGGAAAGTTCGGATTCAGTCCACGTCTGACCGGACTGGATGTCTGAAATGTGGTATATGTAGCCTGGGTCTGCCGTTGGGCTCTCTCTGTAGAGGTGATTGTGCTCAAGTCGAGAATACTCGTCCTTTTTTCCATGGATCACCCTCGTGATGCATCCGCCGGCGTGGAGACTCCAACCGAGTCCGACCCAACCGGGATGCTGCTCCGGCTTGATACCGCCACCGTGGTAGCTCAATGACACAGGAAGTGTGAATCCTCTGCCACGCACCTCTGTGAGGGGGACGGATATCTGAGGAAGTCCGTGGAAATAGCTCACGGGTGTCCTGCCGTACTGGCCTATCTGATAGGCGGTAGGCGAAATTGCTTGAGGTAACAGATTTAACGAGTCCATATCAAAACAAGAAAAACGACAACTACGAAATTAATAAGATTTCAGTTAAAAGAAACAAAAATCAGGTCGACCTTTCCGGGTCGACCTGATTTTTTATATGGTCTGTTCAAGAATTAATTCTTGCAGCACTCACATGCGAGGCACTTCCAGCTGCATGCTGCGAGAGCACCACCTGCGAGAGGAGCGAGGATGAATACCCAAACGTCTTTGAGAGCAGCACCACCGACGAAGAGAGCAGGACCGAAGCTACGAGCTGGGTTCACTGAAGTACCGGTGAGGTTGATGCAAACGAGGTGGATGAGAACGAGGGTAAGACCGATAGCGAGGCCTGCGAGGTTGCCTGCACCTTTCTTCTCGTCGGTAGTTCCGAGAACTACGAGAACGAAGAGATAGGTAGCGACGATCTCGACGAGGATTGCACCGCAGACACCGCCTGCGTTAGCGACACCGTTGGTGCCGAGACCTGCAGGGTTGCCCATTGCACCGGCAGCACCGGTGACCTTTACGATCGCGAAGAGGACAGCTGCACCGATGATACCACCGAGGAACTGACCAGCCCAATAACCACAGGCATCCTTCCAGCTCATGCGGCCTGAGAGGGCAACGCCGAGGGTGATGGCAGGATTGATGTGGCAGCCTGAGATTGCGCCGATGGTGTAAGCCATGGCGATTACTGAAAGACCAAATGCCGCAGCTGTTGCGAATACGCCTGCTGGCTCACCGCAACCTACGAAGACTGCTGTTCCGCAGCCAAGAAGTGTCAGAACCGCTGTTCCGATGCACTCTGCAATGTACTTTTTCATAATGCTTATAATTAAATGGGTTGTTATTGTTCCTGTGAATGATTCTGTGCCTGATGGATGTAGATGTCCCTCTGTGGGTAAGGTATCTCTATGTTGTTTGCATTGAGGGTGTTGTATATTATTTCCTTGGCATCAGCGATATACTTGGCCTCGTTCTCCACGAGCACGTACTGCTTCACGATGAGGTCTACGCTGCTGTCGCCGAAGTCGTTGAATGCAATTGTTATGCCTCGGCTAGGGTCGACTATAGGCCTTCCGTACATGTCGTCGTTCTGTATCTGCTTCAGAGCCTCGGTAAGGAGGTCTCTCACGTGTGCTACATTGACTCCATAATGCACTCCCACAGGGATCTTCACAAGCTCGTAAGAGTTGTTCTTCGTGAGGTTCTTGAAGTTCTTGTTGAAGAGGGCAGTGTTGGTAATTGCCATGATACTGCCGTCGAGGGTGTGGATCTGGGTGCTCTGGTATGAAATGCTTTCTACCTTTCCTCGTATGCCGTCGCAATCGATGTAGTCACCGACCCTGAGTCGTCCGGACATGAGCTGTATACCGTAGATGAAGTTGTTCAGGACGTCCTTCAACGCGAGACCGATACCGGTAGCGAGACCTGCTGCAACGATGCTGATCGCTCCCATCGGAATCCTGAACAGGACGATCAACGTGATGATGAAGATACCCCAGATCATGATTGAGATGAGGTTGTTCGCAAGGGTAAGATTGATTTCGTTCGTATGGACATGGTTGACGCCGCTTCGCTTCATTGCGTTCTCATACTTGATCGTGCGGTAGAGAGCCTTGATGATGTATTCGACATAGCGGAATGCGAAGAAAAGCTCGGCGCCGAGGAGGAGTCCGAAGAGGGAGATATGGAGTATCGCGTTGCCATCTTCTCCTGTGATGTTGAAGAACGGCCTGAAGAATATGATCTTCACCGACTCCGTGAGGTCGAATACGTCTGCCGCAAGCCAGATGCTGAACGGGATGGAAAGGACGGCGCAGATCGGAACGGCAGCGTCCTTTATGAGGTCGAAGAGCCATGTCACCTCGATGAACGCACCTTTGACGTTCTCATGGACGATCACGTGGTCCTTGCGGTATTCTTTGATCCAATCTGCGATGAACTTCTTCTCGAACATGCTCAGGAGCTCATAGAATGCAGTGATGGTTAGAATCGCAGACAGCTGGAAGAGCCACCAGATGAAAGCCTGGACGGCGAGGAGGACATATCCTTTCCAGCTTATGATGGTTGTCATCACCATTACGAGGAGCGAAAGCCATGTGTATATTCTGTCGACCTTCTGGATTCTCTTTCTTCCTTTATGACAGAGGTGGAACTGCCATAGCGTGATAAGAAGCATCAGAGGAGGGAAGATCAGGTTCACCAGGAGGTTCGGGATGAAGATGATACGGAAAGTAATAACGATCAGTCCGGTCAGGATCATCGGTGCGTATGCCATCAGCGTTCTGTTGCTGTGCTTTGCGGATACACGGATCAGAATCGATACGAGGATGGCGCTGACGAGCCACACGAATACAAGCAGCAGCTTGCACGCCATCACTATGAAGTTCTGGTGGATGATCTGGTTTGCGACCATGATGGTTATAGCGAACACCACCATTCCTGCGAGAAGCAGGATACAAGGTCGCTGCTGTCTGAATTCCTCGGTGCGGAAGCGCTTCACGAAGCGGTTCAGCATGAGTACGATGACTGCGCTGAGGGTCGATGCGAGTATGATGAGGAATACCACGATCACGATGAATGCGCTCACGACTGGACCTCTCCATTCGCTCTGGTTCATGTGCCTATGTACGTGCTCATGTTCGTGTTCATGATCCGCATCAATATCCAGCTCATGTTCCAGTTCATGCTCCAGCTCCAGTTCGTGCTCGTGTTCGTGCTCTTCTTCGTTATGGTCTGTAAGTGCGCCTGCAACGGCCTCCATTACGGACGGTTCCTCTACTTTGCATCCATCGTCGTAGAAGTCGTATGCCCTGGAATATTTCTGTTTAGTGTCGGCGAAGGCGTCACGTACGTATGCGCGGAAATTTTTCAGCACATAGAAATAGCTGTCCTGACCCTGACGGAAAATGCTGTTCTGGATGGTTCGGTAGCGTTTCTGAGCATAATCGTAAGAATCCTTGAGCCTGTCGTTCATGTCAGCATAATGCTGGTTGTCCTCTACGATCTGGTCCCTTGCAAGGGTGTAAATGAACAGGAGGTTCCTGGCGTAGTGGATACAACTGTCTCGGTCTATGCAGCTCTGCTCGTCGAGCATGAACGGCTCGTGGTGATGCTCATGGGCTCCGAGGGCTATGAAATGCTCGTGAACGGAACCATACTCGAGCTTGATTATGAGGCTGTCGATACTTGCGAAGAGGCTGTCCTTGCCGGTAGAAAGGCTGTCAGGGACATCTTCTATCTCGTCGAGAGCTGGGGGAAGACGCCTGAGCGACTCGATGAGCCTCTGGTATCGGTCTATCTCGATGTTGAGATTGTCCACGAAATCGTCATAAGGCTTTCTGCGTGAGCTGAAGTCCTCATACTTGTCCCTGACCTCTCTGAGTGCGTAGGTGAGGTCGAAGGTGAATTCGGCGTTCTGTGAAAAGAGAATGAGGGAGAGCTCATTGCACTTCTTGACCATGTCGATCATCTGCTGGTGCTGCTCTTCGTTCATCTGAAGGAGCATCTCCTTGGAACTCTCTACCTTCTGGTTCTGCTGGAAGAGCTCGTAGCGGAGGACGGAAAGTGTATGTGCGAGATCTTTCTCGTTGAATACAGCAAATGCGGGTATTGCGGTCAGCAGGACAGCAATTACTATGAACAGGACTTTTCTTTTCTTCATCTGTCTGTAGTTTGGTGGCTACACGTCCTACAAATTTATAAAATTATGTGTAAAAATGAACTCCGAGAATCAGAAAAGAGAAATGCGTGCCTCCTGAATCCCTAATTTAAGCACGCTTCCCTCGAAGATGCAGTTCCCGGAGTAGTTGCGTATCACGGTGGTTCCCGACGAGATCACCCTCTCCCTGAGCTTCCGTCCGTCAGCTGCATAAACGACATTCACCGTCGAACCGTCCGACAGCGTCATCTCCTGCTGTAGGCCTATCTCGTTGTACCGGGTGCTCCGTACCCTGCCCGACGACGCCCCTGTAGGCCTTCCGCAGGCATCGTATGTTACCGTTTCCGGCATCGATCCCAGCCTGTAGCCGGTGTGTTCATATGTATTAAAACTCACCATACGTCAGGATAGTCCTCCTGACCGGAAACGGGTATGACCTTTGTTTGATCTGCACGTATTTTGGAGATAATACGATTCTTGTTCTTTCTGTTTATTGTCCCTTTAATGTCTATGGCCCCAGTTTCCATGAACATGTTCTGTGAGTAGTCGTTTATTACAAAAGATCGTCCCACAATTATCTGTCCTCCATTCTTCATACTTCCATAAAACATATCTTTCATCGTTTCAATATTTGAAGTATCCATACTTGAAA
>JAKSJQ010000067.1 GCA_024402115.1 Bacteroidales bacterium | reverse complement strand
GCCGAGGGGATAGAAACCCGAAAGCTCGAGTATTCGATCCCGTACATCCCTGTAGAGAATCGCGCCAGCATCCTGCCTACGCACAATATCTGCTCGATCGCCCCTGCGGCAGAATCTTCCGACAACTTCATCACCGGCAACGGTACGCTGCGCATGCAGTCATCCGGCCAGCCATACAGCGACGTGATGACCTACACCCAGGAAGACCTCTACGAGCCGAAATGGGCCGAGACTCCCCTTCCTCCAGATCTGCGCCCATACCTGGCCCAGATCCGCCAGCTCCTTCTCGAGGGCAAGGCGAATGAGGCAAACGCCCTTGTAGACGAAGCCCAGAAAAAGGCCGGTTTCGAGAAGTACATGAATTTCGACAACGATATCCTGTACCCTGTCGGCGGTCCTTCAAGGCATACAGCCTTCACACTCACCTTCCGCCGTCCGGAGCAGACAGGCACCCGTGACTACCTCCGCTTCCTCGACATGCAGAACGGCATGATCACCGCGATGTGGACCGATGCCCGCGGTTCTTTCCGCAACGAAAGCTTCTGCGCCTACGACGGAGACGTCAACGTGAACCGCTTCACTGCGCCTAAGGGCCAGCTGGACCTCGATGTAGAGATTCAGCTGCCAAGATTGTCAGAAGGCAGTTCAAATGAGCTTAAGATCGAGGACGGCCTGATCACCCTTGCAACCGCTTACAATCCGGAATTCGGCAAGAAAGGCTATGCAGTTGCCATACGTTTCATCCCGAAGGGCGGTACCATGAACAAAACCGGCAAAGGCATGCATATTTCCGGTGCAGACGGCCTGACAGTCGTATCAAAGATCGTGAGGTTCGAAAACGACTTCACCTTCGATTGCATCAAGAGCGTCCGCGACGGCCTTATGTCGATGAAGGTCGATTTCGACAAGATGCTCAAGGGTAACGAAAAGTACATCGGCGAGCGCATGGACCGTTCGCGCATCCACCTCAGCAGCGACAAGGACCTTCTGCTTTCAGGCGAGGAACTTCTCCGCCGTGCCCACAGCGTGAACGAGCTTGACCCTACCCTTCTCGAGAAGCTCTACGACATGGGCCGCTTCTTCCAGATCTACGAAACTGGCAAGAACATCCCTCCTTTCACAGGCCAGCACAACATCAACACCAACCTTCAGGTCTGCGCAGGAAACAACACCGGTCTCTTCGACGAGATGGACGTGTATTTCAAGTATTACGAGAGCAAGTTCGACGACTTCCGCACCAACGCGCAGCTGCTCTACGGAGCCCGCGGCCTTCTGGCCAGCGTCCACTGCGACCCTGATTCCGGCCTGTACTACCACTTCTCGCACACCTATCCTCATTACGGCTTCACAGGCGTCCTCGGATGGGTATTCAACGAGCTTTGGGGCTACTACCTCGTCTCAGGCGACAAGGAATTCCTCCGCACCCGCGTGATTCCGGCATACAAGGAAATGGCACTGTTCTACGAGGATTACGCACGTGACCGCGGTCCGGACGGCAAGGTCATCTTCTATCCGTCATTCTCCCCTGAGAACCCTACACCTAACCCAGGCTACGAGACAGTCACCAGCCGCGACAGGAACCCGACGAGAATCAACTCAGTCATGGACATCGCAATCTGCCGCGAAATCCTGATGAACCTTATCGACGGCTGCAAGACCCTCGGAATCGAGAAGGAGAACATCCCTCACTGGGAGGCCCAGCTCGCATCCCTTCCGACCTACCTTCTCGACATCGACGGCGGCCTCAAGGAATGGGCATGGGAAACAATCGAGGAGAACTACAACCACCGCCACGTGTCACACCACTACGATCTGTGGCCAGGCCGCGCTGTCACCCCTGAAAAGGATCCTGCACTCGCAGAAGCCATCAAGATCTCCAACCGCAAGCGCGCACAGCAGGACGACTCTGCCCACGGCATCATCCACCGCGCCTTCTCAGCCATCCGCCTGAAGGACATGGAAGAAACCGAGCAGAACCTCAGCCAGCTTCTCAACCACGGATTCGTACGCCGCACACTCCAGACCAGCCACTTCCCTTACAGGGGCGTGTTCCCTGATCTTACAGGCGCCGTTCCAGCATTCCTCGTGGAGATGTGCGTCTTCAGCGAGCCAGGCACAGTGGAACTCCTTCCTGTCATGCCGGACAACCTGATGCATGGATCGATCGACGGCGTATGGCTCTACACCTTCGCGAAGCTCAACCACATGGACTGGGACGAGAAGGGCATCCACGCCTCAATCACCTCTAACCAGGCCCAGACCCTTACACTCCGCAACCGCAGCGAAGGCTGCCGCATCCTCGTGAACGGCAAGGAGCTCGCCAAGGACGGCGACCATGTCCAGTACACATTCAAAGCCAACGAGACAGCAAAGATCGACATCATCCTCTGATCTTCTGTCCCGCTCAAGGCATAAAACAAAAAAACAGGCTTCCGGGCCTGTTTTTTTATTATGTATATTGACCATGGTACCTGGTCCGGCCGCCTGTGCCTACTCGGTAATCGTAACCTCGCAGGTATCAGTGAAGCTGCCGTCGCTGGTCTTGATGGTAATAGTAACCGTACCAGGAGCCTTCGCCAGGAAGATGACGTCGACATTGCCGTGGGACTGATAGGTAAAGACACCGTTGTATCTCTCGATCAGCTCTTCAGGAGTCCATGTCCAGGAAACACCGCGATTTGTGGCATCGCCAGGGCTCACTGTAGCAGCGATATCGAATTTCTCGCCAACCTTGACGGTCCTGGTCTTGTAGTACATCTCGACTCCGGTCACCTTCACGACAGGCTTCTGCTTGACGGTAAGCGTGCATGAAGCAGTAAACCCGCCATCCTCGGTAGTAGCCGTGATTGTGGCAGAACCGACCCTGTAGACAGCCACGCGGCCGCTTTCAGACACGGTTGCAACATTGGTATTCGAAGACGTCCACGTCACATTCTTGTTGGTGGCATTCTCCGGAGTTATCTCAGGATGGAGATAGAAATACTCGACGTATGGTCCCACCTCGACTTCAGCTTCAGTTCTGTCAAGCGTGATTCCGGTAACATAGACATAAGGCTTTTCCTTCACGGTAACCTTGCACGAAGCAGTCTTGTCACCATCCACAGTCTTCACGGTGATGACAGCCTCGCCAACAGCGACGCCCCTCACCTTGCCGTCCTCGACAGTGGCAACGTCGCTGTCTGAAGAAGACCACGTCACCTTGCTGTTGGTCGCATCCTTCGGCTGAACCGAAGCAACCAGATCAAACTCCGACTCCACCTCCACTTCAGCAGAACTCTGATCGAGAGTCACTCCGGTGACCTTGATCTCTTTTACTTCCTCCTCTTCCTTGTCCGAAGGACGGGGAGGATGCACAGGAGAAATCGAAATCGGCTTGCACGACAACACTGCAAGACCGAGCAGTACTGCAGCCGATAAAACTTTGCAGGAACTACGCATACATCTACTTCTTATAAGGTTTCATCAAAGCATAGAACTCATCGAGAAGAGCCTTCATCTCCTTGACGTCCCCGCTCTTTCTGAGCTGGTTGACCTTCCAGTTCGGAGCCTCGCGCATAGGAGCGAGCTGGCATGCCTCGAGTGTATTCGCACTCACCTCAGCAAGTCTGATACCCTGGTCCCAGTCCTTTGCACCGTCCTTTTTCCACTGTTCGATGCCGGCAAGCGCCTTGGTGATCCTGTCTTCCCTGTCAGGGCTCTCGAGTACGATGTCCTCACGATTGCGGAAGTATCCCATGATGGCGGCAGGGATCGACGGATCACGTACCGTACCGTCCTCGTAGAAGACACCATGGATCATACCCCAGCCTTTCCTTACGACCATAAGCTCCCAGATGCACCAGCCCATGTTGGCCTTCATGTGTTCCTCGAGAGTCACGTCATACGGATTAGCTCGGCCGACACATCCCATCTCGCCATTGAAGATCTTCTTGCCGACCTGATCGGCATAGGCCTGCGCCCTGGCGATGGTGTCGCGTACCTCGGCTCTTGTCTCGGAATAATCGTGGAACTGAAGGATGTCGGCATAGTCACCCATCTTGATCATGCTTGAAACAAGCTGGAAACCGATTGTGAGAGGTGTTTCCGGATCCTTCTCCTTGAAAAGTGCATACATTCTTCTGCAGTTCTCGAAGTTCGCCTCACGCATCCTGACATTGAGGTCAGGCTCGTTCATGATGTCCCACATGGCGAGGTTCGGCTCATCCTTGAGAGCACCGACGAGGAAATCCACCCACTCCTCTGCCTGATAGAGAAGAGTGCTGTCCCTGGTCCAGCGGCCGCTGCCCACTACAGGCATCATCTTCATTCCCCTTTCGTCACACTTGTGAGCGAAATCGCGGAGTCTGCCGACAAGCGTGTCGCCAATCTCGGTATACACCTGATAAGGCACGAAAATTCTGCAGAAATTGAGGTCCAGGCCCTTGGCGAGGTCAAGGTCATGCGCAATCACCTCCTCGTCATATTTCACCCAGGTATCGATATGGTGGCGAGGCTCGGCCACACCGGCAGGGGTATAGTTGAAACCTCTCATCTGGGTCGGATCGATGTCATACTTGTCAACCTTCGGAGCAGGCTGGCTACATGACGCCATTGCAACTGCAAGCAGCGACACGAGTACTGATTTGATACACTTCATGGTACGATTGTTTTTAAAGTATGTAAATATAATGATACTCTTTGGCAAAAAAGCCATAAATCACGATTATCAACCGATTCCATTGCACAACAACTTAACGTCATCATGGTACCAGCCTCGACCGTCGGGTGCCAATCCCGGCAATAGTGACAATAATCGCCGAAAACAGGAACAATGTTGACGGAAAATACTATATTTACCACAAACACATAACTTATATGGCAAATCTACTAGATGAGACAACAGGTCCTGTAAACGACAAGGGTCGCGACATACATGTAATTGACCGGCAGATTCCTGTCACGGTCGGCATAGGTTCGACAATCTTCGAAATCGCACTGTGGGTAGCCATCCCCGCAATCGTGCTTGCAGTCGTCTACAGCATAGGAATCGACGTTCCGAACGCCACCATGGTTGCAGTAGTCGGATGTCTTGCCGGCATGCTACCCGGCTTCATCTTCATCTTCATGAAGGTCTCCGCCCAGAACTACTTCCTCCAGCTCGAGCAGAAGATCCAGGCCGAAGCCTCAAACATCGACAACTACCTCGAGCAGCGCGTCCAGATCCTTCAGAACGTCGTGGGCCTGGTGGACCGTGCCATCGAACTTGACAAAGACGTCATGAAAGCAGTCGCCGCCCTGCGCGGAGGCACAATCACCCCGGAAAACAGAGACGAAGTCAACCAGCAGCTGAACACAGTCTGCGGGCGTCTCTTCCCTCAGGTCGAAGCATATCCTGAGCTCAAAGCCCATGAAGCCATCTCAGACGCGATGCAGCAGAACAGCTACCTCCAGAGAGAGATCACAGCAGCACGCACCGTCTACAACAGCCGCGTGGCACAGTGGAACACAAGCGTGTTCTCATGGCCAACCAAACAGATCGTGGCAGCACGCCAGGGCTACACCACACGCATCCCGTTCACAGCATCAGCCGAGGTACGCGAGATGGCAAGAGCAAAATTCTTCTAGACAACAGTCCATGGCAGAAGATATCTACGAGCCTCTCTCGGAATACAGGGATGTCTTCTCCCCGCGCTTCAAAGACGTAGCCGAAAAAACCTTTGCCGAGCTGGCGGAGGAAGCCCGCGTCGACGTCGAGGCGAATAGGGAGACATGCCGTCAGATATACTCTGAAGAAGCAAAGCTGGAATCGCTGGAGTCATCGATAAGTGGATGGAAATTCCTTCGCGGACTGCTATGGTTTGCAATCGCCGTCGGAATCATCATCCTCATCTTCAACGGAGGCCAGATGGAAAGCAACCAGGCGATAGCACTTACCGGCGGAATCTTCTGCACATTCGTCATCATCCTCATGGTGATCTTTCCCAAACTCGAATCCAAGAGACAGGAGCACGACAGCCTCTCGGCAAAGATAGAAGAACTCAAGAGCATCGCATGGGGTCAGATGGAACCTCTGAACCGTCTTTACGACTGGGACGTCTTTACGCACATGATGACACGTACAGTACCCAAACTTGAGTTCGACCCCTACTTCACAACCCAGCGTCTCGCAGACCTCAAAAAAACTTACGGCTGGGACGGAAGCTTCAACGCCGGCCGTTCGGTGATCTACTCCCATTCAGGACTGATCAACGGCAACCCCTTCGTCATCTGCAGAACAAAGAAGATGGAGATGGGAACAAAAACCTACACCGGCAGTAAAACAATCTCGTGGACGACTCAGGAGCGGGGCGCCGACGGAAAATGCTACACAGCATACCACTCCGAGACCCTCACTGCGCAAGTGACAGCCCCCTATCCCAACTACTACGAAAAGACCCGCCTGATCTACGGAAACACATCCGCACCCGACCTCGTATTCACCAGAAGCAAGAGCAACCTTGCCGGCGCCGAAGGCACCCATTTATACAGAAAGACAAGACGGCAGCTCAGAAAGAAAGCCAACAACCTGCTCGAAGCCGACTACGCGATGATGACCAACGAGGAATTCGAAGTTGCATTCGACACAAGAGACAGGAACAATAACCAGCAGTTCGCCCTTCTGTTCACTCCCCTTGCCCAGGAAAACATGCTGAATCTCCTCAAGGACCGCATCGTGGGCTACGGAGACGACTTCGACTTCAACAAGGACAGGATGATCAACACTATCATCCCCGACCACTTGCAGTCCCTGAACCTCGACATGAACCCCGACCAGTTCCGCGACTTCGACTACGACAAGGCAGAAAAGGAATTCCACGAAATCAACGCGAAATACTTCAGAGCCATCTACTTCAGCCTTGCGCCGCTCCTCTGCGTCCCGATATACCAACAGATACGCCCGATCGAGGCAATCTACGGAAGGGACATGCAGAAACAAAGCTCATTCTGGGAACACGAATCTCTCGCCAACTTCTGGGGTGTCGACAAATTCAAGCATCCCAGCTGTGTGACGGACTGCATTCTGAAAACCGAACAGAGCAAAGGAAGGAACGGAAAGACCACAATCAAAGTCTCAGCCCTCGGATACCGCGCCGTGAAGCGCGTCACCAACGTAGGAGTATGGGGCGGAGACGGCAAGTATCACCAGGTCCCAGTCTACTGGGACGAATACCTGAGCGTAACCGGAACCGGGAATATCAGCATCAAAGAAGACGAGAACTTCGAAGATCTCGAACTGACCCAGCACGAACGTCTGGACCACATCAGCACCGTCCTCACCACCTCCGACCTGTCCGTCTACCGGCGCCACATAGCCTCAAAGGTCTGATTAAGGACCATGGTACCAGCCTCGACCGCCGGGGTACCCAAAAGAAACCTATCTCAGAAAAGGAAGAAGAATCAGATCGGCCGGCAGCCAGTTCACAGACTCCAGCTCATCAGGAGCAAGCCACCTCGCCGCCTCGTGCTCCTTGAGCTCCAGGCAGCCGGACAGAACACTGCACCAGTAGCAGTGCATAGTAAGATGGAAAGCCGGATAGTCATAATCCACGGTCGTGATGAAACCGTTCACACTGATTTCGGTGTCGAGTTCCTCCATGATCTCGCGCCTCAGCGCCTCCTCCAAAGTCTCCCCCGGCTCAGCCTTGCCCCCCGGCATCTCCCACCAGTCCTTGTATTCGCCGTACCCC
>JAKSJQ010000066.1 GCA_024402115.1 Bacteroidales bacterium | reverse complement strand
TAAGCCTGCCGCTAGCGTTCATCCTGAGCCAGGATCAAACTCTTCATTGTATAATCAATTATAGTTCTTAGCTTGATTCCTTGACTTATCAATTCCTTTAAGAAATGACGCTTCTCGAATTTATCTGTTACAGATTCTTTTTCGGTACTTGCTTGTACTTGTTCTTCCAGTCTTTTCAATGAACTTCCGTTGTTTCTCAAACGGGCTGCAAAGATACGCACAAAATCTTTCTCTCCAAATTTTTCTCGTATTTTTTTAGAAAATTTTTCAGAATGAGTACATTTGCCCCCGAAATGGAACAGGAAAAGGTCAGTCTCATACATATTTTCGGTGTTTTCGCGAAGGTCGGGGCATTCACGATCGGCGGCGGATATGCCATGGTACCCATCATCAAGGAGGCTGTCTGCGGCAAAGGTTGGATAGCTGAGGAGGAGTTCCCGGACATACTTGCGATCGCCCAGTCGGCGCCCGGACTTCTCGCGGTGAACACCTCCATCTTCGCCGGCTACCGCATCAGAGGATGGAAGGGAGCAGTCGCAGCGACCCTCGGAAGCTGCACCCCACCTTTCCTCATCATCCTGCTGATAGCCATGTTCTTCAGCAACTACCAGGACAACGAGACCGTGATCCGCATCTTCAAGGGCATACGTCCCGTCGTGGTTGCGCTGATCGTCGTCCCTATGATAGAGATGGCCCGCAAAGCGAACAAGAGCTGGTGGACATGGGTGCTCAGCATCGCTGCCCTCGCCCTCGTCGCCTTCCTCAAGGTTTCACCTATATACATATTGCTCGTCACCATCGTCATCGCGACCGCAATCATGTTCTACAAGGAGAAAGGAGGTAAGGCATGATCTTCCTGCAGCTTTTCTGGACCTTCTTCGTCATCGGCGCCTTCACCATCGGCGGAGGCTATGCTATGCTCTCCCTGATCGAAAGCCAGGTGGTATCCGTACACGGATGGCTCACCGAGGCCCAGTTCACCGACATCGTGGCGATATCACAGATGACCCCCGGTCCGATAGGCATCAACACCGCGACTTACGTGGGATACAGCGTCGTACAGGCTCAGGGAGCAGCAGAATGGGTCTGCATACTCGGTTCATTGGCCAGTACCTTCGCCATCATGCTGCCATCCTTCCTCATAATGATGGCCATCGTACGCCTCTACGAGAAGCTCCGGAGCAACGGAGTCTTCGCCGGAGTAATGTCGGCTCTCCGCCCCGCGGTGGTCGGTCTCATAGGTGCGGCAGCCGTGGTCCTCGTGACGCCGGAAAACTTCATCGACTGGAAGAGCTGGGCTCTCTTCGCAGTGGCGTTCGTGCTCTCGATGTGGACAAAATTAAGCCCTATACTGATAATCATCGGCGCTGGAGTCGCCGGCTATTTCCTCTATTGACATGCATTGGTTAACTGACATATTTACCGTTCCTGGATACCTCCAGGCCATTATCCTGTTGTCCCTGATCAGCGGCATAGGTCTCGCGCTCGGCCAGCTCAAGGTCAAGAGCATCTCGCTCGGCGTCACCTGCGTATTCTTCGCCGGCATCATCTTCGGCGACATATGCAAAAGGCTCGGCATCTCCGTAGAATCGAACATGCTGATCGTCGCCCAGAACTTCGGTCTCATACTTTTCACCTACACTCTCGGCGTACAGGTAGGTCCGGGCTTCTTCCCTTCCCTCAAGCAAGGCGGAATCAAGCTCAACATCTACGCCATACTCGCGATAGTGATGACCACGGCCGCGACGCTTGTCCTCTATGCTTTCACCAAGATTACTCTTCCTGATGCCATGGGACTGCTCAGCGGCGCAGCCACCAACACTCCGATGCTGGGTGCCGCGCAGCAGGCCCTTCTCGACGTGCATCCCGAGCAGCATGACATCGCCAACGGCATGGCGACCGCATGCGCAGTCGGATATCCATGCGGCGTTATCGGAGTGCTGGCTTGCCTGATCATGATGAGATTCATGGTCCACAGAAAGGACGACAGCCGCAAGGCCGATGCTGCCAACACCACCTACATCTGCGAGTTCCGCGTAAGCAACCCTGCGATCTTCGGCAAGACCATCGCCGAGATTGCAAAGATGAGCGAGAAACACATGACCATCTCCCGCGTGTGGCGCGACGGAAAAGTCACCTTCCCACTTTCTGATACCGTACTTCAGGAAAACGACCACCTGCTCGTCGTACTCGCAAAGGATGACGTGGACTACTTCAAGGTGGTTTTCGGAACCGCTGAGTCGACCGACTGGAACCGTCCTGACATAAACTGGGACACCGTGGACGGAAGCAAGCTCGTGTCCAAGCATATACTCGTGTCCAAGAGCTCCCTCAACGGAGTCAAGATCGGTTCTCTCCACCTCCGCAGCACGCTCTCGATCAACATCACCCGCGTGAACCGTGCCGGTGTGGAGCTCATTCCTTACCAGAGCCTCCGACTCCAGCTCGGAGACCGACTCACCGTGGTCGGAGAGGAAGCGGCAGTGGAGAAGGTCGGAGAGATTCTCGGAAACGAGCAGAAGGACCTCCGCAACCCTAACCTCGTGACCGTGTTCATCGGTATCGTAGTCGGTATCGTCATCGGAATGATTCCTATCGCGGTTCCCGGAATGAGCACACCTATCAAGCTCGGAATCGCCGGCGGTCCTATCATCATCGGTATCCTCATGGGTGCGTTCGGACCTCGTTTCCACCTCGTCACGTTCAGTACGAGAAGTGCGAACCTCATGCTCCGCCAGATGGGAATCACGATCTATCTGGCCTGCCTGGGATTCTTCGCCGGAGCGGACTTCTTCCCAACCATACTCTGCCTCAAGGGCCTCATGTGGGTCGTCATCAGCCTCTTCATAGCGATCGTACCTACCTTCCTCTGCGCCATCATAGGCAAGAAGTGGGGCAAGCTCAATTACGCACAGAATGCCGGCGTTATCTGCGGAGCGATGGCAAATCCTATGTCACTCACCTATGCAAGTTCCGTAACGGCAGACGAGGAGGCATCCGAGGCCTATGCCACCGTCTACCCCCTCGCCGTATTCATTCGTGTGATATCAGCTCAGATGATAATGCTGATGCTCGTCTAGGCGAGCAGGAGAAATACGCATGGGCGCTTGCCTATGCTGATCGGAGACTGTTTCCACTGTGAAACGGTCTTCGTCTTTATATACGCGTCCGGCATGGTGATGTTCGCCGCCACGCAGATACGGGTGTTGCCGCCGCAGACGCTCAGGATGTCAGCCATCATGCCGTCGTTGCGATACGGCGTCTCGATGAAGATCTGGGTCTGACGGTGCTGCGAAGAGAGCTTCTCTATGCTCTTGAGCTTCGCGCGACGCTCGTCGGTCTTCGCAGGGAGATAGCCGCAGAAGGCGAATGACTGGCCGTTGAGTCCTGAGGACATGAGAGCCAGCATGAGAGAGCTCGGACCTACCGCCGGCACCACCTCGATTCCGCAGCGATGGCAGAGCGCGACCAGCTGAGCGCCCGGATCAGCGACTGCAGGAAGACCCGCCTCGGAGATCAGCGCGACGTTGTTTCCGTGGTCGAAGAGGCGCACATAGCCCTCGATGGTCGCGTTGTCCGTATGTTCATTCAGCTCATGGAACTCCAATTCGCCGATATGGCCCTTTAAACCGGCCTTTGAGAGATATCTGCGCGCCGTGCGGACTTCCTCTACCACGAAGGTCTTGAAGCCCGCCAGAGACTCCAAAACGGGAGCCGGAATCACTTCGCCCGGGTCATTCTCGCCCAGTGGCGATGGAATCAGATAGAGTTTGCCCTTTTCTTCCATAAGAGTATGTACATGAGTCCCAGATAAGGGAGGATGAGTATGGTGTTGATGACCATCTGGAGAATCTCGCCGAAGCCGGTGAGTCTGCCGATGGCCCATGATGCAGCGTATAGCAGAGCCGCAAGTGCGACGAAGAGCCCAATGCTCTTCATGTCGTAAGGGATAGGATATTTCTTCTGGCCGATGAAGTAGCACAGCAGCATTGCGACGCCGTAGCCGGCAAAGCCGCCCCAGGCGCATGCCCAGTAACCGATTCTCGGAACGAAGAGTATGTTCACAAGTATCATCGTACCCGCTCCGACCGCGCTCATGATTGCACCCCAGTGGGTCTGGTCAGAGAGCTTGTACCAGAAGGAAAGGTTGAAGTATATTCCCATGAATATCTCGGCAAGCATCACGACAGGAACGACCGCGAGTCCTTCCCTGTAGCTGCTGCCTACCAGAAACTTGAGTATAGGCATGTAGAACATCACGCCGAGGAAGGCCAGGACGGCGAAGACCACGAAGTAGGTCATTCCCTCGGACAGGGTCTCGGGGCTGTTCTTGTCCCTGCTGCCGCTGAACACAATCGGTTCGTAAGCATAGCGGAAGGCCTGGGTTAGGAGTGCCATGATCATGGCGACCTTGACGCAAGCACCGTAGATTCCCAGCTGTACCCGTCCCTCATCGCCCGGCATGAGCTTAGGGAATATCATCTTGTCCGCAACCTGGTTGAGTATGCCGACGAGGCTGAAGATAAGAAGCGGCCATGTATACTTGAGAAGCCTCTTTGCGAGGGCTGCGTCGAACTTGTACCTGAATCCCTGGAGCTCCTTCCAGAATCCGAAGGTCACCATCGCGGTGCAAAGGAGATTGACGAAGAAGATAAGGCCGACGCCATAGTCATAGCGCACGAACATCTGCTCCAACGCCGGGAACGACGAGAACATAGTCGGCATCACGAGGAAGAGGAAGAGGTTCAGCAGGACGTTCGGGATGATGAACGCGAACTTGAGGATCATGAACTTTATCGGCTTGTGCTGCTGTCTCAGGCGCGAGAACATGATGGCCTGGAAAGCATCAAGTCCCACGATGGCGGCCATGCAGGCGACATATTCCGGGTGGTTTGCATATCCCATCGCCGCGGAGATCGGGTGCACGAAGGCAAATACAAGGACAACAAAGGTCAGCGCCACTCCCCCGACGAGCCTCAGGGTCGTGCCATATACGCGATTTGCATCCTCTCCGTCCTTGTTCGAGAAGCGGAAGAGGGTCGTCTCCATTCCGAAGGTAAGCAAGGCGAGGAAGAACGCCGTATATGCATAGAGATTGGTGACGATACCGTAACCGCCGCTCTCGGCAGCGATCTTCGTCGTATAGAGAGGGACAAGGAGGTAATTGAGGAATCGGCCCACGATCGAGCTGAGTCCATAAATTGCCGTATCCTTCAATAATGATTTCAGATTCATGATGCAAAATTAGTACATTTGCAGACATAACGAAAAAGACATGAAAAGAATAATCCCAGCTCTCATCGCATGCTCATTCCTCTTTGCAGCATGCCACAACCAGAACAAGGCCACCAACGACAGCGAGGCGGCTGACCAGACAGAAGTAGAGGTAGGCTCATCTGTGGAGGAGCCAGTCTACGACATCGTGACCAACATGGGTACGATCAAGATCAAGCTCTACAAGAAGACCCCTAAGCATCGCGAGAACTTCGAGAAGCTCGTCGCAGAGCATTTCTACGACAGCCTCCTCTTCCACCGCGTGATCAACGGATTCATGATCCAGGGTGGAGATCCTTACACAAGGGACACCAGCAAGGTGGATCTCTACGGACAGGGTGGCCCAGGCTACACCGTACCCGCAGAGTTCGTGAACGAATACTACCATAAGAAAGGTGCCATTGCAGCTGCCCGCATCGGAGACCGCGCAAATCCTAAGAAGGCTTCAAGCGGCTCTCAGTTCTACATCGTACAGGACGAGATGAACTGTCTCCAGCTCGACGGCGAATACACCATCTTCGGCGAGACCATCAACGGACTCGAGGTTATCGACAGGATCGCCAGCGTTCCTACCGACTATCGTGACCGCCCTGTAAGGGACGTGAGGATCATCACCATCAAGCCTGACACCAAGGCAAATGAGCAGCCAGCTGAATAAGTATATATTCATCGACGCTGACGACACGCTCTGGGAGAACGAGCAGTATTTCCGCGACGCGGAGGCTGAGTTCGCCCAGGCGATAGCTCCCGGCATGCCTGCCGACGAGATACAGCAGATACTCTGGCAGAAGCAGGAGGAATTCATACCTTGGTTCGGATACGGTTCCAAGACATATTTCATGGGTATGACCGCCGCTGCGACAGAACTGCTCGGCTCGGTGGATGCGAGCACATTGGGTAAGATCAAGGACATCATAGTCCATCTATCCCACCATAAGGTGGAAGTCTTCGAGGGTGTCGAGCCTACCCTGGCAGAACTTTCAGCTCAATTCAGCCTCGTCCTTGCCACCAAGGGCGAGACTCTCGAACAGATATCCAAGATCAAGGCCTCGGGACTTGCGAAGTATTTCTCAGGAATAGAGGTCATGGTAGAGAAGGACGAAGAAGGCTATATCGAACTCGGAGCCCGCTACGGAGTGGCTCCCGAGGAACTTGTGATGGTCGGCAATTCAGTCAGGTCGGACGTGCTTCCCGTTATCAAATTGGAAGGTACTGCCTACTATATCCCCCACGAAATCGCTTGGACACACGAACTTGCTGAACTTCCAATTTCCGAAAGGTTGATTTGTATTGACAGATTTGCCGATTTGGTTTGTTTGCTAAAACATTAGTATTACATTTGTCACAAGCGGCATGGAAATAATATTTCCAGTCGAATAGTTTTTTCATAGGTTAAGTTTTAGGTTAGAATTGCTGACAACCCGCGTCGTGAGACGCGGGTTGTCTATTTTATGCCCATGCACAAAAAAATAAGAGCCGATCCTTTCGGACCGGCTCTATATCGTAAGGCTTTCGCCTATAATTATTCAGCAAGAGAGAATCTCTTGAAAGCAACGATCTTAGCGTCCTTGTCGACAGCTGCGATCGAATCCTTTACAGAAGTCTTGCCATCACCCATCTGGTACTCCTGCTCCTCGAGGGTATTCTCCTTGAAGAACTTAGCGATACGGCCATTGGCGATGTTCTCGATCATCTGAGCTGGGAGGTTAGCGGCCTTCTGCTCAGCGACAGTCTTCTTGATCTCACGAGCCTGAGCAGCCTGCTCTGGAGTGATCCAGCCCTTACCCATGTTAGACTCAATGTGATCCTCGCTGTCAACGTGTGCAGGGTTGATACCAGCCTTCTTGAGAGCTGCATCAACAGCCTTCTGTACCTGCTCTTCCTTGGTCTTCTCAATAGCAACCTGGCGCTCCTTCTCAACAACTTCTGCAGGGCAGTCAGCAGCAGAGATAGAAACAGGGTTCATAGAAGCAACCTGCATAGCGACACCCTTAGCGAGGTCAGCAGGAACTTCCTTGTTGAAACCTACGATAGCACCGAGCTTACCGTTAAGTGCGTGTACGTATGAAACTACGTATGGAGCCTCGATGAGAGCGTAGCCTACGAGCTCATGCTTCTCACCAGTCTTACCGGTCTGAGCAGTGATAGCCTCTTCCACAGTCCTACCGTCAGCCATTGCACAAGCCTTGAGAGCCTCCGCATCAGCAGGGTAGTTAGCAACTGCTGCTGCGAGAACTGCATCAGCGAGTGCCTGGAACTCAGCGTTCTTGGATACGAAGTCGGTCTCGCAACCGAGGCAGACCATGACAGCCTTGTTGCCAGCAACGTTTGCACGTACGGCACCCTCGGTGGTATTGCGGTCAGCACGCTTTGCAGCGACGAGCTTACCTTTTTCGCGAATGATTTCCTGTGCACGGTTGTAATCGCCTTCAGCCTCAACGAGAGCCTTCTTGCAATCCATCATACCTGCACCGGTCATTTGACGCAATTTCATTACGTCAGCGGCTTTGATTTCCATTCTTGTATCTTCTGTTAAAGTTATTATTCCTGTACAGGAGCTTCCTCTGCCTTAGGGGCAGACTTGCGGGCGCGGAGCTTCTTGCCAGTTGCTGGCGCGTTCTCCTCTACCTCTGGAGTTTCCTTGTCCTTCTCGAGCTTCCTCTCGTCGAGTCCCTCAGCGACTGCAGCGCAAAGAACGTCCATGATGTGGGCGATAGACTTTGCAGCATCGTCATTTGCCGGAATCACATAGTCAATCGGAGTAGGATCGCAACATGTATCAACCATAGCGATAACCGGAATGTTGA
>JAKSJQ010000065.1 GCA_024402115.1 Bacteroidales bacterium | reverse complement strand
TCCATCCCCTACCTCACCAAGAATGCGAAGAAGGAGCTCGACCGCATAGGTGAGTCCTTCAGGGCGAAGCTCAAGGAGAACGGGCTTCCTAAATATCAGTTCACCGTGACATCCGTCCTCCGCACCGACGAGGATGTGAAGAATCTCAGGAAGGTCAACGTCAATGCAAGCGCAAATTCAGCTCACTGCTACGGCACGACCTGGGACATCTCCTACTACACCTTCCAGCATGTCGGCAAGGACAAACACTGGATGGATCCCGACGACCTCAGGAAGGTCCTCGCGGAAGTTCTGCGCGAAGAGCAGGAAGCCGGCCGCCTCTATGTCAAGTACGAGAAGAAGGAAAGCTGCTTCCACATGACTTCCCGCCAGTAGGTCGGGTGCAGCCCTCTACCACTCGCCGTAGTCGTCGTCCAGTCTGAAGGACTGAGTGCGATTCTCGTCGCTCGCAACCAAAAGAGATGACTCCGATCTGATCTCTATCACTCTGCACTCCGGTGCAGTGTATTCCGTATATATCTTTTCCATATCTTTCTACACGATCTTATTGGTCTGAACCTTTGAATAGATGCTCTCGAGGGTATTTCCGTTCTCTGCCGCCCAGCTCGGGTGCTGATACTCGCCGGCTGACATTCCGAGCATCTTCTCGATGAACCTGTCAAGGTCACTTGCATTGATTGCCACTCCCTGCGCCGCAAACTGCTGGTTCAGGTAGTAGTAGGCTTTTTCCTGTCTGTCCTTGCCCTTGTCGGAAGAATATGTCATGAAGCCCTTAGTCGAATAGAACTCCTGAGGAACGGATTTCACGAATAGAGTTGAACCTGTATACTTCCCCCTCAGAGCAGACGTACCTTTCACAACCTTCTGCTCATGGGACATGTTGGTAATCTCGAATTCAAGAGCGATGTTTCCTTCCGAAACGCCCAGCAGAGACAGAATGGTAAATCCTACCGCACCGGTTCTGTCTGCTCCTGACTTGCAATGGAATGCAACCGGATTGTTCTTGTTTACGACCTGGTCGATAATCCAAGCGACATCCTGAACCACTGAATAATATGTCATAGGATTTGACATGGCATTATTCGTCATTATTCTCTTGAAAACCCAATCTGCAATGCCAGTATGAGGCATATCGAGCGAATATGCATGAGATTTATCCGTTTTAGTCGAGGTCTCCTCATCAGGAATGGCCCTCAGGTCAAGTTCTCCCTTGATGCCCATATCCTTAAGCTGCTGCTCAGATGTCTTTGAAAGCGGCGAATAGTTCTTTGCATCCGCCAAAATATTCATATCCCTGTCAGAAGTTCCGAGTTGCCATACTCCATTGAGGCTGCCGCAACGATAAACCCAGCCAAATTCTATCTGATGGTTGCTGAGTCCTGTCCAACCACCGAGATCGCGGAAGTTCCATGTATCCTCAACGGTCACCATACGAACTCGACCCTCTGCCTTGAACTTGCCGCTTGCCTTGACCTCGTTGCCGTCCTTTACCTGGTAGGCATATATATGCCCAGGAATCATATTCATGAACGCATGACTTGTTCCCGTGACCTCCCTTTCCATATAGACGTCCTGGCATTTCGTCACATCCGTCAATCCTACATGATAGGTGGCTGAGGAGCCGCCTGTCCAGCTTATTGTCTTGTACTTAGGATTATCTTGGTCTATGGCAGAAGTAGCCAAAGCTCCCGTGAAATACGTCGTTGCACCCCACTTGCTGTAAGGTCCCTTGTCAAGATAGGTCTTCAACGCGTTATTCTCGATATTGAAAGTCTCGATCGCAGTCAGGGAGACTGACCTGGCAGGCATCTTCTTGATGGAATTGAGCGAGATTACATTGGCCTTCGAGGTTCCGAAATCCATGTATGAATCACCTGCATAGACGCTGACATCGAAGCCCTCGTCAAATGATCCCACAGGAACGACGAAATGGAAGGTGGTCGGCTCCGAAGAAAGCTGCACGCCCTTGCAGTCAAGAATGACCATCGAGCTGCCGCCCTCAATCTCCTCCGATGTGATTCCATCCAGACAATCCGCCGAAGGAAGGGTCGAATTGCCCCATAGGCTCTTTCCTCCCCTGTCGGATATGGTGATGTTGTCTACCGCGCAGTCACCTGTGAGAGAAAGCTGGAGAACACCCATCACGTTGCTGAAATTCGCGTTATACTTCTCACCGCTGAGTTCCACCGTTCCCACCATGATATTGGCGGCATGTCCGAAGGAGCCAGCCACATATTCCTGCTTCTGAGGTATTTCTATCTTAATTGCTCCATTCTCCGCTCCGGCCATGGAAGAATATGGATATACGGCGACATAGCTGTCATCCAGCTCCCCCTCATCGGAGGTCGTCGCCGTGAACTCGCCAAACGGATGGCCGGCCTCGCTCAAGAGTTCCATCCTGAGGTCAAGCGCCCCTGCGCCTGTGCTCATCACACGGAAAGCATCTCCCTGGTCCCAGAGGACCTGGACGCCGTCGAGGGTGGTCTTTGTCTCCGGATCCGCCGATGAGGCGGACATCACGATAGTCCTTTCCTGAGCCTGACCCAACTGGGTGTCTTCGCCTGGCTTCCCAGTGAAGGGCTCATCAATCGTACAGGCTGCAAGAACTGCAGCCGCAAGCAACACAACAAATTTCTTCATCTCTATTAAGTGGTCTACTTCTGATTCTTCTTGTCCAGCCTGTCCATGATCTTGCGCAGAGCTTCGATCCATGGCTTGTAGCCGTCGGATTCGAGTATGGACTTGAGCGCCATCTCGTTGAGTCCGCCAGGGGTCATCTCGTACGCAAGGTCATAGATGTCTCCGTCCTCCCTTGCGCGAGCCTTGATGTCCAGGGCCTCGTAGAATCCGGTCATATAGTCGATTGAGGTCCTCTGCGAGAGTCCCCTCTCCATTCCGAACTTGGTGGTCTCATGTATGAGCATGTAATATGCGCTCATCAGACCGGTGAGCCCAGATATCACTGAAAGTTCACCCTCCTTCTCCACGGTAATCATGCGACCCAGCGGCGAGAAAAGCGCATCGACCTCCGCATCATATGGGAAATATGCAATCGGACCTATGTGCATGGCCGCGAACGGAAGCGGAACCATCCTGAGTATCTTTGCGACCGGGCCAGTCATGGCGCCGACCTTCTCGATGGAATGGTCGCTCATGATCGAGAGTATCTTCTGCTCCGGGCGGAAATGCAGTTCGGCAAGAATACCTTCCGCATGGCGTGGAATAAGGGTAAGGAACACCCATTCCGCATTGTCCAGGACCTCCTGGTTGTCACCGCAGACCGTCACAGCGTCAGGATATGCATCCTTCAGGCGCTGTGCCCTATCGGCATTGCGAGGAGAAAGATAGAAATGGAGCTGAGAACGAGATTCGGCATCAGTGCAGAAACCGTCCACGAGGGCTGAGGCTATCACGCCCGTACCGAGTATACCTATATTCATAGTACAATGTCTGGAAAAACCTCGCAAAATTAGGAAAAATCGTCTACACCGTGGCAAAAAAGCGGTAGAGGTGGGTACAAAAAAAATGAGCTGCGCCGCATCACGCGGGGCACCTCATACTAACCACATAATTAATAACACTAAAACTAATAACCAATTGATTGAAGGTACTTACTGAACAGCTTTCCCGTTCAACCGATGCAAAGATACGGCGAATATTTTATTTTGCAAATTTTTTAAAAACTTTTTTCGCAAAATTTTTCAATTTTTCTATTATCTCGCAGTATTTCAAGCACATAGCATATTAGTAAAATATTTAATTATAAGCATATCGGAAAGTATTTCTATTTTTGTAACATTAAAAACAGACAAAGATGCAATTAGACGGAAGAAGACAGAGCTCCAACGTGGTAGACCGCAGAGGAGTTTCAAGAGGTGCCGCAGTCGGAGGACTCGGACTCGGCGGCGCCATAATCGTTGGTTTGATCTCCTTGCTCCTTGGCGGTGACCCTGGAGATGCCATCCAGACCATCAATTCCATGATGCAGGGCACCGAGGTGGTCGGCGGAGCAGAGAACCTCTCGCAGGAAGAGCAGGAACTCGGTGTGTTCGCAAGCCAGATTCTCGCAGGTACCGAGGACGTATGGACAGAGATATTCAGCCAGTATGGCAAGACCTACGTTCCTCCGAAGCTCGTTCTCTTCAAGGGCCAGGTGCAGTCAGGCTGCGGCGGTGCGACAGCATCCAGCGGTCCTTTCTACTGCAGCGCAGACCAGTGCGTGTACATCGACCTCTCCTTCTTCACGACCATGAAGCAGCAGTTCGGCGCAGGTGGAGACTTCGCATACGCCTATGTCATCGCCCATGAGGTCGGGCATCATGTTCAGTATCTCCTCGGCACTCTCCAGCAGGCACATCAGCAGATGGCCAGGGTCAGCAAGACCGAGAGCAACCAGATCAGCGTGCGTCTCGAGCTTCAGGCCGACTTCTATGCCGGCGTATGGGCATACAACGACAACAAGATGTTCGGATCGCTCGAGCCGGGCGACCTCGACGAGGGTCTTGCAATCGCAGCCCGCATCGGCGACGACTACCTCCAGCAGAAGAATTACGGAAGGACAGCCCCTGAGACCTTCAACCACGGAACCTCGGCACAGCGTTCAAGGTGGCTCAAGAAGGGTTTTAGCACCGGAGACATCCGTCAGGGCGACACCTTCACCCCTACATACACAAGTCTCTAGAAAGAGCGGCTGCCGATGCGCAGCACAGAAAAACAACAAAGGCCGGCGATACTTTCGCCGGCCTTTATCATTTCATAATCCCGTAAAGCTTATTTCTTCGCGAGCACGAGCTTGACATTGCCGTCAGCGTCGATGAGCTGGAGATTCTCTCCGTCAAGGGTGATGCAGAGAGGCTCCTGGATGGCGTTCACGAAGTTTGTCTCCTGTGCCATTGCAGCAGGATCGCCTGCCATCCTGGTCATCATGCCCTCGCTGAGGGTAAGGGCGCCGTTCTCGATCGAATATGTTCCGTTGATCATATTGACACCGGTATTGGCGCTGTAGTTTGTGCCGTCGAATGAGATCACCACCTCATTCATGATGGTCTCGACTGCGTTGCCGTCGATAGAAACCACAGCCCACTCGCCGTTCACGTCAACGGCTTCCTTTGCACTGCTGCCGCATGAGACTGCGAAGAGTGCTGATGCTGCCACTGCAGCTGCAAATGATAAGATCTTCTTCATAAATGTCACACTACTTAATTAACGATGCAAAGATAATTCAAATATCGTTCCCAACTAAATGATTCCGTTAAAATCCGGAAGGACGATGTCGCACAGAGGTTCGAGTGCATCTGCCGGATTCGTGGTTGAGAGTCCGACGACCCTGCATCCTGCGGCGCGTCCGGCAGCCACCCCCGCGAAGCTGTCTTCGAAGACGACGCACTCGTCCGGCCTGAACCCGAATACCCTGGAACCGAGCAGGTAGCAGTCCGGATCCGGCTTCGATGCCTTGAAATGCTCACTGGTGAAGACCTCGTCGAAAAGTTCCCTGAGTGCAGGGCGGGCCTTCCACACGTTCTCCATCTTCACGGCGTTGCTGCTGGTCACGAGGGCGGTCTTCACTCCGGCCTTCTTCAGCTTCACGAGATAGTCCCATGCGCCCGGGATGAAGTTGAAGACCATATTGCTCTCGAATTCGTCAAGCTTGCGGACGAGTTCGGGCACATACTTCGGCTCTATCCACCGCTCCGTGATCTGAGTGAGAGTCTGCCCCTTGATGCGGTATGCGAAATCGGGTATTTCAGGATGGTAAATGCGGCCCATGGCACCCCAGAATTCGGTGTACTGAGGCTCCGTGTCGACGATCACTCCGTCGAGGTCGAACAGTCCGGCTTTAAAAACCGGCTCAATCAATTCTTGCTTTTTCATAATATGGGCGGCAAAAATGCGAAGTTTTTTTCGTCAGAACAAAAAGTTATTGACAAAGTACTTGCTATATTTGCACAAAACCAACCACACATGAATATCAGACATCTTATTTTCTGCGCAGCGGCAGTCGCATCATGCCTTTCACTGAACTCCTGCAAGGTCACCCCGTCGGATCAGGACGGAAGCGAGCTCTGGCTCGTGAATTCACGTCCATACCAGGAGGTGCTCGGATCGGTGGAGACTGTCATCGACCCATCTTTGGATAAGGAAGAGTACCATATCTATGACACTGATGGAAAGCGCGTCGTAGCCGGAGGTTCAGAGGCCGGCGTAAGGTACGGAGTCTATGCACTCCAGAGAGCCGAGAACCTCGGTCAGGCAGCAAAGGGCATGGACCTCAGGGAGAAGCCATACTACGAATACCGTATCCTCAACCACTGGGACAACCTCGACGACTCGGTCGAGCGCGGATATGCAGGTCCTTCAATGTGGGAGTGGACCTCGGAGAACATCCCAGAAGCACGCATCCGCCTCTATGGCGAGCTCTGTGCGTCGGTAGGCCTCAACGGAGCCGTCCTCAACAATGTGAACTCAAATCCTCTCATCCTCGACGAGGAGCATATCGCACGCGTTGCGAAGATCGCTGACATACTCAGGGAGTACGGCATCACCACCTACCTCTCCATCAAGTGGACCAGCCCTATCGCTCTCAGCGGTCTCACCAGCGGTGACCCATTCAACGAGAAGGTCCGCCAGTGGTGGGCAGACAAGGCTGCTGAGATCTACGCCGCAATCCCTGATTTCGGAGGTTTCCTCGTAAAGGCGAATTCCGAGGGTCAGGCAGGCCCTCAGGACTACGGCAGGACCCATGCCGACGGTGCCAACATGCTTGCAGAGGCTCTCAAGCCTTACGGCGGCATCGTCATGTGGAGGGCATTCGTATATGACCCGGCCAGCCCGGACCGCGCAAATCAGGCGGTGGAGGAATTCCTTCCTCTCGACGGTCAGTTCGCTGACAACGTGATCATCCAGATCAAGAACGGCCCTATCGACTTCCAGGCACGCGAACCTTTCAATCCACTCTTCGGCCAGCTCCGCCACACCAACATGATGATGGAGTTCCAGATAACCCAGGAGTATCTCGGTTTCTCCAACCATCTCGTATATCACGGAACCACCTACGAGGAGGTCCTCGATGCTGACACCTACCGCGACGGCGAAGGCTCTACCGTGGCCAAGGTCATCAAGGGTATCGCCGGCGTTGCCAACACCGGTCAGGACAAGAACTTCTCCGGATACATCTTCGCGCAGTCCAATTGGTACATGTTCGGCCGCATGGCATGGAATCCTGAGCTCAGCGCAGACGAAATCGCCGACGAATGGATACGCCAGACCTTCGTAAGGCCTCAGGGCATGTCCGAGAAGGCATTCGACAGCAAATTCATCGCTCCGGTGAAGGACGTCATGATGGAGTCACGTGAGGCTTGTGTCAACTACACCATGCCGCTCGGTCTCCACCATCTCTTCGCAGGCTCGCACTATGGCCCGGGTCCATGGGAGAGGAGCATACGTCAGGACTGGTCGCCTATGTTCTACCACAAGGCAGATGCTGAGGGCATCGGCTTCGAAAGGACCCGCAGGGGATCTGACAACGTTGACCAGTACAACGAGCCGCTCGCATCCAAGTATGACGATATCACCACCTGCCCTGAGAATCTCATCCTCTGGTTCCACCATGTTCCATGGGATTACAAGATGAAGTCAGGCAGAACCGTATGGGACGAGCTCTGTCTCCACTACAACACAGGTATCACCGAGGTCGAGAACTTCCAGAAGACCTGGAACAGCCTTCAGCCTTATGTAAGTCCTGCAATCTTCGCAGAGGTCACCAAGAAGCTCGAGATCCAGAAGAACGATGCAGAGTGGTGGCGTGACGCATGCGTGGGCTTCTTCCAGACCTACTCAGGCAAGGAACTCCCAAGCGACGTTCGTCCTCTCAACATGCCTATCGATTCTGTCATGACGAAGCAGATGCTCTCAAAGCGCGACGGCATGCCTACCCACGACGAGAACAACATGCCTGTACTCGTGCCTAACCGCAGGTTCGTTCCGGGCGGACAGATGTCCAGCGCCGGTCCTGTTGCAGGTGACAAGAAATAGACTTCTGCCAGACGCCGGGGCTGCAAGCCCCGATGACCGTCTCGCTGACGCTCGACCCCTTTCTTCCGCTTCGCGGAATTCATTCCCTCTTACGATGCCGAGGGTGGCACGGGTCACTGGGGCTTGCAGCCCCGGCGTCATAGCGGATGAAATAAAAAAGCCGGCCCCCAGGG
>JAKSJQ010000064.1 GCA_024402115.1 Bacteroidales bacterium | reverse complement strand
AAGGCACCGCTGCCGGAATGGAGTATCTCCGGCAGCTAAAGCGAGCCACCTTGCGAGCTCGATTGAGCGGCTCGCCGGTGTCCGCTTTTGCCCATCTGTACCACACGGCAAAAGTCAAGCGCAAGCGAGCCGCTCCAACGAGCTCGGCGAAGCGCTTGATCTTTAGCCGTCGGAGGTCGTATATTCCGGCGGCGGTGCCATTGCAGAGCACGACATTCCCTTACCGATTATTTCTGTTGACTGCCAGACAGCGGCATACTTGATCCTGAGTGAAGAATTTTTTCAAGCCTTTGACAAGATAAGATTTGCGCCTGCAGTCAGATATGAGCCTGTTTCCGAGATCCCATCTTTCGTTATCAGATAGCTGGTAGATACTCTCGCGACCGGGGTACAGACGTGGGAGATAGACCCTGTCTATCATTGTG
This sequence comes from Bacteroidales bacterium, assembly GCA_024402115.1. The sequence goes on along the minus strand of JAKSJQ010000064.1, from coordinate 7,944 downwards.
CAGAGTTCGATGTCCGTCATCCAACTCCTGTTCACGCGTCCGTTCTCATACTGGAGCATGACCTTCACGTCCTCGGATGTGTAGTGACGTTCAATGCTGTCGAGTGTAATTGCCGGTCCTGGCTCGGAATCCGCCACCTGTTCAGACATCCAATCGTCATTCGTGATCCTGTTCATGTTGAACAGATAGTTGCGAGGAGTGATATAGAGCTCCTCTACATAGCTCGTGTCAATGACATCCTGTCTCAATAGTAAACCATTGCTCGACATACGATAGTCCTTCACGAGCTCAACCTTCGATTTAGGTACGAAACGGTAGTAAGACTTAAGTGGCAGCAAATCTGTGGGCTCATCTTTTCCGAGTTCTTTAGCATAGATGACGTTGGCAGAACAGTGCTTGTATTCGAAAGGAGTGGAGCAAATCCCATGATGCAGACCTTGTCTGTTCACATAGGAAACAGCTGTCTGTAGATGCCTGGCTCCGCTGATATCTGTGTTGAAGATTTCCCTGTCTCCAAACCTCCCTAACCGGTGGTACTTGTTGTTGAAGTACCTGGTGTACTCATATCTGTATTGTTCGCCAAGTTGGGTCGCATTGTCGGTCGCCACTACGAAATGTACATGGTCTGACATCTCCCCGTCAGCTAGTGCACGTGTCTCTGTCAGCCTGCAGGCGATTGCAAATGAGTTGAACCCGCGGATGAAGTCTTCCTCCGACCTGAATAGAACCTCGTCATGGGACGCGAGGCATAAATGAACCGTTTTACGCATAATTTCTACCCTTCGTTTCTCCCGCACATGCGGAAAAGCACTATCAAAGCTATGAATTATGATAATCATTCACAACTCTTCTGGCACGAACGACAAAAAGAGCTTGTTTTTTGGCGCTCGTGACGTGATTTTCGTGGTTTTCATCGGTTTTGCTGGCACGACGTCCAAGAATCGGTCGATTTTTGGCGTTCGTGCCATGACAGCAGCGAACAAAGGCACCGCTGCCGGAATGGAGTATCTCCGGCAGCTAAAGCGAGCCACCTTGCGAGCTCGTTGGATCGGCTCGCCGGTGTCCGCTTTTGCAAAGCTCTACCTGACGACAGGAAGGTTCACGCAGGAGGCGGCGGCAGGGGAGCAAGAGATGGTGATGTCCTCCTTGACGTAGGCCGACTCGTCGCAGGTGAAGATGTTGCAGAAGGTCTGCGGGTTGCGGTCCACGAGCGGGAACCAGCTGGACTGGATCTGGATCATGAGCCTGTGTCCTGGCTTGAAGGTGTGGCTGACGTCAGGCATGGTGAAATGGACCTTAGTGAGCTCGCCAGGAGTGAACGGCTGCGGCTCTGAGAAGCTCTCGCGATACTTGCCCCTCATCACCTCGCCGCGCACCATGAATTGGTATCCGGCCATCACCGATCTTGGAATTCCGAGCTTCGCGGCGTCCTCTGAATAAGGCTCCACGCCGAGCTCGCTGTACCATGAGAAATTGTCAGGGAAGACGTCGATGATCTTGACGATGAAGTCGGCGTCGGTGGAGGTCAGAGCAACATGGAGGTCGACCGATACCTCGCCCCTGAGGGTGAGCTCATTCTCAAGAACAGGAGTCTGGAAGCAGATGACGTCGGGCCTCTGCGCGGCAAAGCGCTGGTCGTCGATCATGTAGTCCTTGCTGATGCTGGTCTCCACCATGCTGCGGTATGGAACAGGCTTCGCAGGGTCGCTGGTGTAGGTCACCGAACCCTCACTGAGAGGCTTCGAAGTCGATACGCTGCCGTCCGCATGGAGGTAGTAAGGAGTGGTCGAAGTCTGCGCGATCTCTGGCCACTGGTGGCCGTAGTATGTCCATGTCCTCGAACCCGAATCGAATACGGTAGCACCCGGCTGCGGCTTCTCGCCCTTGCCTTCGAGGTAGTATGCGAAGAACGGATATTCGAAGTTCTCGAGGTAGTACTCGCTGGTCGCCTCGTCACCGAAGTACATGTTTGCCCAGAACGGACGCATCGAACGGTCCCATGCGCCGTGGAACCATGGACCTTCGATGAGGTAGAGGTCGGTCGCAGGGCTCTCTGACTCGATGGTCTTGTACACGTCGAACGCGCCGTAGCAGTCCTCCTTGTCGAAGAGTCCGCCGACAACCATCACGGCCGGCTTGACGTCGTGGAGATGGCCCTTCGAGACGGTGTGCGAGATCCAGTATTCGTCGAGGTCCGGATGCTCGCGCACGGTCTGGAGATAGTGGAGGCTGTCTGCGTATGCGTCGGTGATGTTGGTGTATGTGCCGAGCCTGAGGTAGTCGGTGTAGATGTCGCTGACCATCAGGTCCGGGAACTTGAAGTCGCTCTTTCCTGCACGCACGTTCTTGTTGTCCATGCTGTATTCGAACCATGGCTGGAACGCCACCATCTCCGCGAGCATGAAGGCTCCGTTGTGGTGTACGTCATCGCCCATGTACCAGTCGGTCACCGGTGCCTGAGGTGACACGGCCTTGAGCGCAGGATGACCGCTGAGGGCCGCCATGGTGGTGTAGAAGCCAGGGTAGGAGATGCCCTTCTGGCCTACGCAACCGTTGTTGTTGGTGTTGTTGACTATCCATTCGACGGTGTCGTAGGTGTCGCTGGCTTCGTCGGTCTGGCCGATGTTCTTTTCCGGCTTGCGCTTGTTCAGCTGCTTGTTCTCGATGAACGCGCGGATCTCCTCGAACTCACCTTCGGACATGTTCTTTCCGCGCACGTCCTGGAAGACGAGGATGTAGCCTGCGTCGACGTACTTGGCATAGCCGCCGAAGTTCATGAACTTGTCCTCACCGTATGGTGCGACCGTGTAGCAGGTGCGCTCCATCAGCACCGGGTGCTTGACGCTCTTGTCCTTTGGCTCATAGATGGCGGTGAAGAGCTTGACGCCGTCGCGCATCGGGATCATGACTTCGGTCTTGGTGTAGGTTTCCTTCATCTTTTCGGCTGAGTATGGGTTCTCGGCCTGCTGCGCGCTGAGCGAGCCTGCGATGAGGATGGTCACGAGGGTGAGGAGTATCTTTTTCATTTTCTGCGGTTGTTCGAGTTTCGTAATGGTTCTGCCTGCGGTGGCTTAGATCAGGCCGAAGTGCTTGAGTGCATGCTCGACTCCGTCCACGTCAACACCGTCGGTCACATAGTCGGCTGCATCCTTGACCTTGTCCGAAGCGTTGCCCATGGCGACGCCGATTCCAGCCAGCTTGAGCATCTCGATGTCGTTCTCGCCGTCGCCGAATGCCATGATGTTGTCCGGTGTGAGGCCGTTGGCTTCGAGGTATGCCGTGATTCCGACCTGCTTTCCTGCGCCCTTCGGAATGATGTCGATTCCCATTTCGTTCCAGCTTGTGATGCTGCATTCATCCAGGATCGACTTCAGGATTTCCCTCTGGTGTGGAGGGATGAATGCGACGATCTGGTAGATGTCCTCGCCCTCGTAGTTGTCGATGTCGGGAATGGTTCCGTTGGTGCTGGACTGGACGTCGACGACGGTGGAGTTCACGAAGTTGATGTACCTTTTCTTCTCGCCGATCATGATGAACGGGATCTTCGATACCAGGAACATCTGCGACAGGACTTCCATGTCTCCTTTCGGGATAGGGGTTCCGGCGTATGCCTGCATCGTTTCGTCGAGGATGAGGGAGCCGTTGAGCGTGAGGTATCCGTCGAATTTGGTGTCCATCACCGGCAGGCCCTTGATCTCGCTGCTGTGGCGTCCGGTCGCGATGATGGTCTTTATGCCCTTCGCGCGGAGGGCTTCGATGCTTTTTCTTGCACTGATTGGGATCTGCTTTCCGTTGATTGGCACGAGCGTGCCGTCAATGTCGAAGAATATTGCCTTGATGTCCTTTGCTTTTGCCTTGATCTCGTTTCCCATTCTGGTTGTCGTCTGAATTTTTTGCCGCGCCAAATTTAGGAATTATATGGCAACAATTCTTATATTCGTTGCCGTTTTTCAGGAACTTGACTATGAAGGAAAGCAGTACGTTCATCAGCGCGGACGGTCGCGAGTGGGAGCAGTTCGGCCCCGGTCTCTACAGGCAGATTCTCGGTTATAATGGCGACATAATGTCGGTCAGGGTGCGTTTCGACGAGTAGGGAGGAAGTCAGCGCGCACCGAAAGCACTTTTTTGCTATATTTGTCGGGATATAAAAGAAACAGTGAAATGCCCAATATAGTAGACGTCATACATCTTTCGCATCGATATGCAGTAGACTGGGCCATCAGGGACATCAATTTCTCGATCGAGAAGAACGGAATCCTCGGCCTCCTCGGTTCCAACGGAGCAGGAAAGTCCACAACCATGAACATCATCTGCGGAGTTCTCAACCAGACCGAAGGTGACGTCTTCATCAACGGCATTGACCTTCGCAAGAACCCCGTCGAAGCCAAGAAGGAAATCGGGTTCCTCCCTCAGAAGCCGCCTCTCCATCCCGACCTCACCGTCGACGAGTACCTCGTGCATTGCGCTGTGCTCAGGCGAATGGACCCGTCGAAGATCAGGAAGGCAGTCGATGCTGCGAAGGAGAGGTGCGAGATCACGCACTTCAGCGACCGTCTCATAAAGAACCTTTCCGGAGGCTACCAGCAGCGTGTCGGCATTGCCCAGGCCATCGTCCATGACCCTCGTTTCGTCGTGCTCGACGAGCCTACCAACGGCCTCGACCCGAACCAGATCGTGGAGATCCGCAACCTCGTGAAGGAGATTGCGGTGGACCATGCAGTGCTCATCTCGACCCACATCCTCTCCGAAGTGCAGGCGACCTGCGACGAGATCAGGATGATAGACCACGGCCATGTCGTATTCTCCGGCTCGATGAAGGACTTCAATGACTATGTCGTTCCGAACAGCTTCACGGCGAGCTTCGGCGTGCCTCCGACCAAGGATGAGCTCGCAGCGATCGGCAATGTACTGAACGTCGAGGAACTCTCGAAGGGCAGCTTCCGCGTCCGTTTCGACGGCAGCGACGAAATCACCGAAAGGGTGATCGAGCAGAGCATCGCGAACGGCTGGCACCTGAAGGAGATCGCCCTCGACCACACTTCTCTCGACGTCATCTTTGCGCAACTCTCAGGAAAGCTGAAGAACAATGTCTGATCACAGGGGAACACGCATAATCGGACGTATCACGCGGACGGAACTGGCATCCTTGTTCGGTTCTCCGATCGCGTGGTTCATTCTCGTCGTGTTCACAGTTCTCACTTCGGCGAGCTTCGTGAAGCATATAGCATCCACGGTAAGTATAGTCGATCTTTACGGAAACACCGCCTCGCTGACGAAGAACGTATACCTGGGTTATGCGAGCTTCCTTGAGTCGATAGTACAGAATATCTATATCTACATACCTCTGCTGACGATGGGCCTCGTGGCAAGGGAGACCTCGTCCGGCTCCATAAAGCTGGTCTATTCATCCCCGGTCACATCCACCCAGTTCGTCATCGGTAAGTTCCTCGCTGCCGCCGTCATGGGTCTTTGCCTGATGGTGATTCCGACCCTTACGCTCGTCGGAAGTGCATACTTCATAGTGGACCTTGACGTCGCACCGGTGCTGGTCGGCCTGCTCGGAATCTACCTGCAGATACTTGCATCCTGTGCCATCGGCCTCTTCTTCTCATCCCTGACGACATACCAGGTCGTCGCAGCTGTCGGCAGCCTTGCAACGCTCGCGATACTCGGCAAGATTGGAAGCATGGGAAGGCACTACGAGCTGCTGAGGAACATCGCGCATTGGCTCTCGATCAACGGAAGGACATCCGCCTTCCTCGACGGTGTCTTCAGAACGGATGACTTCTTCTATTTCATCGCCATCGTCGTCCTCTTCCTGGGCCTCACGGTGATGAGAATATCTTTCCCTCGCCTGAACATGAAACCGATCCGGAAGTACGCTGCGGCAGCATTGCTGCTGCTGGCAGTCGCCGGAACAGCGTTCGTCAGCTCGCGTCCTGCACTCATCGGTATCCATGACGCTACCCGCGCCAGGCAGAACTCCATTACCGAGACCTCGAAGCAGGTGCTCAGGCAGATGGACGGAAAGATAGTCGTGAACAACTACGTCAACCTGTTCGACAACATGTCGTCTAAATATCTCCTCCAGACCCTCTTTCCGAAGAGTGTCTTCGAGCAGTATAAGCTGACCAAGCCTGACATCGAGGAGCATACTATTTATTACTACGATGACTGCTCGACCAAGAGAACCAGCAGGAAACTGGCTTCCATGGGCCTGGAAGAGGCTCGCGATTACCTCACCACTATCTACAACCTGAACCCGAGGATGTTCCGTACTCCGGAGGAGATGAGCGATGTGGAGGCGGTACGCAGCGAAGATCATGCATTCGTTCGCGAGATCATCTATGACGGAAAGACGGCCTTGCTCCGCAACTATGAGGACAATATGAGTGAACCATCGGAGGCTGAGATCACAGCCGTGCTCGCCAAGCTTACCGGTGAACCTCCGATCGTGGGTCTTGTGACAGGCAACGGGGAACGCTCAGTGAGCGGCACCTCGCTCCAGGATTACAGTGACTTCACGGTCTCGGCATATCAGCGATATGCGCTCATAAACCAGGGTTTCGACGTCGTATATACAAGTTTTGATCAGCCTATACCTGAGAGCATCGAAATGCTTGTCGTGGCTGATCCTGTGACGAGCCTTTCGGATCAGCAGATGGAGAATTTCCGCGGTTATCTCAGCCGCGGTGGAAACATGATGATCCTGACCGACTACGGCCATCAGGAGGCAACTGAGCCTATCCTCAGGGAGCTGGGACTGAAGGCTTCGGACAGGCAGATCGCAAGGACGGCGGGGGATTTCTCGTCAAGCCTTGTACTTGCGCAGGCGGCCGAGGGAATTGGCGGAATAGACGACTGCTTCAGAGGACTCGCTGCGGACGATGGACGCGTGACCATGCCGGGTTGCGTGGCTCTTGAGCGCCTGGAAGGCGAGAGCGATTTCGAGGCGAGACCATTGCTCATCAGCCCGAGCGATTCGTGGCTGGAGAGCGACTACAGCGGATTCAAGGACGATATCGTCGAGTGCGACGAGACTGATGGGGAAGTGCTCGGCAGCTATGTGACTGCTTATGCGCTCTCTCGCGGAGATCAGAGGATCATCGTCGTGGGCGATGCCGATTGCCTTTCCAATTCCGAGATGACCATCGAGCGCGAAGGCTTCGAGGCGGCGAACTACCAGCTTATTATAAAGGGCTTCCAGTGGATTTCCGGCGGAAGGTTCCCTGTACGAATAGACCGTATCCATCCGAAGGATACATCGATGAGGATAACGACCAACGGCATCGTCGCAGTCAGGATTGCGTACGTCGTAGTGCTTCCTGTACTGATCCTTGCGATGGCTGTGTGGGTACTGATGAGAAGAAGGAGGGCATAGGAGATGGATTTCAGGATTATCAGAAGAATTGCGCGGACGGAGCTTGCCACCCTTTTCTATTCACCGGTGGCATGGATACTTATCGTCGTGCTCGCAGCGCAGATCGGCAGTGCCTTCATCGACATTCTGAACGAGATCGTGAAGATCAAGGCGCTGGGCAACACCATCACCTTCAGCGCGACCGCGGGAGTGGTGCTCGGTGGACGTGGAATCTACGAGGTCATCCAGGATAGCATCTACCTCTACATACCGCTGCTGACGATGAACCTGATGAGCCGAGAATATGCTTCGGGCTCGGACAAGCTGCTGTACTCTTCTCCGGTGAGCAGCGTCGAGATCATCGCCGGAAAGTTCCTTGCGACCCTCGCATGTACCGCAGTGCTGGTCGGGGTGCTCGCACTCCCATCGGTGGCTGTGTGCATCGTCGTTCCGAACCCGGATGTGACCCTCATACTTGCAGGATTGGCATCCATGTTCCTGCTGATCATGACCTATTGCAGCATAGGACTCTTCATGTCCGCGCTGACCTCATATCAGGTCGTCGCAGCCGTCGCGACCCTCAG